>NZ_JBHUUW010000021.1:0-124710 GCF_042670825.1 Streptomyces sp. NPDC057137 | reverse complement strand
GGTCTGCTCCGCAGACACGACGCGCCGCCGCTACGCGGCGGAAACCCGTAGCTGCTCCGCAGCTACGCCGGCTGCTCCGCAGCCGCGGGTCCTTGACTTCGCTCCGCGAGTCAAGGACGTCAGGTCGTATGAGGTACGTGCCAACTTGGTTGTAGCTCAGGTTGATTGGGAAGCCGCCCGCTCCGCGGTCGACTTCAGGCTGGCTGCGAACCTCCGGCGCTTCGCCTTGCCTCTGCAGCACTCAGTGCTGGTCCCTCTGGTCGCTTCAATGGAAGCAGAAAACTATGTGAGTTTCTGTGATGTTGGCCCTCCCTCGTCTCCTCGGTCGGGACGATATGTCTAACGGTCTGTTCGAAAGTCCGCCACGCCGCCAGCCTTACAGGGCTGGCTTTCAGGAGGACTTGATTGAGCGTCAGATCTGTGGGGGTTGCTCGCGATCATGCACGCGCGAGGAGATAGCCTCTAATGAATCGTCGTCCAACACCGAACGCGCATACGCGAGATGGACCAGTTGCCGCGCCAACTCCAGCGTGAGGTCAGCCCTTTGGAGGAGGCCGCATGCCTCGCTATCTCGATCCCGAGGCCGCCAAGGCGAACATGATCGCCAAGAACGTTTGGCCGATCTCCGTGTGGCCCGGGAACGGCGAGCGGTGGCTGAGTGTCTGTATGGACTGCGGTGAATTCGTCGATCCGATCTACCGCAATGTGATGCGGCCGAAAAGCGGCGGATGCAGGCCGTGCGGCCGTGCTCGAGGGGCTGCCCTGCGTAAGGTTCCGGAGAATCAGGCCGCGGCTGAGATGCGGGCCGCCGGAGTGGAGCCGCTGGAGGCATATCCGGGGGTGGACGTTCCTTGGCTCAGCCGGTGTTTGAGCGCGCTGTGCCCTGGGCTGTGGGAGGGCGATCCGGCCGGTATCCGGCCGCGTCTGTCGGACGCACGCCTGAGCAGGGTGTCAGCGTGCAAGTACTGTGCCCGGGTTGCTGTACGGCCCGAACGTGCGGTGTTTGAGATGATCCAGCGCGGCGTGGAGCCCCAGGAGCCGTACAAGGCGGCCGGCATGCCTTGGCCCTGTGTGTGCCTGAAGTGCGGGGCGGACGACATCGCCCCCAGCTATGCCAACGTCGCCCTCACCGGACAGGGAGGGTGCCAGCGTTGCGGTGGGAGGATGCGCGTACCCGAGGAGCAGGCCGTGAGCGAGCTCCTCGCCGCCGGTGCCCAGCCCTTTGAGCCGTACCCGGGGGTCAACGAGCGCTGGCGCAGCCGGTGCCTGGCTCCCGAGTGTCCTGGGCCGCCAGAGCGGATCATCTATCCGCGGCTCGGATGGGTCCGGCGCGGTGCCCAGGCGTGCAAGTGGTGCGCCGGTGTCGTCATCGCTGGCGATGAGGCGCACGGCATCATGGTGGCAGCGGGTCTGGAGCCACTGGAGCCGTATCCGGGAGTGCGCGAGCGCTGGAAGTGCCGATGTATGAACCAGGTGTGCGGGGCAGAGGTGTTTCCCACCCTGGGCAGTGTGAACAGCCGTGGCACGGGTTGTTCCGAGTGCGCCGAATACGGATTCAAGCGTGACCGGCCCGCCCTCGTGTATCTACTGCACCACCAGGGCCTGCAGGCAGCGAAGGTCGGGATCTGCAACCTGAGGACCGGTCGGATCGAGAAGCACCGCGGCCGGGGTTGGCAGCTGTACAACACTTTGTCCTTCGCGCGTGGCCGTGACGCCGAGCGGCTGGAGCGGGAGATCCTCGCCGAGTGGCGGGCTCAGGACTGGAAGCCTGTGCGCAACGCAGGCCACGCTTACGACGGTTGGACCGAGACGACTGCTCTCGGCGGTGACATCTGTGTGGCGACGTTGTGGGACGGCGTGTTGGAGTTGCGCAGCCTGCTGGAGCTGGAACCCCGTGGTGCTCGGTGACGGGCGGCAGTCCGTCGGCCTGATCAAAGCGATCAACGTTCGCCGGCCTCCACCGGTTGCGGAGGGCCCACCGCGCGGTGGGAGTGCTGGTGGTTCGCTGTCCGGCGGGTGGTGTCGGCGAATTCGTTGAAGTGCTCAACTCGGGCGGAGCAGCCGCTTGCTCGGGTGCGAGCGCCGTGGCCAGCGTCGAGTCTCGCTCTGGTCCCGAACTACGTTGGGGGCACGGACGCTTGTGCGATGTGGCCGGGTCAGAGGCGACTCCGCATAGTCGCGGCTGACTGAGGCCGGGCCCGTTTAACCGGACTCGCGAAAAGTCCAGTCTGCCTGGAGGATCTCCGCCATCAAGTGGTTCTGCTCGTCGGTGAGTTGACTGGCATTCTGCTTGGAACGTGCCTTGCTGAGCCACGGTCCGATCATGATCCGTTCTCCGTCGACCTCGACCCATTCCCGGGAGCCGGGCGGTCGGTTCCAGCGCTCGACGAAGAGCCGGAGGATCTGTGCGGTCTGCTCGAAGGAACGACGGGGCCGCCTTGCTGCGGGTGAGCTCATCTGCTGCGCACGTGTCAGGGGAGCGGCGGCCGGGGTCAGTTCCAGGCGAGTAAGGAGGTCGCGCTGTCCGGGGGTGAGCTGGTTCCAGGTGGAGAACTGGCGGTGCAGCCAGCTTCCCGCCTTTACCTCGTCGATCACCGTGTCGCGGCGCAGCGTGGTCGGGCTGTGGCCGGCTTCGATGTGGCGTCGTAGGAGGTGGTATTTGCGGTGCCAGTCAGGGCCGTACGGGAGGGTCCAGTGGGGGTCGATGGTGGCGAGTTGGGCGTGGCGGTCGGGGTGGAGGCGGTTGTTGCGGGCAAGGGCTCGTTGGCTGACGAGGAATTGGCCGCCGGGTTGGTGGAGAGGGATCGCGAGGTGGCCGTGCTCGGTGTGGAAAGCGGTGACGGTGGTGAGGTGGCCCTGCCAGGAGGCTTCGTGGTCGTCCCAGATCATGCCGAGCGCGTCGAGTTCGGCAATCCAGTCCTCGGTGACAATGCCTTGTCTGCGGGCGGTGCGCTGGCCGGCGATGAAGGTGCCGAGCCGGTAGCCGTAGGCGTCTTCGTAATCGGTGGGGACGCGCAGGTGGTGGTATTCGGCGTGGAAGCGGGTCGCGGCTGCTAGGCCTGCCCTGCGTGGGGCGGAGAGGGTTGCGTTGTCGGCGGGCCAGGCGATCAGGTCCATGGCCTGGGCGATGCTGTCGGGGTTGAGGGTGAAGTCGAAGCGGAAGCGGCGGGCCAGGAGTGTACGGGTGCCCTGTTCTAGGCGGCGTTTGGCGGTGGTGCGGGGGGCGCGGGCGGCGATGGTCTGGTCGTGGTGGCGCAGGGCTGCGGTGACGAGCCAGAGGGCTTCGTAGGGGGTGCCGAGGAGGTCGGTGGGGTCAGCGCCGTGGGGGATGTAGGCGGGGATGACGAGGCTGGCGGTCTTCGTGGTCTGGGTGGGGGGTTTGCGCAGGGCGCGGCCCAGGGCCTGGACGATGCGGCGGACGCTGGCGGTGCGGTCGGCGAAGACGACCGCGTCGACGGCCGGCAGGTCGATGCCCTCCCCCAGTACTTGGGAGTTGGTCAGCACGGCGCGGTCGGCGGTGGCGAAGTCGGTGAGGATGTCGTGGCGCTGGCCGGGGGTGTGGGTGCCGTTGATCGACTGGACCACCAGGTCGCTCGCCCAGACGGGGCGTTGGTCCTCGGCGAGGGTGCGCAGGGTGTGGGGGAACTGACGGGCGAAGTCGGTGGCGTCGGCGACCTGTTGGAAGTACACGATCACGTGGTGGAGGTCGTGCTCGGTCATCGCTTTGAGGACGGCCAGGTGCAGCGCGGTGGTGCGGCGCGCGGTCGGGCCGAAGCCGGCGTGCACGTCGGGGGTGGCCAGTACGGTGCGCAGCTGGGTGTCGGTGATCGTGGGGACGACCAGCTGGTAGTCGGCGAGAACTCCGTCCTCGATGGCATCCGCGTGGCTGTAGGTGTGCAGGCGGGGGCCAAAGGTTTTGGTGTCTGCCATGGAGGCGACGAGGGCTGGGGTGTCCCAGGCGGGGGCGGTCGCGGTGGTACGTCTGGGCTGGGGGCGGGTGGTGGGTGCTTCGGTCAGGCGGGGCGGGTCCCATTCGTAGGGGGTGGCGGTGAGGTAGAGGCGGCGGTCGGCTCGGATGCGGGTGTGGTCGTGCAGGACGGTCCAGTCCTTGTCCCAGCTTCCCGCGGTGCGGTGCGCCTCGTCCACGATCATGAGGTCGAAGCTCGGCGCGGGAGCGCGGGTGTGCTGGGTCTGTTCGATTCTCGGGAGGGAGTCGAGCGTGACGAAGACGGTGGCATGCTCGTGCCGGGCCAGCCAGGTCACCAGGAATTCTGGGTTGTTGGTGCTGTGGACCGCTGCTCCGGCCAGGACCGGGTGCTTGGCGGCGGCCAGCGAGGACACCGCCATCATCGGTTCCGGGCGTCCGTCGTTGCGGGCTGCCCGGGCCCACTGGGAGATGAGGTCCAGGCTCGGCACGGCGATCAGCAGGTGGCGGATGTCGAGGGCTTCGGCGGTCCGCAGCGCGGTGAGTGTTTTTCCTGTGCCGCAGGCCGACACCATGTGTCCGCGGGTGTGGGCGCGTACCAGGTGGCGTGCCGCGCTGTCGACGGCCCGCTGCTGGTCCGGGCGCAGTGGGAGCCGGGCGGGGCGGGTGCGGGAGGCGGCGACGGCGGAGATCTCGGCGATGGGCTCGTCGGAGGAAGGCATGAAACAAAATCCTCAGTGCGCGATGGAGCAGCGGCCGGCGAGATCCATCGTGTCGTGTGTCCTTCGCTGAGTGGTGTTGCGGGGGCGTGTGGGCCGGGTGGGCGTGGGTCGTGTCGTGCAACGTTAGGGGATGTCGCGGGGCCGGTCTGGAGGCTAGGCGAACAGGGCTTCTACCAGGACTGCTTGGAGCATTCCTTCTTCGAGAGCGGTCGTGATCTCGGCTGCGGAGGGGTCCCCGGTGAGGCCGGTGCACAGGACCGCGCAAGACTCGTTCTGGACCATCTTCCACATCGCGTCGGACAGAACGGTGGCTGGGACGCGGAAGGTCGGCGTCTCTTCAAGGGTGGGTCCCTCGTAGTAGAGGCCCCTGAAGGTGCGGTCCTCGGGGGCGAAGACTGCCTTCCACTTCTGGTGGGCCTCGGGGATGGTGTCTCCCTGCCAGGTCGGCCAGGTCAAGCGGCTTCGATCGGCGTCGGTCTCGGCCGGGCGGTTGGAGGCCGGGGCGGTGACAGTGCTCATCACGATCACGATCACGCTGGTGCCCAGGGTGATTTCGTTGACGAGGCCGGTCAGGCGGTTGACCTGTACCTGCGCGCTGGGAAGCGTGACATGCGTGAGGCTCATGTTGAAGGCGGGCAACCGGCCGGGGGATTGGGGCGGTGTCGTCATGATGCCGGAGTACTCCTGACTGAAGACGTTCGGTTTTTCCTGCTCGTGGGCTGCGTTGCGTCTTGGTGTTGTCAGCCGGGTACTGGGATTCCAGGTCTGTCGGATGGATGCGGCAGCCCCCGCCGGGAGGAATCCGGTACAGCTGTTTGCGCGGAGGCTGGAGCCGGGGGGTGCGCCCGCCGTCTGCTGGTGCGCACGGCGGTTCAGGTTGTGCTGTGCCGGTGGCGTGAGGTCCAGCGCATGTCGAGGGCTTCCAGGGCGTCCAGTTGTTCCCGGGAGAGGGTTTGCGGGGCACGCCGTTTTTCGGCGAGCCACCTTCCCAGACCGAATTCGGGGCCGTCTTCGCAGGTGTAGTTGTAGGGAACGTCCAGGTGATGGTGGTGGCGACGGTAGGCGTAGGCGGCCTGCAGTCCTCGGGCGAAGGCCCGTTGGGAGGCGCTGCGGGGACGGCGCAGCAGGAGGGCCAGGGGGTGCTCGATGGGGAGGTCGCCCAGGAGGTGGTGCTGGTAGGGCTCGAGTCGGGTGAGGTTGTCGATCTGCTTGGCCAGCCAGTGGGTGAGCGGCGGTGCGGTGCCGGTGAGTTGGTGCGGGTCGGGGAAGATCAGGGTGTTGTCGCGCGCGGCCGTGTGGGCGCGGGCGTAGGTGCGTTTCCATTCGGCTTCGCCTTTGGCGTTCCACCAGGGGTAGATCTCGTTCAGGGCCCGTTGGTAGCAGTAGGGCAGGCGGCGGGTGGTGACCTCCTTTCGGCGGTCGGCGAGCCAGCGGCCCAGGTGCAGGCCTTGGTGGTGTTCGGCCCACCGGGGTGCGAGGTGTCCGTGGCGGGTGACGTAGTCGCGGGCGATGAGGAGTTTGCGCTCGATGCTGTGCGGGGGGTGTTCCCAGATCATGTCGAGCGTGTCCAGTGCTGCGATGCGTTCGGGCAGGAGCAGGCCGTTCTTGCGCATGGAGCGCTGTACTCCGGTCCACCAGCCGAGGTGGAAACGGCCGTGGAGGTGGAGGCTGGGGACGTCGAGGTGGCCGTGTTGGGTGTGGAAGTTGGTGGCGACTTCGAAGGCGGCCTCCCATACGCGGTTGGGGGCCATGACGTCGTTCAGATCGAGGACGGGGATGATCTCGTCGGCGCGCTCCGGGGGCGGGGCGATCTGGGGTCCGGCGGGGTCGGCCGGGTACCGGAAGTGGTCGACGAGGTGGAAGGTGTGCTCGTCGTAGACGTCGAGGTCGATGAGGACCCGGTAGATCAGGTGGAAGGCGGTCTTCTTGACGGCCTCTGCGAGGGTTTCGCCAGGGGCCATGTAGATGGGGATGACGATGGTGGAGATCTTGCCGTCGCCGGGGGTCTGGCGCAGGGCGCGTCCGATGGACTGGATGATGTCGATGGTGCTGGTCTTGGGATGGGCGAAGAGCAGGGAGTCGATGGCGGGGATGTCGACGCCTTCGGAGCAGCAGCGGCAGTTGGTGAGGACGGCCCGGCGCGGCGGCTGCTGTGAGGTGGGGGTGTTGAGAGGGGTGTCGGCGAAGGCCGTGTAGTTCTTGTGGCGTTCGAAGGGGCTCTGCCGGGAGCTGACGGTGCCGACCTGCAGGGGGGTGCGGTAGGCCGGGGGCATGAGGGCTGCGGTCTGGTGGAGTGTTTCGGCGCAGACTTCCGCCGCGTCGATGCAGGGGTGGAAGGTCAGGGTGCGGCGCAGGTCGTAGCGGTGCTGGGCGACCAGCAGGGCGACTTGGGCGGCTGCGGCACGCAGTGCTTCGCCACTCCAGGTGTTCGCGGGGAGCCGGTTCAGCAGGCCGCGCAGGTCTTCGTCTCTGATGATGACGCCGGCGATGCGGTAGTCGGCGAGGAGTCCCTCGTCGATCGCTTCTCTCAGGGAGATGCGGTAGACGACGGGCCCGTAGATGCTCACGTCGTCCATGGAGGCGATGACGGTGTTGGGGCTGATGCCTTTGGCGCGGGCTTTCTTCTCGTCGAAGACGCGGGGCGTCGCGGTCATGTAGAGGCGATGGCGGGCGGGCAGCTTGTCGTCGTGGTGGATGCGGGCCCAGGGTTTGTCGTAGTCACCGGCGGTGCGGTGGGCTTCGTCGGCGACCACGACGTCCCAGCGGGGCAGGTGGAATTCGCGGTGGGCTTCGACGACCTTGTCCAGGGAGTCGTAGGTGCAGAACACGTTGAGCGGTCCCTGGGCGTCGGCGGCCTGCTGGGCCAGGTCGTCGGCGGTGTCGACCATGGTGAGGATGCCGTCCAGGTACGGGTCCGCCGGCTGGGGTGAGGAACACACGCCGAGGTAGCGGCCGGGGCGTCCTTCGCTGTGCCATTTCGCGGCGGTCTGCTCAAGGAGCCGCAGAGAGGGGACTGCCACCAGGGAAGCGCCTTGTGGGGCGGTTTCCTGGACGATGTGCAGGGCCACCAGGGTCTTTCCGGTGCCGGTGGCCATGTAGACGCTGACGCGGCGGTAGCCCTCGATGAAGCTGCTGGCGGAGGTGTCGACGGCGATTTGCTGGCCTCCGCGCAGGGGTGTCTTCAGGCGGGGGCTGGCCGTGGGAGCGGTCGCGGCCGGGCGGATGCGCGTCGTCGTGGCCATGATCCTCCCCCGGTGATGGCGTGCGCGTGCACCTGGTTCCAGGGTGGAAGGGGTGTGCGGTGCTGCGGCAGGACGTTCGTCTGGGTTCACCCGAACGAGTGCTGGCGCTCTTGACCGCCTGCTGCCGGGCCGGTCACGGTGCCCGCAGTGGCAGTTTCGGCGGAAGGACAGCTGTGCTGAACGATCCCGGCCTGTACGGGCCTCGCAGGGCGCTGCCGCTGCGTGCGTGGCCGGTGGCGGGCGAGTCGACGGGGTCGTTCGTGAACCGGCTCGCGCACGCCAACGGTCTGAGCCTGGCTGATTTCCTCGACCGGGTCGGGCAGGGCGAGGCATCCGTGGATCCCGAGCGGGTGGAGAGGTATCCGCAGTGCACTGAGATGTACGTGAACGAGGCGGGGCTGCGCTTTCTGGCTGTCCTGGCTGACCGGTCGCCTGGTCTCCTGCAGCAGGATCTGCCCAGTCTGGGCGCGGAGTGGCTGCTGTCGGGCGGCCCGGAGGAAGCGGCGGAGTGGAGGTGGCCCTGGGAGCCGTTGGCGGGGCATCTCGTACGGTACTGCCGGCTGTGCGGTGATGACCTGGGTGTCGGCGAGGCGGTGTGGCTGATGTCGCCGGACAGCTGGCAGGTGTGCCTGCGGCACGGTTACTGGTCGGACGACTCCCGCGGTCGTGGTCCGGACTTCGTGGGGCTGGCCGAACTGCCCGAGACGGTGACGGCACACGGCGTGCGGCAGCAGCTGGCCGCACGGTGGGGGCCGGCCGGTGAGGAGTTGTTCGCCGATGCCTTCCAGGTCGCGGTGTACTGGTGGACGCGGATGCCGGACACCGTGTGCTGGGTGCAGCGGGCCTGGACGGCTGGGCTGGGTGCGCGGGAGATGCGGGCGGCCCCTCTGGTGATCTACCCGGAGGCGGCAGAGCTCGCGGGCGCCATGCTGGACTTCGAACGGGCGGAACAGCGGGATGCGGCGGGCCGGGCCGGGTGGCTCGCGGGTGTGGAGCAGTTGATGGTCCGGTGGGGGGTGGATGTGGCCGAAGGGCGTCAGGCGTTGCTGGTGTGGCTGGGGCGCCACCGTATGGGAGTGCCCGCTGCGTCCCGTCCGGCGGACGGGTGTCGCCTGATGTTGGCGTCGGGGCACGGCGGGATCGCGTCCCGGAGCGGTTCGGTGCGCCAGCGCTCGTGCCTGACCTGGCAGTTGGGCATGACGGCTGCCGACATGTAGGCCACATACGGCTGGAGGGCCCGGAACCGTACGGTTCCGGGCCCTCCAGCTTGCAGTAGCGGGGACAGGATTTGAACCTGCGACCTCTGGGTTATGAGCCCAGCGAGCTACCGAGCTGCTCCACCCCGCGTCGGTTCGCACCACCGTACGCCATGCCTGCAGACGCTGGAGACCATGGCCTTGCGGGGGTTGGTCTCTACGCGGCGAAGCCGATGTTTTTGACGTACTCGTACTGGCCCCACTGGGAGCCGAGGTCGGGCAGGACATCGGCGGTCCAGGCGTCGTTCAGGCCCTGGTGGTCGCCGGCCGCCCAGGACCCGACGATCTTGTCCCAGCGGCGCACGTTCATCGACCGGTGTTCCACCACGCGCTGGAGCGGGCGCGCCACGCCGGACTGGTCGAGGGGGTGGATCTCCACGCGGGTGCCGCGGCCCTCGCGGTTGAGGCGGGCGGTGAGGTGGCGGGCGACGTTGCGGCGCCGCACCGCCCTGTATGCGGCATCGATGCGCTCCAGGTTGGCCTTCGACGGACGGCGTCTGTCCTCCAGCCATGCCTTCAGCGTCCGGTCGCTCACGGTCAGTCCGGCGTCCTTGGCGGCCTGCCAGGCCCTGTCCGACGTCGTCAGGTAGTGCAGGCGTGCCATCAGGCCCCGCTTGGCGGTCACTGGGGTGGCGATGTGGCCGGCGAGCCGGTCGAGCTGGCGGGCGACGGCGTCGCTGCCCTTGATCCCGCTCGCGCCGAACTTCCCGAAGTCGATGTTCTTCTCCGGCATTTACTGCTCCTGCCCCGTGCCGGCGTCGGTGCCGGTTCGTGCGGTGTATGTGTCCTTGACCTTGACCTCGGTAACCGAGCGGCCTTCGGGGAAGACACGGCGCCAGTCTCCGATGACGTGGAGTTCGTCGGTGCCCATCGCCCGTACGACGGGCAGTCCCCCGTCGTGTGCCTTGAGTGCCTTCATCCAGAGGTTGGCGAAGGCCTGGGAGCGGATGATGTGCATCCAGTCCGGGCGGTAGAGCTCCCGGTTGTAGTTCGACTCCCCCATCGTGGACACGAATTTGGAGTACATCGCCTTCACGTATTCCAGCGTCAGCTCGTCGCTGTCTGCGATCGCGGTGTCGCGGGCGTCCTTGAGTGCGATCCGGAACTTCTCCAGGAGGTTCTCGGTGGCGCCCGAGGTGTAGGACTCGTGGATCTCGGGCGGCTCGCACAGGCCGTGCTTGAGGCCGGACAGGCGCAGCAGCAGGCGCAGGGTCGGTTCGGTGACCCACAGGGGTCCTGGTTCGTCGCGCTGGCCGATCGGGTTGGGCAGTACCGCGTCGTGCTCCCACTCGGGCGGGGTGATCAGGTGGACTCCGGCGCGGCGCCGGTCGTGTGCGAAGCCCGTGGAGTGTTCCAGCTGGCCGAGCGGCAGATGGGTCTTGAGTGCACTCAAATAGGCGCCGTTGATGTCGAGCGCGGTGACCTCGTGCTTCCCGGGCGGCAGTTCGGGCCGCGTCCACTTGGGGCGGGCCTCCCAGATCTGGTCGGTGCCCTTGGAGGTCTGCTTCTTGAGGATGTCGGGGATCCAGGGGTGGGCGATCACGTCGTAGCGGGCACCCTTGCGGGTCTCGTCCAGCAGGCGCATCGCGTCCGGGATCGCCCGCTTGAGCAACGCGGCGCTCGCGGCTTCGACATCGCCCTGGTGCTCGGCGAGCGCGGCGTGCACCGCTTCGTGGATCAAGTCGGCCGGCCCGGACGGCTCCTGGAACGCCCGCCCGCGCGGGGCCGCACCTTTCCCGTCGGCCGGACGGGGCGGGCGTGCTGTATGCGGCTCCTGGGCCTGGACAGATGGCGCGGTGGGCGGGGGCTTCGGGGTTTCGGCGGGGGTCGCCTGGCAGTCGGAGGGGTCCAGGTGCTGAGCGAACCCCGCCACGCGTTGTTCGGCGGGACGGCCGCACAGTACGCACGGCTCGGGCACGGTGAGCAGCTCCACGTCGTCCTCGTCCTGGCCGGGTTCCGGCGAAGACACGGCGGTGACGGCCTCCGCAGCAGTGCCTGACGCCACGGACTCTTCCTGAGTCGGCACCGCCGTGGTGTCGGTCTCGGTGGCGAGCTTGGCGTTCAGCCCGTCCAGCAGGTACGCGTATTTGGTGCGGACCTCGCCGGCCGGGTCCCGACCGCTCTCCCATCCGCCGAGGGTGGACGGGCTCACCCCGAGCGCACGTGCCACCTGCGCCTTGGACAGCCGGGCCCGCTCCCGCAGTTCGCGGCGCACCTGGCAGGGCGGGAGCTCGGCCTCCGGGCCGACGGCGTCGAGCAGCGAGTCGATCGCGTCGAAGTCGCTCACCGACTCGCCCCTTTCGTCTCGCCCCGGAGGGAACGGCGCCGGTCAGCGGGCAGTACCTCGCACGCTCTGGTCGGACCCGCCAGCAGGTCCAGCGCGCCGATGCCGTAGTACTCGGCCAGGACATCGACGTCACGCAGACTCCATGAAACGGCACCCGACTGCCGGCGTGACACCTGTGTCTGCGTCAATCCCAGGACCCCCGCAACCGACCGCTGCGACTCCCCCGTCACCTGCATCAACGCGGCAACCGTCAGCCGCAACGACTCCTCCAACGCCAATCCCATTCCCCCACCCTACCAGCTCTATGTAATTTCCGCATGAAAATTAGCTAATTGCTATCAATGATGCATAGACGCTTCACCTGCCCATCCATGAGCCGAGGAGTCCCCACCAAGGCGGCCGCTCGCCCGAGCTGCAGGTCAGCGAGTGGGCCAGTCTTGCCCACGCGGAATCCGGCGGGCCGCGCGCCGGTCGTCCCTCTTCGCCTGGCGCGCCTCTTCCACCGCACGATCGGACAGGCACCGCGGGCACACGAGGTCCAGGACATGGCGGCGCAGGGCCCGGCGCAGCCGGGGGCCGGGCGGTGGCGGCCACCCACGGCGGTGACGGTGCACCGTCCGTGCGCGAGTGCCCAGGAGCGCAGCGACCACAGAAGCGTTGCCGGCGTAGGCGGACAGGAGGAATGTCATCTGCGCCTGGTGGCCGACCGGGAACCGTGCGGCGGACTCGGCCTGCTCTTCCGGGTGGAGGGAGGCGTCGTGACGCTCGCAGCGCGGCGCCTTCCTGTTGTTGCGGGCAATGCCCGGCGAGCTGATGTTCATAACTTCAGGAGCCTGCCCGGGGCCGCCTGTGGACAGCGGCGGCCTGGATGCCCGAGGAGCGCTGGAGCGACATGGGCGGGCCGACCCTGGAGGTGGCGGTGCGCTTCACCGCCACCAGCCGCGTCCAACCCCGTGCGCATCAGCCAGGCCGTGCGCGGCACGCCCGAGTCGCCGGGGGCGAGAGAGCGGCGCCGACACGTCCCTCGCCCGCTTACGGGAAGCCGTCACGGCTCTGCCGCCCACTCTCTGCGGGTTGCCGAGGACGCTTCAGCGTGTCGGCGGGTTTCCGCCGGGGTGCTCGTGGATCCAGGAGAGGCCGCCGAGGTCGAGGCGCTGGCGGGTGCGGGTGACGGCGACATAGGCGAGACGTGCTTCGCTGTCGCTGATCGGTCCGGGTACGGGTCGGCCGGTGCCGTCGTGCTCGTCGGTGTCCTTCGGAGGGGTGAAGTCGTCGGCGATCTTCACGCAGGGCCATTCACGGCCTTTGGCCTTGTGGGCCGTTGACACGGTCACCTCGGCCTGTTGTTCCGGCGTGAGGTGGGCGAGGGCGGCCAGGATGGCGTCGGTGCCGTGGGTGTCGACGAGGTCGACCAGCGGCTGGAGGTCGCGTCCGGCCGGGTCGTGGGCGGCGTAGTCCTGCAGTTCGCCCCAGGAGGGGAACAGCACCAGTTCGGGGTGGGTGGTGCGGCGGCCCTCCTTGAGGTCGCGGGCGGCCAGGGCCAGGGCGCGCAGGCTGTCCCCTCCCCCGGCCAGCCCCACCCGGTGTCCGGCGGTCAGCAGGTCCATGACCTGGGCCATGGCGCCGACGTTGGTGCGGCACAGTACGGCGTCGGGCCGGACGAGGTGCCCGAGTTCGGTGGGTACCGCGGGGGTGCCGGTCAGTCGGATCGGTGCCTTCGCGATGGCCAGCCAGCGGTTGGCCTCCTGGGCCAGGTGGGGGCCGAAGCGGAAGGACTGCGACAGGGCGAGCTGGGTGCCGTCGAAGCCGGTCATGATGTCTTTGGCGCCGCGCCATTGGTAGATGGCCTGGGCGGAGTCGCCGACCATGACCAGTTGGGCGTGGCCGCGCTGGTCGAGGAAGATCTGTTCGACGACGGGGTTGGTGTCCTGGGCCTCGTCCAGTAGCAGGAAGTCTGTGTTGATCTTCGGCCGGCTGAGGGCCCAGATCTTCAGGTAGTGGTCGTGGTCGAAGCGCACGGCCCCGTCGTCGGGGTGCTGCAGGTCGGCCCAGGCCTTCTCGGCGAACGGCACGATGTGGGCGGCGAGTTGGGTGTGTAGGTCTTTGTCTTCCAGGCCGCGCAGGCGGGGGACGTGATGGCGGGTGATCGTCTCGCCGGCGGTGTGGCAGAAGCCGGCCACGGTGCGCAGCGTGGCGTTGGAGAGGGTCTTTTGTGAGACGTCGCGTTCGCCGATGCGGATCGCCTTGGTGATACCGAGGGCCTGCCCGGTCTGCCAGGCCGGGCGGCGGGGGGCGTTCAGACGGCGGGTGTATCGGTGGCCGACGGCGGCGTAGGCGAGGGCGTGGGCGGTCTTGCACTGCACGGTGTCGGGGAAGCGGGCGCGTGCGTCCTGGGCGATGGCCCGGTTGTAGGCGAGGTAGCGGCCACGGCGTTTGGTGATGCGGGCGAGCAGGGTGAGCGTGGTGGTTTTGCCGGTGCCCGCGCCGGCCTGCAGGGCGAGGTGCTGGCCGGCGTGGAAGGCGTCGGCCGCGGCGACCTGTTCGTCGGTCGGGTTCATGCGGGGGCTGCTCCGGGGGTGCGAGTCAGGGCGTGGCCGACGGCTGCCAGAAGGTGTGCGGCCGTGGTGTGGGCGAGCAAGTGCTGCACGGCCCGGTCGAGCCGGTCGGTCTCGTCGCTGGCGTGCTGGGCCAGTGCGCGGTGCAGGGCCAGTTTCACGAAGAGTTCCGGGCTCTGCCCCGTTTCCTGGGCGGCGCGGCGGATCGTGGCGTGGGCGGCGGGCGGGAAGGCAAGGTTGAGCAGGACCTGCCCGTCGGTATCTGGGTAGTGGGTGGTGATCACGTCCACGGGGAGCCGAGTGGTGAGGCGCTGGCGCAGCCGGTGTGCGGCGCGGCCCGGGGTTTTGGCGCGTACGAGGGTCATGAGTCGGGTGGTGTCGTGGTTAGCCGCGAGCGGCAGCACGCGGGCGGCGTCGCGGAGTTCGGCCGGGGCCAAGGGGCGGGTCAGGAGGATTTCCAGGGCGTGGTGCGGCATCGTCGTCATCTTTCTCCGCTGCCGTGTGCCGGTGGATGTGGCAGGCCGGTGCGGAGGTGCTGCGCGTGCAGGAGGGGGTCGAAGACCTGCCATCCGGCCGGCGCCAGGTCGGCGGCGCCGCGGGTGGTGGCGTGCGCGGGGCAGCGCTGGATACGCCAGCGCCGTTGTTCGGCATGGGGCAGTTGGCTGAGGTCGTAGACGGCCGTCGTCTGTTCCGGCAGGGCGAGTTGGCCGCGTTGGGGGCCGATGGGCAGCAGCCTCCAGGATCCGGGCGGGGAGTCCGGGGCCAGGACGGGACGGGGGCAGCGGTGGCGGTGGCTCGTCTGGGCTACGCAGCGGATGGTCTCCAGGGGGCCGTCGGCGAGGTAGTGGCCCAGCAGCATCCGCACGACCGGGCGGTCGGGGCGGCCGGTATCGGCGAGCGCTGGGCCGGCAGGGGAAACCGTGGAGGTGAAAGCACCGGAGTCGATCAGGCGGCGGGTTCGTACAGCGAGTTGGCGGCGCGCCGACTCGAGAAGAGGGCTGATCTGACAGATGGGAGTGCGCTGCGGGCAGAGCACGGCGTGCGGGATACGGCACCAGTCACTGCCGTCGCCGTGCGGGTGGGCGATGCCGGAGCTCAGGTGCCAGTGGCAGGAGGCGGGGACGTGGGCGGTGGCCAGTTCGGCGGGATGCAGGGCGATGGGCCGCCCGTCGGAACGCGGATAGAGACCGATGCGGTTGCCGCAGTGGCGGCAGCGGCCGCTCTGACCGGCGCGCAGCAGGCGGCTGGGGCTGGTGGCGGCCACCCGCAGCGGACGGCGCGCCGGTGCGGTGCGGGAGCTGCCGTCCCAGTGGCAGCCGGGGGTGGAGTTGGGGCGCATGGCGAGGACCGTGCCAGGCGACACGCTCCGAGGGCGGGGCTGGCGGGCAGTCAGTCCCCCGGGCGGCCCAGCGCTATCGAACAGCGCCACGATTCGGCGAGTGTGCGTTCTATGCGTGTTCGCCGGTTCGGGTGATTTGCGCGGCATGCCGGGCCTGGCGCGACCGGAGTCAGGCGCCCTTGGGCCCGGGTGGGGTGTGGTCGTCGCAGAGCGGGCCAAGGAGCTGCTCGATGGCGACGTCGAAGGCATGCGCGAGGGCGTGCCAGGTGGTGACGGTGCCGGCGGCCCGGCCGTGTTCGAGGTCGATCAGCGTGCGCCGGGCCAGGCCACTGCGGTCGGCGAGTTCGTCGAAGGTCCACCCGCGCGCGTTCCTCAGCCGCGCCAGCGTCACACGCAGCGCGTCGCGGTCCGGGTCGGGCGGCAAGATCGTCACCCCACCATCCGACGGTGCAGACACCTGCCCCGTCAGTGCGGATTTCTGCACTATCAATGCAGGTGGGCGCCTGGCACCCACGCTGCACGGGTGCAGAGATCTGCACTACGGTGCGGGCGGCTCCCGCGTGCCCGTACCGGGAGACCGCCGCACGAGGCCAGCGCGGACCAGACCGGAGGGACAACGAGCCGATGCGGCTTGCCAGCACACACGCCACGGTGCAGCGCATCTGGACAGTGCACCTGCGCCCACAGACGGGCGGACCGGCCCTGACCTGCCCCCGCTGCACACACAGCCCCGTCCTGCCGGCCGGCTCCGCCCGTTCGGCCGCCCTCACCCATCTGGCCCGCCACGCCCGCGCCGACGCGCTGCCCGGACACCTGCGCACCTGCCAGTGCCGGACGAGGGGCTGCCACTGGCACCCCCGCCACCGCGGCTGCGCGGGGCCAGTCCTGCTCGCCCTGACCTGCGACCGCAGCGGCCGCGCATGGCGGCTGGCCGACGCCTGCGCCGCCTGCGCGGCGGCGATGAGCCACACCGCCGTCGTACCGCCCACCCTGCTCCACACCGGCCGCGCCCAGCCGGCCGCCGGCACGTCGCGCTCTGCGCGCGACACGCCCGCGTTCGGCCCGGCAGAACAGCAGCGCGTACGCGAAATGCTCACCTATCTCGCCACGGCACTGCCCCGCTTCTCCTCCCCCGCCGCCCGACTGCTCGCCCTGCAGTGCGCGCTGCGCGCCGACCACCACGGGCAGGTCCGCATGTCCCGCGGGTTCCTGCGCGGCATGCGGCTGCACGGCCGCGCGGAGCTGTGGCTCGAACTGGAACACGCCGGCTGGCTGCACCGCCCCAGACGCAGCTGCTCCCCCATCCAGGCGCAATTGCTCGACGCCTCCGTCCTCCACCAGGCCCCCGGACGCACCGCGCGCATCCGCGCCGCCCAATGGGCCCTGCACCCCACGCCGTTGGCCGTCTCGCCGGCCCTGCCTTCCGCCCTGCGGCTGACCGCGCTCACCCTGGCCGCCCACAGCAGCGCCGGGATGGGCGGGGGCGAGCTCGATGCCCTCACCCGCCAGTGCGGGCAGCCGCCGCAGCAGCTGGAGGACCTCCTCGACCAGCTGGTCCGCGCCCGCCTCGTGACCGCCTGGCACCATCATCACGACAGCGGCGAAGTCCGGTGGAAGCTGCCCACGCACTCCCCGCCCGGCGAAGACACCGCACGATCCGAAACCTTCTCACGGCAGCCGAGAAGCAGTCCGTGACGGCCCGTGAGTTCTGCGAAAGCCCGAACCGCTGCCGACGGCGCAATGCCGAAGCAACAGGCTGGATCAAGAGTCATGACCGTCATGCAGGAAACGCAGGTGGCCGCGGTGGGCAGCGCCTTCAGCGGCGTCGCACCCATCGTCCGCGGCAGGGCGTCTCCTCTGCTTTCCTGGTTCCGCGATCGCCGCCTCGAAGTCATCGGGTGAGGTCCGCCGGCCGAGCCGGAAGTCCGGGCCGCTGCTGGCCAGTGCACCCCAGCAGCGGCCCGGCCGTGCTCTCCTCCCGCCCCAGGGGCGGGAGTGCTCAGCGGCGGGGAAGGGCCAAGAGGTTGTTGGTCAACCGCCCGTCGGCGCGGGTCTGCAGGTACTTCTCGCCGCGCGGCGGGGTCACCACGACAACCTCCGCCCGGTGCCCGCCCGCATCGCTCGTGTATGCCTGGCCCTTCTTGTCTTCGATCCAGGTGACGATCTGCGCCCGGGTGTTGTCGCCGGTCTTGCCGTCCGCTGGATTCGTCCACCACAGGTGGGTGATGTGCTCGTGCATGGTGCCGCCGGACAGGCGTACCGCGGTGATCTGGATGGCCATGGTTCTCTTCTGCCGGCCTTGCCCGACGGGGTTCCGGAGCCGGCGCCGGGACCCGTCACCCCGGGTGCGGGGTGCTTCGCCTGGGACAGACGACGTAACTCGCGGGTAGCGGAACGGGAGTGTTCCGGAGGGGCTGGCGGGACGTCAGGAGCAGTCGAGGCAGCGGTCGCTGCCGTCGGCGAACATCGCGGGCGGATGCTTGATGAAGCATCCCGGGCACAAGTGTTCGTTCACACGCGGTGTGCATGAGCAGCGGCCGCACTCGGGGCAGTGGGGGACGCGGCATGCGGAGCAGGCGGGATCGAAGGAGCGGTACTCCTCGTCGCAGTGCGCACAGAGATAGTTGCCTGCCTGGGGTCCGGTGTCCTTGGTGGGGGGCGTGAAGCGGCGCCAAGGGGCGGAGTCGGTGACGAGGACGGCGACCAGGTAGCCGCCCATCGGCGCGGTCTGCACGTGCAGTTCCCGTCCCAGGATGCCGTCGCGGTAACGGACTTGGGTGCGCCCCTGCGCGCACCCCCGGCCGGAGGAGCGGGCCCGGTCGATGACCGGGATGTCACCCTGGAAGCTTCCTCGGCGCAGGGGCCGCAGACCGTGGGAGGCGGCGAAGGCGATCTGGCCGCCGTCATCGAGCAGGAGGATGTGTCCGGGAGCGGGCAGACGCTGGACGGCGCGCACGCATACGGCCATGCGGGAGGCGGCTCCCGCCCGCCACAGGTCGGCGACCGTGTCAGCGGTGGGGCCGGCGGCATCCAGGTGGTGGTCGACGAGCGGGGTGGGGAGCAGGATCTCGGCGGCGAAGGCGTCGCAGGCCGCGTCCTCCAGTTGCAGGCCGCCGTCGGACTGGCTCTCGAAGCCTTCCATCAGGTCGAGGCTGTGCTTCTGGAAGTGGTGGCCCAGCTCGTGCAGGGCAGTGAAGTCCCGGCGAGCGGGGCTGGCCGCGTCGGCGACGGAGATCCGCGCAGGCGGCCCGAAGTCGTAGGCGCCTGCCACACTGCAGCGGGAGCCGGTCTGGGTTTCGGGGACGAGGTCGACGGTCAGCTCCGGCCAGGTCTGCAGTTCGGTGAAGGCCGAGCGCGCCAGGCGCTGTGCTGCGCCCGGGGTGTGCGTCTCCAGTTCCGCCAGCATCGCGGTGGCCTGGTGACGTGCGGCGGCCGCGAGTACGTAGTTGACCACAGCTGACCTCGCTAGCGCAGATGGAGTTCGAAGTATCGGTCCGCTCTCGCGCTCCAGTCGGTGGTGGTGCCTTCCTGGCGCGCCGCCAGGGCGTAGATACCGAAGGCGGCACGGCGTCGGGCGTCGGGCTCGCTCGTCGCGGTTCGGGTGGCGAGGGCGCGTACCTGGGGGCGGCGCGAGGGGCGGCCGAGTTCGTGGATCACGGGGGCGGGCAGGGCCGGATTGGCTGCCAGGACCTCATCGGTGCCGAGGCCGAGTACTGCGGCGAGGTTTTCTGCCTGCTCGGGTGCGAGCGGTGCTTGTCCCCGCCACACCGCCAGGGCGTGGGGGGGCTGCAGGTTCAGTTGTGAGGCCAACTGTTTGATGGTGATGCCTCGGCGCTGCAGCAGTTCGGGCAGGACCCCCGATCCGTGTGGCACCCACTGTGCACCGCTCAGTTCCGCGAGGCCGTCAGCAAGGACGGCCCGGTACTCGGCCGCTGCGGCCGTGGGGTGCGGCGTGGTGCTCCCCCATGTCGCGCCCGGCGGCACCTCGTGGGGGAAGGTCGGGCCCGTGGAGGCGGGCAGCGGCACGGTCAACTGGCTGATCTGGCGGTCCAGCACGTACCAGGGCAGGGACAGTTGCAGTCCCCACCACAGGGCCAGCGGCTGCTCCAGTGTGGAGGCGCCGGCGGGCAGCAGTAGGGTGTCCGCGTCGGCGTAGCGTTCGAAGGAGACTGGAACAGACTGCACCGTGTCGTCTGCGACCGCGGTGATCACCAGCAGCTGGATGGTGTCGGCCCAGACCGCTCTCCAGATCTGGCTGGGCTCAGGATCCCGGGGCGGCGCAGTGGCGACCTCCCGGACGGCGTCGGGCACTTTCAGTCCCGCCGCAGCAGCTACCAGCCGCTCGTAGGCGCTGCTCTGGGCAGGGTTCATCGTGTCTCCCCCTCTCCTCGGCTGTGGTCCATCTGCGCATTCTCTTCTCACTGGATACGGACGACGTCACAGGGGCGGCTCAGGGGGGGGTCCTCACAGCGTCGTAGCAGCGCTCGCATGACCGCTTCCCGGTCCCTGTCCTCGGACAGGGCAAGCCGGAGCTTTTCCTTCAGCCCTGCCAGAACGGCCCCGGCCTGGGCCTGTCCGATCTCCAGCAGCTGCGCTGCATGATGGGCGTTTTCGTCCAGGTAGGGCAGCAGCAGCCGCTCGTTGGCCGTCAGCCGCTGCCAGATGTCTTCAGCGTCGCCGCCGGCGCCCGTGGAGTCGGCAAGGGCCGCCGCCGTGCCGGTTTCGGCCGGATCGACGAATGCCCCGTCGTCGGCGAAGAGCGTGGCGAAACGGGCCGGGGCCAACAGCCCGAACCGTGACTCGAAGACCTTGGCGAGGTCTTCCTCCCGCACCGCCCCCTGGGCGTGCCGGAGGACCCGCGTGAGAACGGTCATGAGGGCCTGGACCGTTTTACGGGGTGTGGGCCCGGAGTGGTTCCAGCGGGTGATCCCGACACCGTCCACGCGCGAGGCCTCGGCGATGAGATCGTCGAGGTCGCCCTGCCACACCGCGTCCTCGGACAGGCCGCTCAGTGCCCACCGCGGCGGGGAGCCCGGCTTGCGGCGGAAGGACGTGTCCTCGCTCATCAACCGGGCGATGCGGCGCCGCAGTTTGCCCCGTGGGGTCTTTTTCGCCTCGTCGATGAGGAAGTTCTTGATCGACGCGAGGAACAGCCGCTCCAGCGTGGCATCGCTGATGGCCAGCGCGAAGCAGGCGGTCACGAACTTCTGGCCTGCGCCCTCGCGGGTCAGCATGGCCGTGATCACATCGTAGGCCGCATCGTCGCTCCACTGCGTGTATCCCTCGGGCGGGGGAAACCCCGACGCACGGCGCACCTGGTGGACCATGCGCAGCAGCAGTTCCAGCGTCTTCGGCCCGGGCTCGCCCGTCTGCGACAGCTCTTCGTACGCTCCACCCGTCACCGGTTCACCCCCCGACCCGCCCGGACCGCGTGAACCAGGCTTCCTGTCTGCATACACCTGCCGTCTCAGTCACACCAGGCAACACGCCCTGGACCGGGAACCGCAGGCGCGTTCGTCCGTAGTGGACCTCTTCTCTCTTTCCCGGGACTGATCGGCGCAGGAGACCTCCCGCAGAGCCAAGTCGGCTTCTTGGCGGGCGAGTTCAACAGCCACACCGACACGCACGACGCGGGCGGCCACTACCCGACGCCCTCCCTATTCGCCAGCCTGTTCACCCTTTCAGGCGTATCCGGCGGGCGGTGACGTTTTCGTAGCGCGGCGCGGCGCAGCATGGGGATACCGGGCTGCTGCAAGCGGTCATCACCCGGAAGAGGCCAGAGGGGTGGGTGAACAGGTGGCGGAAGACTGGCGATCCGGCTCTCGTCGGCCGCTGCCGGTACGGAGGCCGATGGTGGCGGGCGGATTCGGGCGCCGACTGATGCACGGTCAGGGACTGGTACCGGAGGAACTGGCGGCTGGGCAGGCCCGCGGGACCGCGCTGCGGCGCGACAAGAGGTGGGCGGCGTGAGCACGGTGCGCGCCCCCGGCGACCTGGTGGACGGTGAGGCGGTGCCGGGCGCAGGGCAGGATGTCGTGGCCCTGTACCGCGAGCCGTACGGGCCGGTGCACTCGTGCAGCGCGGCCGCGCTCCGGGGGGTGGCGCTGGAGGAGTTCGGGCCGGTGAGCGAACCGGTGCCCTATCGGGGCCGCAAGGGCATCATCACCTACTGGCCGGTCGCGACCCGGGAGCAGACCGTGGTGTGCGGCAGCCTGCGGCAGTGGCGGCTGGCGGTGGAGCTGGATTTCGAGCCGGGCTGGGCGGCGTTCAGTGCCGGCCCGGTGGAACTGCGGTGGCGGGCGGGAGGCCGCCTTCGCCGGTGGCGCCCGGATTTCCTGGCACGCACGGCCGATGGAGTACGGGAGGTGCTGGTGCTGAAGCCGCCCGGCCAGGAGAGCCTGCCCGCAACGAGGCTTCAGGTGCTCGAGGAGGTGGCGCGGGCGGCCGGATGGCGGGTGCGGCAGATCCGTGAGCCGTCAGGGCTGCGCGGGCGCAATCTGGCATGGCTGGCCGGCTACCGGTTCCTTGAAGGCGACGAGAACGGCCAGGGGCGGGCGCTGCTGGAGGCGTTCAGGCAGCCGGCGGGTCTGCGGGCGGGTGTGGCGGCGAGCGGGCTGGACGAGCTGACGGGACTGGACCTCGCCTACCGGATGCTGTGGCAGCGGCGGCTGCTGTTCGACATCGCGCAGCCGCTGCTGCCCGATGCCGTGGCCTGGACGGCCTGAAAGACCGGAAGGGGGCACATGGCGGGAACAGGGGAGGGCCGGCTTGCGGGGTCGCTGTCCATCGGGGCTCTGGTGTGCTGGCAGGAGCGCGAGTGGGAGGTGGTGGCGTGGCAGGGGGCGCAGGTCACCCTGGTGCCGCAGGACGGTGCGGAGGCGCCCCGGGCGGTGTCGTACCGGTGGCTGGTGGGCGCGGAGGACTTTGCTGTTCTCAGCGGCGGTGCGGCGCCGGCCGCTAGCGGCGCGGCCCTTGGCGGGTGGGGGCGGCAGGAGGGGCGGGAGGAGGCCGCGCTGTGGCAGGCGCGCATGGTGGAGATCGACACCGGTCTGGCTCCGGGCCGAAGTGAGCATGCGCGGGGATTCGGGCCGGGGACGACGCTGGCCCAGCGGTGCGCCGCGATGTCGGCGCGGCTGGCCGCCGACGGCATCCGCTGCTCCGCCCACACCCTCGCCGACAAGCGGCGCAAATGGAAAGCGGCCGGGGAGAACCCGGTCGTCCTGCTGCCTACGGCGCGGGACAGACGGCCGGGGGGCTTCACCGACCCGCGGTGTCTGACCGCCATGCAGGAGGTGGTGGCCCGGCGCGCACACGAGTCGGACGTGACCATCGACCTGATCCGCGAGGAGGTCGAGGATCTCCTGCACGCGCGCTACGGCGAGGAACTCGGCGATCCGGCTGTCGTGGCGGCTCTGCTGCCTTCCCGTTCCACCTTCTATCTGCGGATGAAGGAGTCCGGCCTGGCCGAGGTCCTGGACCGGCCGACGCGGGCCCGGGCCGCCCTGGCCTCCACCCCGCCCCTGCCCCACGGCGGGCGAGAGGCCGTGCTGCGGCCGGGACAGGTCACTCAGGTCGACACCACGCCGCTGCGGATCCTGGCCCGCGGCGACGACGGCCGGCCCACCGCCACGGAGCTGACCTGGCTGATCGATGTGTCCAACCACAGCATGTGCGCGCTGATGATCACGCCCAGCCGTCCCCGGGACGCCGAGAGCGGACAGGCAGGACAGGCGACCCGGGCGATCGACCTGACCCTGATGCTGGCCCAGGCTTTCGCGCCCTGGCCGGTGATGCCCGGCTGGGACCCGCTGAGCGCAGCCGCCGCCTCCACCCTGCCGTTCGGGGCGCTGCGCGCGGCGGACGAGCGGTTCAACGAGGCCACCGCCGCCCGCCCGGTCATCCGCCCCGAACTGATCATCTACGACCAGGGCAGCCCTTACGTGAGCGAGCATTTCACCGAGGTCTGCGACCGGCTGCGCATCGCCCGCCGCCCGGCGCGCAAGAGGACCGGGCCCGACAAGTCGCTCGTCGAGCACTCCTTCACCACGCTCGCGCACCGCTTCAGCCAGTCCGTGCGGCATGGCTGGCAGGGCCGCAGCCACAAGAAGCGCGGCCGCGGCATCGAGCGGATGCCGCTATACACGATCGCCGAGCTCCAGCAGATGGCTCAGGAATGGGTGGCGCTGGAGTACCAGCAGACCCCCGACGCGGGACTCCGTGACCCGTTCCGGCCGGGCGTCGTACTGTCGCCCAACGACATGTACGCCGTCCAGGTGGCCCGCAGCGGCTACCGGGCCGTGCCGCTCTCCCCCGCCCAGAACCGCTTCTTCCTGCTGCCGCGGTGGGTCGTCCCCGGCAAGAGCGGCTTCATGATCAACTATCGGACCTATCAGCCCGTCGCACAGGACGCTGCCCACTACCGGGAGATCCTCCTGCGCGGCGGCTCCAAGCTGCCCGGCGCAGGGGACAAGTGGGAATGCCGCTACAACCCCTACCGTCCCGAGCGGGTGTGGCTCTACGACCACACGTCGGGCACCTGGGTGACCTGCGACTTCCGGCTGCGGCACCTGCTGCACGACCCGTGGACCGCGGACATGTGGCAGGAGCACGCCGAGCAACACCGCGCGGCCGGCGGCAGTGAACAGGACGAAGCGGCGATCGCCCTGGCCCTGGCACAGCGCGACCGGCGCCGCCGCAGCCGCAGGCCGCCGCCCAAGCGCACGGGAGCAGAACCACCCTTCCAGGGGCTGGAGTTGGAGACTGAACAACCCTCCCGGGACCCCTACGCGGGCCTGGAGGAGTTCGACCTGTCGACGCTGCGTCCCTACCCGGCGCTGCCCATCTCCCCCCTGGCTCCCCCGCCCGCAGCCGCCCCGCCGGCGCTGCCCTCCGGCACGAGCAACGTGGAGCGGCCCTCGGGCAGCGGACAGGCTCCGCATCCGCTGGCAGCACTCTTCCCCGACGACGGCGACGACAGCCCGCCGGATGCCTCCGCGACCGGAACATCGGCAGCTGCCTACGAGGTCGTCGAGGCGGAACTCCTCGACGACCTCGACCCGGACGGTGATGGTGGTGACGAGAACGAAGGCAACGTATGGGAGATGTAGACGACCAGGGACTGGAGCCGTGACGACGCAGCTCCAGACCGGCCCCGAGAACGGACAGGTTTTTGCGGTCCGGAGCCGGTGTGCCGGTGCAGTGCAGGACCGTGACGAGAGAGAAACGTGATGAAGGCATCCATCGAACTGCGTGACAAACGTGAAGCCCGTCTGCGTCAGCAGCTCAAGGACACCCCGATGCGTCCTCTGCCGCTGTTCCAGCTCACGGGCTGGACCCACTTCGTCGACGAGGAAGTGGAGCCGCCCGCACTGGTGGCGGGCAGCGGTCCCGCTGAGGACAGGAAGACGGACGAACAGGCCATCGCCTACCACCGGCATCTGCGGATGGTGCCCACCGACGCGGTGACCCACATGCAGGAGATGATCGTCGAGGCGGTCCACTCCAACAGCGGGCGCCGTGACGGGCTGATGGACCATGTCATCGACGGCCCTGCGGGAACCGGCAAGACCTGTCTACTGCGGGCCATTGGTCGTACCGCCCAGAGGGAGATCGAAGCCGCCACGGGCGGCAGGCGCCAGAACACGATCCCGGTGGTGCACATCACCACCCCCGCGGACCCGGAGCCGAGGGTGAACTGGCTCTGGGAAATCGGCTCCTACCTGGGTCTCAACCCCGAACCGAAGAGCCTCGTGGAAGTCCTGGATATGCGCAAGCACCAGGACGTGACCTTGCCGGTCAACTACGTCCTGGAAACCGCACAGACCCGTCTGCTGCTCATCGACGACATCAACCGCGCCTCGCCGCAGCACCTCGCGAACGTGCTGCCCTACTTCGACTACCTGCGCGACAAGCTGGGCATCTCCATCGTCTTCTGCGGCACCGGCGCCAGCCACCGCCTGCACCAGGCCCGCATCCTGGCCGGAGAGCTGACCCGGGTCAGCGAGGAAAACCGGGTACGGCACGAACAGGCGGGACGGCCGGCCGAACCCGTCTCGCCCTCCCCCACCGCCCTGCTGCCGGTGACCTGGCTGCACCCCCTGCCCCTGGACACCGAAGACGACGAGACTTTCCGGCGCGTCCTGGCGAGCTTCGAGGCCGACCTGAGCCTGTACCGGCTGGAGGAGAACGCCCTGAGCAAACACGCCGTCGAACTGCACCAGCGCACCGGCGGCTACTTCAAAGCCCTCACCTACGTCATCTCCACCGCCGCCGTCATCGCGATCCGCAGCGGCAGCGAGAACATCACCATGAAAGAAATCAACGCCGCAACAGCCCAACTCAGCTGAACCGCTACCGCCCCGGGCCGCTCGGCGAATACCGGCGGCAGGCCAGGCGATGCGTTCACATATACAGCGCTCACCAAGCCAGGCGCAGCACAGCGCGTATCCCGTTCTGTCTCTTCTGCGGATCGACCCACAGGCGCAGACTGCCCTGCCCGGAACAGCCCGGGGACTGGTTGCCTGCCAGCTTACGCCCGTACCAGACAGCTTTCTCATCGTGAGGTTCCCACCGATTCACGGCCGCCTTTGTGGCAATGTGCGTACGAGGCAAGACGCAGGCGAGGTCCGTGGGGGGCTATGTGACTGGAACGACGAGCGGGGTGACCCTGCTGTTCAGCGAGGCTGAGGGGCGTGTCCCGGTGCCCGTGACCGGGGTCCCGGAGGGCACCCAGGCACTGTCCGTTCCGGTGCGGCGCGACGGCGCGAATCGCGCACCTCGCAATCGCCGCAGGCTCCTGGACATCACGGAAGCAGATTTGGTCGCCGTCGCGGCGCAGCCCGCCTACCGGCCGCCGCAGCACCTCGGTGCGCGCGATCTGACCTGGGTGCTGTCCGTGGGGCGGCGATCCTGGGCGACAGTGGTGGCCAGGTTCGGCGCCCAGTCGATGGACGTTGCCCTTGCGCTGGTGCGCTGCGGGGGCGTGGTGTTGCGCTGTGACGTCGACGACGACTTGGAAATCGTCGGGCCGCAGCGGTGGTACCTGTCGCATTCCTGGGCGTTGCAGGCTGAGGAACTGCTGCAGGACCTGCGGGGGCAGCGCGACCCCGACGAGGTGCGGGGGGAATTGCTCGCGCTGATGGAGGGCGTCGGGGAACTGGGGCGGGAGCGGGAACTGCTGATCCGGTGCCAGACCGGTTCTCCACTTCGTGTTCCCGCGGGCACGGCCACCGAGACCGAGGCCTGGTCGGCCTACGAAGCCGCGCTGCGGGCCGCCTCGTATTGGTGGCCCCGTCATCGGGCCGGGCAGCGGATGACAGCCAAGGCGTTGGCGGGCATGGCTTTGGGGGGTTCGAAGATGTGGAGGCCGGCGCGGCAGGCGGCCTTCGAGAACCTGGTCTCGATCAGCTTCGACTGCGCCCTGGACGAGGCCGACGTGGACATCCGTGTCCGGGGGCCGTTGAGCTGGCGGATCGGCCCGGTGGCGGCCGATGCCTCGGTGGCCAACCCTTGGGTGGCACTGCCGGCCGGGGCACTTCGGCTGGTCGGTGAGGTGGAGTACGGAGCGCACGGGGTGTTCCTGGTGGAGAACTCCGACACGTTCGAGCGTGTGTGCGCGATGGCGGACATCACCTCCCAGTGGCTGTGCATCTGGGGGCACGGTTACGTCGCGAACCAGTTGGTCTCGCTGCTGCAGTGGCTGCGCCCGGCTCGTCTGGCGATCTGGGGGGATCTGGACGCGGACGGGATCGCGATCGTCGATGACCTCTCGCGGCGGTTGGGGCGCAGCGTCCACGCAGTGGGCATGGACGTCGAGTTGTGGCGCGCGGGCCCCTACCGTCAGCAGAAGCCGGGGATGTACTCCAAGGCGAGGGCGCTGGCCGCTCGGATGGCGACCGAGGGCCCGGTTGACTTGCGGGCCCTTGCGGCGGTGATCGCTGAGAGCGGGGAGTCTGTGGAGCAGGAGCCGCTGCACGAGAAGGTGCTACCGGACCTGGCCGCGCTGCTGGGCCGGGTTCCGGCTGATGGCTGAGCAGATCTCGTTCGGTGACGAGGGTGACGGGGCTGATCTTGAAGCGGCTGTCCGGCTGGCCAACTGGCGTGCTTTCATGGCCCCGGTGGCCGAGGATGCCGGGGCGGTGGCCCGGCACCCGGAGGTGGCGAGGCTTGCGGTCGCGATCCTCAACGTGTTCGCGGAGCATTCCGGGTCCCAGGGCCTGACCCGTGCTGAGGTTCTGGAAGCGCTGGTGGGCAATGCGCAGGGCTGGTCGCAGGACTTGGTCAGTCGGCGGCTGGGCGTGCTGACCCAGTTGGGGTTCCTTGAGCCGTACATTCTCAAGTCGCACCATGACCGCTACGTGGTGCGCCCGGCCGGGCTGGCGGGGGCGCTGGCCGCGGAGCGGCTCGCCAAGCATGGCGGGGTGGACGAGTTGATCCTGCTGCTGGACCGGGCCAGGTCGGTGTTCGACCGCAGCCGTCCGGACCCGGACGCCGCGCTGGACTACTTAGTGTCGTGCCGTAATGCCCTGCGTGTATTCGCCCTGGACTTGCAGCGCCAGGTCGCAATCGGGACACCGGCGGAGCTGATGCAGTCCCAGCGGCAGCACGACCACCAGGGTTTCACCCGCCAGGTCGCTGACCTGAACAAGCTCGTCACCGAGCGGTTCCGCGGGCAATGGGCGCTGGAGGAGGCCGCCGCCGCGCTCATCGAGGCTGAACAGTTCTACCGCCAGCAGCTCATGGCGGCTGCCGACAAGGTCGTGGAGCAGGCTGGTGACAGCCTCAACTTCGATGTCCTGACGGTCGCCGAGTACACCGATGCTGCGTTCAAGGGTGACGTCGCGCTGCTGTCGCGGGTGGGTGGCGCGCTGGTCGCGGACATGCCCGCGGTGTGGATCGAGGCGTCGTCGCTTTTCGAGACGGTGGAGGGCTTCGCTCCTCGCTCGCGGGTGCGGGTGCGTCCGCCGGTGCCGGACGACGACAACGACGGAGAGGGTGACGGTGCGCTGAGGCGGGCCGAGGAAGCGTACGAGCGGACGCGTGGGCGCCGCCGGCTGCTGGCCGACGAGTTGCTGACCGGTGCGGAGGAGGCCGACCTGACCGCGGCTCTGTATGAGGCGGGCTGGCCGTTGGCTGCGGCGATCATCACCGATGTGCTGGCGCTGAGCGATGACCCGGCGGAGCCATACACCGTGACGGTCCAGGACGGGCTGCTGGCCGACCCGCAGGCGAGCGTCACCTACCTGCACTCGCTTCGCCTGCGCCGCACACCGTCCCACCCCGCCCCCACGGGGCAGGACGTATGAGCAGCGCTGAGCCCGAGCAGGACGGTCACGATCACGAGGTCGCCTTCCAGGCTGCGCTGCTGCTGGGGCGGTTGCGTGTGTGCCAGGTGGTGCCCGCTACTGTTCCCGGGCCCGTGCTTGCGGCAGCCGCGGCCGCGGCGGCGCGGGTTGGGCGCCGGCTGGTGCGCATCGCTGGTGGACCGCAGGCCCTGGACGCGCTGGTCCTGGGGTGGGACAGCGAGTCAGCCCCGTCCCCGAACCCCTCGGTACTGGCCTCGCGGCTCGGTCTTCCTCCTATTCCTACCCTGGTGTGGGCGGTGTGCCTGCGGGCGGCGTGGCCCGAGCCCGAACGCGCGCCCTTCCCCGGTCTGCCGTTCCAGCGCACCCGGATTCTGGAGCTCTGCGTAGGGCTGGGCGCCGACCGCGAGTCCGTCGAGCGGGCCCTTGACCGAACGCTGCCCAGCGCAGGGCTCATCACCGCGAGCGCCAGCGAACTGCGGCTGGGACCTGCAGTCGCGGCGCTGCCCGGGACCACGGTGGAGGGTCTTCGCCGGGGGCACCACCTGCTGCCGGCCCTGGCTGGGGACGGATCCCCCGCCGGACCGGACCGAGCCCAGCCTGCCTCTGCCCACATGGTCCCGGTCGACCAGGACCATGTGCCCGACACGTTCGACCACCACGCGGTGCGTTCTGCCATCGCCACATTGGAGACCTCGCGCCGCACCGTCCCGCGTGGCGACCTGCCCGCGCTGACGGACCCTGCGGTCCGCGCACTGACCGAAGCAGCTCTGCTGCCGTGCGGGCGCCAGCTCATGCAGACCGCGGACGGCAACTGGACCACCGGCTACACCGACCCCGCCGCCGACGCACTGGTACAGGAGGGCACGGGCACGCTCACCGACACGGAACGGGCCGTGCTGGCCCTGGTCCTGCTTCGCACCGTGGCGATCCCCCGCGCACGGGGCCGGCACCGGCACAGCCGGTGGACCGGTGAACCGCACTCCGTCACCCTCCAGGAACTCGCCACCAACCGCGAAATACCCAAGGTCGCGATCAATGCCGCCCTGCGCGGCCTGCGGGCAGCGGGCCTGGTCGCCGAGACCACGACCGGTCGCTACATCCCCGGCCCGGCCCTGGAGCGCCTGCCCGAACACCGCAGCGCGCTGCTCTGGGAGGACCTGATCCTGGTCGGCCGCCCGGGTGGGCACCTGGCTGCCGCCATCATGCGCCGACGCGACCGCACACCTGCGCAGCCCCCAAACGGCGACCGCGTCCACGACGACGAGGAGACGGACCGCCCGTGAGCGACCAGAACAGCCCGACGGTCCACACAAAGCGCGGCGTGATCGGCACCCGGCAACTGATCGCCGTGCAGACGTTCGACATCGCCCGGCTGACCGCGCACCCGGTCGCCGTCATCCCCGGCACCTTCGTCGCGGTGACCGGGCGCGGGCCCAAGGACTCCAACGAGTCCGGCAAGACAAGCTTCCTTGCCGCCCTCGCACTGCTGCTCGGCGACCCCGAATGGCGCATGTCCGCGGGCGGGTCAATCCACGCACGTAAGCTGCTGTTCGAACCGGTCACCGCCGGGGCCTCCCCCGACCGGCACGGACCAGCCCATGTCGGCTACGTCGTGGGTGTCTTCGCTGAACCGCAGGCCCCCCAGGCCACCGCCCACACCGTCTGGCTGCAGATATCCGCCAAACCGCAGCACATCGAGGTACGCCACCGGCAAGGAGTCCACCTGCTCCTGGAGGGCGAGGACCGCGAGCGCCACGAGCGGGCCCCGGATTTCTTCCGCCGACTCGGCGGAAAGCCTCTGGGCCCCACCGAGTACGCCGAAACCCTCTACGGCCGCGCCCCCAGACTGCTGGCCTACATCGCAACCCGCGGAGGCATACGGTCGCGCCCCTCGCTGCTCAAGCTCGACGCAGGCAACTTCAACCCCGCCCAGATCGGCGATGCGCTGCTCTCCTTGACCGGCAGGGCCGCCATTTTGTCCAACGATGTCGCGGCACGTAAAGCTCTGGCACAAACGCAGACAGACCTGGATGAAAAGATCAAGCAGGGAAAGGTGTCCCATCAGGCGGAAGACGCGATCCTGCACTCCGTCGACGCCAGGACCCGCGCCAGGCGCGAGACAGCACGCGCATCCGACTTCCGCCGCTCCGCCCGAGCCCGGGCCCTGGTGGACGCACAGATCCGGGCCCAGCGCATCACCGCGCAACTCGCCGCCGTCGACCACGACCTGGTCATCCTGGCCCAGCAGCACAGGGAGGCGAAGACGGAACTGGAGCAGGCCCGCAACACCGGCCAACTGCGGAACGTCCTCGCGCAGGCGCTGCTGGACAAGACAGCCGCCGACCAGGCTCTGGCGGACGCGAACCGTGCGGAGGGCAAACTGCGGGGCGACCTGGGCCGAGCCGAGGAGGACCACCGGCACGCCAATGATCGCGCCGAAGGCTACACCGGGCCCCCACCCGGCGAACTCGCTGCCCTGGTGGGCGACCACGAGGGCAAGCAGGTCGCGAAGCTCGCGGAACTCAGCGGGGCGACCAGCCGCGTCGAAGCCCTGAGGGAGGAACTCACCGAGGCCCGTGAGGGCAGGACCGGTGCAGCAGCCACCGTCCTGCGGACCCTGCTGTCGGAAAAGGTGGAAGCCGTCGGGCTGATGGCCACCACCCGCGTCCACTCGCACGCCCGCCCCATCTGGGAGGCCCGCCTCGCTCCCTGGAGGGACGCCGTGTGCATCGCACCCGACGACCTGGAACGCGCCACCGAGGCGGTAGCGGCACATCCGGGGGCACTGCTCATCACCGGCCCGACCCCGCCTGCCCCAGCCGGCTTCGTGCCCCTATCCGACACGCGATCGGTGCCCGACGGTATCCACAGCACCGACCCGCTCGCCGTGCCGTTCCTGCACGCGCTCGCCCACTCGACACGGGTGGACCGCCCTCCCCACGCGTCGCTGCCCGCGCTGGGCGTCCACGTCATGGGCGGCTTCGAGCAGCCCATCGCCGGGCAGGCGGACATCTGCGCCCACCTGCAGCGTCAACTGCACGACGCCGAGAACCTGCAGAAGGGCCTCGCCGAGGCGGCCGACCTGTACCGCAGGCGGATCATCGAGCTGAAGAGCGACATCGAGCGGGCCAACGCGTCCGACCTCGCCAAGCGTCTGATGCCGAAGATCCAGACGCTGGAACAAACACTCGCAGACCAGCTGAAGGCCCTTCCGGACCTGCAGAGCACCGTGGACGTCGCGTCGACCGCCGCTCATCAGGCCAAGGTGGACTTCGATACGGCCCAGGGCCGCGCCGACGTGCTCGCCGCAGCCCTGGGTGGGCTGCGCAGAAAGATCGAGGGAGCCGAACGCAAACGCGACGCACTCCGGGAGATGGAATCCGGCCCGTCCGCCGAACAGGCGAGGGCCGACTGGGCCGGTTCCCTGGACGACGCACTGATCGCACTGAACTGGGCCGCGCTACCGCCACAGGACCAAGACGCCGACCCCGGCGAACAGGCCGACACCCGCTCCGTCATCCAGCGCGATCCCGCCCACGAGGTCGAGCGCCGCACCAGCGCCGTCCTGGACGCAGAGGGGCGGGTACGGCTGTCCGCAGCCCTCACCGGGCTGGCCACGGACAGCGCGGCAACCGGAGTTGCCACCCAGGAGCTCGCGGACGCACTGCGCCACCACGAGGCGGGCACACCCGACCCCGCCGGACGGATCTTCCGCACCTCACTGCGCGCACTGGACACGTGGCTTCAGGACAACGAGGCACGCGACGCAGGCGCCCGGGAACTGGTGGAGGCAAAGCGCAAAGAACGCGAGGAGGAACACACTTTCCTCCAGGGCGTGGTCGACGAGTCCCGCTACGCCCTCGCCGAAACCCAGGAGTCCATCCAGGAACGGATCCAGAGCGCCCTGGACCGCATCAGCAGCACCCTCAACAGCCTGGATGCGAAAGACCGGGGCTACGGCGCGGACCTGCACTACGACATCACTGCACCGACCGCGGCCGAGGACCAGTGGGTCTGCCACGTCGTGCCCCGGTGGCGGCGCAACCCCAGCGGCCCGCTGCTGGACTACGACGCGCCCACCAACACCGCCCAGGAGAAGCTCTTCTCCATCCATCTCGTCCTCGCCGCCCTACTCGCGGCACCCGACCCCCAAGGGCGCGTCTTGATCCTGGACGAACTGGGCGACTCACTCGGTACCGAGCACCGGCGCGAAGTCATCACCGCCCTGCGGGACGCCGCCCAGGATCACGGCATCACCGTCCTGGCCACCTGCCAGGACGGGCTGATGTCCGACGTGGGGCAGATGTGCGGACAGATCATGCAGTTCCGCTACCAGTCCAAGTCCGACGCCCTCAACCGCCCCACCCTCATGTTCGGCTTCGACGCAAACCGGCAACGCGTCGCACTCACCCTCGAGGACCTCGTCCAAAGCCGACACTGAGCCCCTACTCCACACGACGCCGCGCCCCCGTGGACCCAGCTGTCCAGGCGCCACAGGAAGCCTTCAAGCCACCTGATCAGCCAGGTGTCGGCCAGTCCGGCGATGTCCTCGTCCTCGGCCACGACAACACCCCCGATGATCCGGAGTAACAGCGAAGACTGCTCCCGCAGAGAGCCGACCACAGCCCCATGAATGATGAATGAGCATCAAAATCCGGCGCCGATCACCATATTCCGAAGCGATCACTGAACTCCCAGTTCAGCGCCCGCCTTAACCTCCCCACTCTACGAAAAACCCTTCCTGACACAGCACCACGTCACAACTAAAGATCCTGAAACGATCACTCGATTCGCAGATCAGAACAACTCTCACCCAGTGATCAACAGTAGATTTATTACTGATGAACGGGCTGCGGACCCGGCGGCTGGAGAAGCTGGGGATGGTCTGGAGCCTCGCGAATGAGCGGTTCCAGGAGAACCTGGAGGCCGCGAAGGCGTACTACGACCAGCACTGGACGCTGTGTGCCCCGCGGTCCGCGACCATGCTGGACCGGCCGGTGGGGCAGTGGCTGTCCAACCTCCGCCGCCCCGGCGCCCTGGCCGACCATCCGGAGTGGGAGACGGCGCTGCGCGAGATCGACGAGGACTGGAACCCCGATTGGCCAGCTGAATGGCAGAGGAACTACGCGGCCGTACCAGAGATAACCGCGGAGGAAAGCGCGCTCGTATACGTGGAGCCCGGCGTCACCGTCCACTGCATGGACATCGGCCGCTGCACCGTGAAACAGCGTCAGCACACCGTCTGGCAGGGGCTGATGGACGTGCAGCGCGAGCGCCTGGATCAACTCGGCACCACCCGCTGACCCCGACCCCGGAGCCGGAGGTGCGTGCGGTGCCGTCCACGGCGCCCGTGAGCGCCTTCGAGAAGGGCGTCGCGGCCCTGACCGTAGTACAAGAGGGCCCGCACCGGCTCTGTGACGGTCCCCGGGGCCCATGTAGAGGCGTTGCCGGACGGGTCCGAGGTCCAGCTCGGGGCGTTCCTGAGCAACAGCAAGAGCCGCCGGGCCAAACTCACCACCGACAAACTCCAGCAGCTGGCCGCGCTCGGACTCAACTGGGCGGCATAGCGGCAGGCAGCAAACTAGGAGCCTGCCGCCAGGACTGCGACCGTAACCTGCAGAGTCACCAAGGGCTCGGCAGGATCCTGCCTTGGTGGTCCGCCAGCAGGATGGCGTTGCGCATTGCTCTCGGGCGAGAGCGCTGTGCGGGGGCCAGAATGGTCGCTCTGCAGAGGGGGCTACTGATGAGCAAAAAGGTCGTGGAGCTGCCGGACATCCCGGCGGCCGGCGAAGAACTCGAGGACTACGTGGCCGCGCTGTTTCAGGCGTCGGGCCACTACGTGGAGAAGTCGATCGTGGGGTCCGATCCGGCGGACATCTTCGAGCTCGACATCGTCACCACCGACTACGCGCACGAAGGAGCCATGCGGCGGCTCACCGAGGTCAAGGGTGGAGGCTGGGGGTACACCGATCTGTTCAAGGTCGTCGGCTGGATGAAGTACCTGAAGATCCAACATGGCGCCTTCTTCATCACGAGGTGGGACGACCGTAAGACCGCCCCGAGCAAGATGGGGCCGTTGGGGCTGGACGTTGTCTGCTTCGACGACTTCAGGGCCGCCCCGGAGGAGTTCACTGAGAAGGGCTTCGGAACGTTCGCAGCGCAGGAACTCATCGAACTGTGGCGACATTCGTACGGTGTGGAGCGCAGGTTCGTAAAGCTCCTCCACAAGCAGGCGAAGAAGGGGGATGAGGGGGCCAAGGCGGCAAAGGCCTACCACCGCCAGATCAACAACGGCACCTTCCTCGCGCGCGCTCCAGAAGAGTCCCTGGCGTTGCTGTACGAGGCGTACGGCGAGCACCCGAAGCTGACACGTGGTTACGCGCACGAACTGGATGGCGTTGCGTTCGACCCGCAGTCGGAATCTCCCGACAGCGCGAGCTACAGAGCCATGTTGTTTGAAGGGAAGTACCCGGAGCTTCAGGCTTGCACGTACCTCGAACACCGCGCCCGACTCTCGATCTTGAAGGCGGCGGTCGACTACGCGCTCGCGCACCCCGATGGTGCTCCGGAGCTGATCTTGGAGGATGGCAAGAACTGGATCTTCCAAGGGCTGACCTATCACGCGCTGCCCGCGACATTCCACAGGGGTATGACTTGGCTGCGCGAGCAGCCGAACTTCAGCCGTTACGCCACCTTCTGGCAGCAGCTTCTCTGGGGCTGGGGAGGGTTCTACCTCGACGACCGGGAGGAGCAGGAGTTTGAGTGGATGTCGAGGTACTCCGGCATCCCAGTCGAGGAGGTCCCTTTGGCGCTGGAGGCGTTCGACCGGTTCTTCCCGATACCCGGCGGTTGGTTCATCAATGCCGGGCCGACCGACGTTCGCATGGTCAAGATGGTGCCGTGGATCTTCCAAGGGATTGGCGCTCATCACCGCCGCGTCCAGTACGGCCTGAACGAACAGCTCAACCTCTCGGCGCTGAATCCAAGCTCCCAGTACACCCTCAGCGATCTCAGCAAGCGCATCAACTGCGCCGTCGACTTCCTGCTTGAGCAGCGGTAAGCCTGCCCGCCCGCGGCCCCTGGTCGCCGCCATGCGGTCAAACGTGACCTCATTTGCCAGCCCCAGGGATGGCTGACCTCCCCGGGGCCGGCAGTTGGCGGTGAGCCAGTCGGCGGCCTCGGCGTTGGTCAGGAGCAGCGCCTGTGTGTGATGGGCGGCGCCAGCTATCGGGGCGAGGCGTGGCAAGCTCACCGTCGACAAGCTCCAGGCACTGAACCAACCTCGGACTCGCTGGGCGCGAGGTTATTGAGAGCGAGGTGGGAGTTTCCCTCGATCGATGCGGTCCTGCCAGGTGTCGAGCACGAACTCCGTCACGGTCACGGTGCTGTTCAGCGCCAGCCAGGCATGGCGGGTCAGCGCTGGGCTCGGTGCAGCGCGCCCGTGGCCGAGGCCGAGCTGGTTCCGCAACTCGGCCAGGCCCTGCACCGTCGTGGTGAGTGTGCGCAGGATCTTGACCACCGTGGCGCTGGCCTTGGCGTGGTCGGCCACTGCGTCGGCATTCAGGCCCAGCAGCGTCGTGACGCGCTTGAATAGGGGTGGCAGGTCTTCTCCGGGCGGGAACTCGATGCCTTGTTGTTCCAGGATGATTTTGCACAAGCTTTCGACGAGTTCTTTGCACGAGGCGATCGCTGCCGCCGGGTCGCGTTCCAGGCCAGCTCTGATGCGCTCCTGATGTTCGTGGAGTACGCGGGGGTCGGTCAGGAGCGGTCGTGATTCGAACTTCCAGTCCGGCCGGGCGCCATGAAAAGTCGCGCGGGCCCCGCCTGCGTAGACCGGCAGCCCGCTGATGTACTCGGCTGGGGAGAGCTCGAAGCCGTCGGCCGCAAGGAGGTCGTTGAACTTCCCTGCCAAATGCTGGACCTCAGCCGGGTCGCGCCGCACCACGGGGTGAAGCATTTCAGCAAGGAATCTAAGCAGCGGTTGCGGGGAGTCGTCGTTGAGGCCGAAGCGGTCGTCGGTGAACACCCACTCCGGCGGCCAGTCGTCATTGTTCAGGCAGTGCTGAGTAATGTCCTCCCGGGCCGTCAGACGCCGGAAACCATCGCCTTCGAGGGCATCCAGGTCGTACAGGCGCTCCAGGAACCTCACCTCATCCAGAGCGCCCCACCACCAAACCTTCTCGACAACCAGCAGGTCGAGAAGGCGCTGGCGAGTGACGACGGTGAGCTGCTGCGGTGCCACGGGGCTGCTCTTTCCTGTCAGGGTCGCTGGCTCACGCGAGCTCATGTCGATGTCGTGAGTGTGCCGCCCGCAGGCGGGGTCGTCGCGGAAACCTTGCGCCAGGGGGCGTCGGCGTCGGCGAGGGTGTCGAGCATCAGCTCGCACCAGGTGGCGGCCGTGCCGACGGCGAAACGGGCATGCCGGGGCCTGAGTCCGGTAGGTGCGGCCAGCCGCCCGTGGCCGGTTCCGTACCTGTTGCGCAGTTCCGCGACGCCGATGGCAGCCGAGGTCAGGGCACCCAGGATCCGCTTGATGCTGTCGGCGTTGTCCGGGCTGCCGCCGTTGCGTGTCGGCGGCACTGCCACAGGGTGGAGGTGAAGTGCCTGCTGCGCCTGCTTGATCAGGGCGGGCAGATCCTGACGTTCGTCGACCGGAAGGTTCCGCTTGAGCAGTACGAGCTTGGCGGTAGCCTCGATCAGCTGCTTGGCCGCGCCGATGGCGTCGTCAGGGTAGTCGGCCCCGAACCTGCGGACCCGCTCCAGTTCGGCTTGGATGCCCGATGCCTCGGTCAGGGCGTCCGCGTGCACGGTCAGGCGGGCAACGCGTGCCGTATGCAGGCGCAGCTCGTCGTCCAGGCTGCAGCCGTCCCGCGCGAACGCCTCCCGCAGGTCCGCCACCGTTTCGGCAGGCAAGCCGTTTCCGCTGAACTTTCGGTTGTCACGGTCGAGGCGGCGCAGCATGCTCTCGAACACTCGCAGGGCCCGGGTCACGTGGTCGTCGTCGGTCCAGTCAACGGAGGCGGCGTAGGAGTCGAAGAGCTGTTTGCGGACGCCGCCCTCGCCGGGAGTGGCGTCAGGGTTTTGCGCGAAGTGTTCGTTCTCCCAGTACTCGCCGATCGCCCCTGCCACGAGATCGCTCATCAGTGCCCGGACGGCGTTCCGGGCGGTCCGGGAGAGCAGTTCACGATCAGGGGTGGCCATATAGGCAGATTACGGGGCTGGCATGCGCAAGACCCTGGCATTTTCTCCCTTCACCGATGCTCGGCTGGAGGCGAGCGGCGTCACGCCTCTGCCGCCCGAGCGGGGAGCGCCCGCGAAGCCCTCCAACTGGATCAGAACCACGTCACCCAGGTGGTCACAGCGGCTGCCGTCACAAGGGCCGCCAAGGCGGTCCACACGACCAGAATCCACGGGAAGCTCCGCTGCGCCGTTCCGCCGATCTCGGCACGTGCTGATCCGCGTCGGTGCGCGACTGCAACAGGCGCGGTGACCGTCACGGAGGAGTTGTCGCCTGTGACGATGTTGATGTTCTGGAGGGCTTGGGCGACCTGGTCTGGTGTCGGGTCCTGCTGGCCGTGCGGCATGGCGGCCCGCAGCTCCCCGACCAGCTGGACCAGCCGGGTACGGACCTGGTCCAGGACCCCCTCCATGGCCGACGGGTGCACAGCCCAGTACAGCCTGAGCACCTGCCGGGATGGGTTCTGGCTCATGAATACGGCTACTTCGGCAGCCAGGGCCGGTGCGAGTTGCACCGTCTGACCTGGCTGCCGGGCGATGAGCGACTCGATCTGTCCGACACCCTGCCCGAGGCGGAGTACGTCGCCCAGGCTTTCACGGGCGAAGTCGGGCAGGTCGAACCTGCTGACCGGCTGTTCCCGGAACTGGAACCTCCCTGCGATGCCGTCCATCACCAAGGGTGCCGAGATCCTGCGGTAGTCGGGGATCGGCACGTCCGTGCCCTCGTAGCCCTGGAGTTCCCGCAGTGCCCAGGTGCGTAGCGGTTGGGAGTGCGCATGCCCGCCCAGGGCGATCACCTGGCGCAGGATCGGGGCGAGCGGGCGGCTCTCGTTGAGGACGTCGTCCTCCAGTCGATCCAGGCGGCTGCGGCGGAGTCTCACTTCGCCACGATCACGGTGGCGATGACGCCGGCGATCGCCGCCACTGCCGCAACGGCGGTCCATATGACCGAGGTTCGGTGCCACCAGGGCTGAGGCGTCGTCGGCGCGGGTTCATTGATGTTGGCGCTCGCGGAGGCCCCGCGGTCCGCCTTCGCGTGCGGTGCGGAGATGTTGAAGGTGGAGCCATCACCTCCCGTGATGTTGAGGGCCTGCTGCGCGGCCGAGTCGATCTGGTTGGGGTCGGGGGTTTGCTGGCCGGCGGGCATGGCTGCTCTCACTTCCGCGACGAATTGGGTCAGACGGGTTCTGATGTGATCGAGGACGCCCTCGATGCTCGGTTTGGCGATCGCCCAGTACAGAGACGTGACGTCGGTGAACTCCTGGCCGCTCTGCTGCTGCTGCCGTGTCATTTCCAGGGCGTACTCGGCTGATCCAGGTGGGCTGAGATGCACCGTCCTGTCGCTGATGGCGATCAGAGCTTCGAGTTCCCGGACCCCTTGCCGGATCGGTGCGCTCTCCCCGATATCGCGCTCACGAGCGCTCTGGGGCAGCCGGTGAACACTGACCCGCTGGGTGTTGACCTGGTGGCTATAGCCCGGCAGGTTGACAACGAACTCCGCTTCGAGCGGTGCCGGCACCTTCCGGTACGAAGGCAGCTCATCTGCCGCCGGGTACCCCTCCAGTTCCTCCAGCGCCCAGGCGCGCAGTTCCTCATGGTGGGCGTAGCCAGCCAGCATGAGGCACTGCCGGAGGGCAGAGGCGAGAGAGGCAGTGTCGTCCAGGACGGCGCGCTCAAGCTGCTCCAGGCCCCGAACGTCGGAGGTCGTCACGGAGTCCAGTCTGCCCTGCCCCACTGACAACCCCGGTCGCCTTCGTCGTTCCGCGCCCCGGGGATGGTTGACCTCACCAAGGCCCGTGGTGTCCGAGGCGGGTCAGATCTCTCCAGCACACGATCTGTTATCCCTGCACCGGGCGGCCGACGGTCCACAGGTCGCCGGGGGCGCGAATGCACGCGCGGTGGGTGAGCATCTCGCGCTTCAACTGCGCGGCGGAGATCGTGTGGCCGCGTCGGGCGAGCGCGTCACGCAGTTCGCCGGGCGTCAGGGGCCGGCCACAGCGTGCGAGGTAGCGGGCGGCCAGCTGCTCGCTGGTCGGGTAGGCCGGGGGCTCTACCACCAGAAGCGAGTCATTGAGCGTCTGGTGCTCGGTCATCCCGGCTTCAGCCAATTCCAGCAACGGCCTTGCCGCATCCCCCATCCGCGAGAGAGTCCGCCGCCAGTTGTCGCGGGTCAGGTAGCCACGGTGGTAGCACCACCACAGCAGTCCGCCCACGGCGGCCGATGCGGCAAGCGGGTTGCGCGCGGCGAGGCCCGCCAGGCGGTGGGCGCCCGCGCCGAGCAGCCGGAGTGCCAGCTCGATGAGTACCAGCGCGTTCGCGGCGGTGGCCTCCAGGCCGGCCAGGCGCAGCACGCTCTGGGCGACGGGGATCCACTCGATGACGGCGAATCCGAAGCGCTCGAAGACACTGTCTTGGGAGACGATGACGCACGGTCCAAGGAACTCTGCGAGCGCCATCGTGGGTGCGTCGTCCGGGTCGCCCCGGTACTTCAGCGGCACCTCCCGGTCGACCCGCAGGATGTGACGGGTCCGCCAGGACAGGTGATCACGGATCTCCAGGTCGACCACCCGAAGGGCGGGCCAGATCTGCTGATCGAGTACGCGGCGTGCCTGACGCTCCGCCACCTTGAACTGGTCGGCCATCTTGGCCAGGTGTTCGTCGACTTCGCCGGGGACATGCGCGGCGATATACGGGGTAGCGCGGCCGGTGCTGGCCAGCGCGGTGACCCGGTCCTGCCGACGGCCGTGCTTGGCCAGAGAGCAGGCTTCGACCAGCAGCGCATTGGTGTCGAGGACAGGAAGCAGCGTCGGCCGGTCCAGCACCATGGGGTTGAACGCCGATCCGGAAGGGACCAGCAGCGGCGGTGCCAGATCGGCACGGTCAAGCGTCATGGACCAAGTGTCGTCACCGCCACTGACATACGTGCAGGATTTCCGGTCCGGCACCGGCCCGCTCCGGCAATCAAGCTCGCAACCGCATACGGGAGCAGGCCTGGTCTGACCTCGAGGCCGGACCCACTCGCCTATCCGCCTACTCCCCCGCCGTGCTGCCCACGAACAACCGGCCGCGGCTGAGCCCACCGGCGGGCGCCCTTGCTTCTCGCCGTAGTCGGCCACAGACGCGATCCGCCAGACCAACTCCTGACCAGCACAAACCTAGCTACCCGGACCACGCAGCCATAAAAGAATCCAGAGCCGATCACTACATTCCGAAACGATCACTAAACCTGCACCTCAGCGCTTCTCTAGCCTCGGGCTTTCACGAACTGGGCGGTCCGCGACTTGATCACAGCTGGGAGAAGTACTCCTGACCAGCGGCATCGGGACTTGTCGAGGGTCCGGTTGGGTGCGAGGAGAGGAGCACCCTTCAGGTGAAGCGGGCATACGATCTTGCTCCGAGCACTCCCTGGTCGCCGTCGCGTGTCCGTCTATGCTCGCAGTGATGAGGTCGCCCGCACGGTAAAGAACGGGACCCGGGGTGCGGTCAGGGTCGTTTGCCTCATCACCATCGCGTGATGGAATCCGCGTAGCCAACCTCGCGGAGTCACCCGAGCAGGTTGTCCGACGGGTGGTCAGAAGAGCGGAAAATGCCCCTGACCAGCGAGAATGAGGATTGTCTAGGCCCTCGTTCCCGCGCCCGTCGGAGGCACTTTCCAGGTGAGTAAGCGTATCGGGTTGTACCCGCGTGTCCACGTGGAGGGTGGTGGCCGCGGGGCGGTCTCGCAGGCCGGGGCGGTGCTGCTGGTCGAGACGGTCCGTACGTCCGGCCTGGACACCGCGATATCAGCGGCAATGGCGCCGTGGCGCAAGCCGCGAACGGTGCACGATCCGGGCAGGATCCTTCTGGATGTGGCCCTGGCCGTCGCGCTGGGCGGAGACTGCCTGGCCGACATCGGCATGCTGCGGGCCGAGCCCGAGATGTTCGGCCCGGTGGCCTCCGATCCGACGGTCTCCCGTCTCGTCGACGCTCTCGCCGCAGCCGGGCCGAAGGCGCTCACCGCGATCCGGTCGGCGCGGGCAGAAGTACGGTCGCGGGTCTGGGAGTTGGCCGGTGCGGACGGTCCGGCCGCCGACGGCACCGTGATCGTGGACATCGACGGCGTGCTGGTCCTGGCGCACTCCGAGAAGCAGGACGCCACCGCGACCTGGAAGAAGACCTTCGGCCATCACCCGCTGGTGGCGTTCGTCGAGCACGGCCAGGCCGGGTCCGGAGAGCCGGTGGCTGCCCTGCTGCGGCCCGGCAACGCAGGCTCCAACACCGCCACCGATCACATCGAAACCACCCGGCTCGCCCTGGCCCAACTGCCCCGACACCTGCGGCGGGGCCGGCAGACGTTGATCCGCACCGACTCCGCCGGCGGTACCCATGCCTTCCTCGACTGGCTCTCCAGGCCCGGCCGGTGGCTGTCGTATTCCGTCGGAATGACCATCACCGACGCCATCCACCAGGCTGTCCTGAAGATTCCGAAGAAGGCGTGGACGCCGGCCTACGACGCCGGCGGCACCGAACGGGTGGGGGCCTGGGTCGCGGAGATCACCGACATGCCCGACCTGAGCACGTGGCCGAAGGGGATGCGGCTGGTCGTCCGCAAGGAACGGCCTCACCCCGGCGCCCAGTTGCGCTTCACTGACCTTGACGGGCTGCGGCTGACCTGCTTTGCGACCAATACAAAAGGCGGCCAGCTCGCCGACCTCGAACTGCGTCACCGCCGCCGGGCCCGCTGTGAGGACCGCATCCGAGGCGCCCGCGACACCGGCCTGCGGAATCTGCCCCTGCACGACACCGCCCAGAACCGGATCTGGCTGGAGATCGTCTCCCTCGCACTCGACCTCCTCGCCTGGATGCCGATGCTCGCCCTGACCGGCGCCACCCGCCGCTGGGAACCCAAGAAGCTCCGTCTGAGGCTGTTCTCCGCCGCCGCCCAGCTCGTGAGCGCCGGCCGCCGCCGCTGGCTCCGCTTCACTGCGCGATGGCCCTGGACCGACGAGATCACCCGGGCAATCGACCGGCTCAAGGCCCTGCCGAGCCCCGGCTGACCAGCCACACCGACCACCCCAACGATCCGCACCACCACACCGGAGCAGTGGAACCCCGGCGCTCACCCGACGCGACACTCGGGATGTTGGCCTGCCCACCCTCAGCCACCGAAAGCGAAACGGTCCGCCGACTCCGTCGGCGGACCGTCAAGAAAGATCGAGGCTAGATCCCAAAGCTCCCCGGAAACCCCAGCTCAGAGCCGCACCGCACTACAGCGCACAATCCCGAAACGATCACTAGATCTCCAGGTCAGCGCATCATCTATCTGGTGATCGTTAGCAGATTTGTCAGTGTCGCGCCTCGCCGCGTTGTCGTCGGTCGGCATGGCTCCGCCATGTCTCGGTCCTCGCCGGGCGTCAACACCCGTGACAGGTGGCGGCGATGGCTGGGGGTGCCCCTAAGGGTTTGGTCAAGCGCCCAGGATCGATACTGGGCATCGACTGTCTCTGTGGGGGAACCGATGAATGCGTGGGCAGAGGTTGGGTGGGGTGTGGTCTTTGGTGCCGCCACTTTGATGGTGGCGTTCAACTATCGCGATGTTGCGTGGCGGATCCATGGCTTCATGGCGAACACTGTAGGGGTCAATCGGCTCCTGACACCGGCGATGGTCAGGTTCACCTGTGGTGTTCTGGCCACCGCCTCGATTGTGAGCGTCGTGGTCGGTCTGGCCCGGCCCTGAGCGACTGGCGAGGATCCGTAGATGGTTCATCGCTGTGGTCGGCCGGGCTTCGTAGAAGGTGCCGTCGCGGAGCATGGCGAAGAGGACGTCGGCCCGGCGTCGGGCGCGGCAGAGGAGGGCTTGGGTGTGGTGCTTGCCCTGGGCGATTCTCTTGTCGTGGTAGGCCCGGGAGGACGGGTCGCCGAGGGCGGCGAACGCGGAGAGGAAGAAGGCGCGTTTGAGCTGCTTGTTCCCTCTGAGGGAGGGCTGTTCGCCTCTGATCGAGGAGCCCGGGTTGCGGGTGGCAGGGGCGAGTCCGGCGTAGGCGGCGGGTGGGCGGCGGTCGGGAAGTTGCTGCCGTCGCCGACCTCGATGCGCCGGTCCTGATCCCGACTCCTGACATCGAGATCAGAACCTGGGAAAAAGGGTGTGCCTCCAGCAGTTCCCCGATCCGGCCAGCCAGGAGCTTGCGCTGGTCAAGGAAGGCGGCGAGCGAGGCGGCCAGGCTCGGGACGATCAGCGCGGCCGCTTCGGTGCCGGGCACCACCACCGTCTGCTCGTCCAGCGCGGTGAATATGTCCTCGACCAGCCGTTCGGCCATGCGCGGCGCCTTCGGCCGCAGCAGCGTGACCAGGCGGCGCCGGCCTGCCTCGCGGATCTGGGCCGGTGACCCGAACCGCTCCAGCAGGGCCAGGACGGCCGAATACTGCAGCCGCGGCCCCAGCACCCGTTCCAGGGACGGGTGGATCTGGGTGAGCAGGCCGTGGAGCCGGTTCGCGACCCGGGTGGCCTCACCGGCCAGGTCGTCGTCGAAGCCGACGATCATCTCCAACTCGGCGATCGTCTCGTCCTCGAGGTCGATCGAGCGCAGGGTGTGGGGCATCGCGCGGGCGGCGTCGGCGATGATGAACGCGTCCCTCGCGTCTGTCTTGGCCTCGCCGGGATAGAGGTCGGCGATCCGCCGCATCGTCAGGCCGGGCAGCTAGGCGACCGGGCAGCCCATGTCCCGCACAACCGCCAGCGGCAGGGCTCCGATCGAGGCCAGCTGGTCTACCACGACCAGCACCGTTCCGTGCTTGGCCTGGAGTTTCGCGAACAGCTCGCGGAGCTTGGGCTCGGTGTTGAGCAGGCGTTTGTCGAACGCCTTCTTCCCGGCCGGGGTGACAGCGGTGGCGGAGTGTTCGCCCTTGCCGACGTCCAGGCCGACGTCGATGTCGCCGGTGTCAATCACGTGCGTCCTTTGGTTGTGCCCCGCCCGGCCTCACCCACGGCACCGTTCCGCCACATCCACATTGCGAAAAGCCTCCCGGACTGCCGGACAGGCCGGTGGTCATGCCCCTAATCAGCGGTCAGTCAGTGCCTCCGAGCCCGGTGACACCACCCCCGGATCATGTAACAAGGGGGGAAGTCATGCCGGACCCGGAGGCCGGGAGCCCCATTGCGGAACCACGAAAAAGGTAATGGGGGGCGGACCGATGGGAGATGTACGGGACAGCCTCAGCAACGGGCTGTACTGGTGCCTGGTGTCCTCCGTAGTGTTGCTGCCGGTCGGGTTCGCAACCAGGTGGTGGGGATGGGTCGCCCTGGGCTACGTGGCGATCATCAGCGGCAGCGTCATCGTGGGCGCGGTGCTGGCCGCCGGCGACTGGGTGCTGACGGCAGCGGCCTTCCTGCTGTGGCTGCTCTCCCTCGGAGTCAGCGTGGGCCTGGTCGTCTTCGGCGTGCACGCCATCGTGACGTTCGAGCCGTACTGCACGCCGTCCGAGACGGTCGACTGCCGCCTGCTGCTCAGCGGAAATGACGTGGGCGCGGCGAGCGTGACTCAGCAGCGCAGGAGCCTGGTCGTCGACTCGATGCTGCCTATCGGGGGCGGGGTCGTGATCGATGGTCGTCACCGTGCCCGGACCGGTGGGCTACGCCGACCCAGGGTCACTCACTGATTGCGTTGGTCTCGGAACCGGGGCTCGGCGGCTCCGGGACCGCTGGGGTGCTGTGCCGGTGAGCTCTGGGCTCGTAGGGCCGCGACTTCGTTTCGTAGGTCCGTCAGTTCCCGGTGCAGTGCCTGGATGGCGACGATGGCCACTCCGTTGGCATCGGTGCAGCAGATCGTTCGGTCGTTCTCACCGACCCCGAACGCCTTCCACCAGTCCTGCGCCATAGGGCCAAGGTGGCGTACGTGTGGCGGGTCCCAGTGGTACCGCCACGTGCTGACCGGCAGTTGCACCACCTGCTCCAGCACCTGGTAACCGTTGACCGGATCGCTGCCGCGCACCGCACCCGACTCGGCGGCCGACGCCAGACCGGCCGCCGAAGTACCGTGCCCCAGGCGCATTCTGACCAGTGCCGACATCCATCTCCTGGCCAGGGACGCTTTCGACCGCCAGTAGCTCATCGCTCCCAGACCACCGCGGCAACGTCGGTCTTCAACCCGCGATCCGAGAAGAGCAGGCTGCCCCCACCACCGCGGTTCTCAGGGCTGTTCACCGGCAGCTGGACCAGACTGCTGCCCACCCCGCTGCTGTATGCCGTCACGCCGGCAGCCGTGACCTCACGTTCCTTGTTGATCATCGTGGTGTCGTAAGCGGCATTGCCGGCCGCCAGAATGTTCGTGCTCGCGACGGCCGGAACGCTCAACGCACCTGTACCGGTAGCCGCCGTGGCTGTCAGCACCAGCAGACGGCGGGCAACGCGCTTCGTGGACATCAAGGATCCTTCCAGGCCGGGACACCGGGTGCGTCCGCGATACCTCTAACGGCCTAATTCCCTTGAAGACACGTAGGTTTCTGCGCCTCATCGCCCACCTCAGGCGCTGAACACGGCGTTGCGGCGAAGCAGTTCCGCGCACCACCGGAAGTGGCCGTCGCTTTCGTCCAGACCGAAGAGATCGTAGGTGGTGAGGGCGTATGCGGCCTGATAGGTGGTGAGAGTCGCCGGCGCGTACCCGAGCTCGCGGGCGAAGAGCCGGGTGAGTTCCGCGGTGTGCTCCTCGGCGTGCGGCCCGTACATGTCCCAGATGGCGGCGGTGACGGCGGCCTCGAAAGCCGGGTCGCCCGCGGTCGTATAGAAGCCGAAGTCGAGCACCGCGACGGGCCGGCCGGTGGCGTCGATGTGAATGTTGGGCGGGACGAGGTCGCCGTGGATCGCTGTCACCGGGGCGTCGGGCAGTGAGCGCAGTGCCCTTTGCGTGCGTGCGACTCCCGCGTCGAAGTCCGGCACGCAGCCGGCCGGGGCGGCACCGTGCCGGGTAGCGGCCCGGGCGACCAGGGCTGCGAGCGCGTCGCGGAAGCAGTCGTGATCCCGCCACAGCGGACGGTCATCCCCCTGGACAGTCAACTGCCGCATGGCGTCGGTGCCGGGTACGGAGGCCAGGCCACGCAGAACGGCAAGTAGTGCGCCGCTGTGCTGGGTGGGCAGTGCGCGCCCATAGTTCACGTATGCGGAGTCGGCTCGCATCGAGATCCCGGGCAACTCGCGCTCGTACGTCACCAGGACGCCGCCGTGGTCCTCGATGTCGAAGATCTCCGGGGTGGAGAACGGCAACGGGTGCCGCGCGATGTCCGCGTACACCTGGCGGGTGAGCGCGTACTCCGCTGGAGGCCGACCGCTCCACACCTTGGCGACCCGGCCCTCACCCAGCCGGTAGACGCCGCCCTCGACACCAGCACCGATGCGGCGGACGTCGGTGTGCCCGCGCTCGGCGAAGTGCGCAAGCCATGGGTCGGGGGGGTTGGGCTTCCCCGTTCTGGATGTTCTCCATCGCGTATTAGACCAGCGGCCGCGCCGACCTCCCTGGGCATATTCGCGCTGCGCGTCGCCCACACGCCGAGGGAGCGTGCCGGAGGTCAACAGGGAGGCGGCCGGCTGGGCCGCGCGCCGGACGGCAAAGGGCAACTGGGAAAAGAATCTTCCGGGCGGTGTCGAGAACGTGTCACCGGCTCCGACGTTCTCGGTGAAAGCCAATCCTGACCCCGCGACTGCGGGATCGAACAGAGGGAGACAGACATGACCACCGCCGGTTTCGACTACGCCATCACCCGCACCCTGGAGACGCCGACCGAGCAGGTCTGGGCCGCCTGGACCCGCCCAGACCAGTACGGGCAGTGGGCCAACGCCGAGGAAGTCTCCCTCGATGTCCGGCCCGGCGGCGCCTGGAGCTCCGTCATGGTCATCCCCGGCGGCACCCGCGTCCCGCTGTCCGGCCGCTACATCGAGGTCGTGGAGAACAAGCGACTGGTGATCGGCATGAGCGTTCCGGGCCGCGAGGAACTCGCCCTGATGACCGTCGACCTGACCGCCGACAGCGACGGCGACCGCACCCGGATCACCCTGTCCCAGACCTTCGAAAGCGTCGAAGATCGCGACCGGTCCGAGTACGGCAGCAACATGCTCCTGGACGGCCTCACCGCCTTCCTGGCAGGAGTCTGAGCCGGGTAACGTCCTTTTCCGGGAGGGCAGTTGAGTGCCCGCCGGTGAGTAGGCCGGTACGGCAGCGGTGCGGCCATCCGCCGCAACCCCCGGGGCAGTTCTTCGAACCGCGCGTCGACATCCCGCTCAGTCCCCCTGTGTACAGCTGCGCGCAAGTGTGCCAGGGGGCGGACGCGGCATCCCGCGCCGGCGGACGAAAGGCCCGGCCCGACCCGACCGGACCGGGGCCAACGACGGAACTCAGGGTGACTGGACGAAGTCCTTGGTGCGGATCGCGGCCAGAGAGACCACCCCGGCGGCGAGGGCGATGAGCGCGGCGACGAGGAGGATCTCGTTCAGGCCCGAGGTGAAGGCCGCCGTGGCGAGATGTTTGACCGGGGCGCGGGCCTCGGGCGGGAGGGAGTCGAGAGTCTGTGTGACCGTACCGGACTGAACAGCGGTCGAAATGCGCGAGCCGAACTCTCCGACACCCGGGATCGCACCGATGTGGTCGGTCACATAGGACTTGATCTTGCTGGAGAACAGGGTCCCCAGGAGAGCGATGCCGGTGGCGATGCCGATCTGGCGGAAGGTCGAGTTGATGCCCGAGGCCATGCCCGCGTGCGCGGGCTGGACGACACCGACGGCGGTCGACGCCAGCGGCGGATTGACCAGGCCGAGACCCGCCCCGGACATGATCATGCCCGGGATCAGATGGGTCCACTGGCTCGACGCGTCGAGGCCGCGCATCCACAGCAGCCCGCCGCCCACCAGCAGCAGACCGGGCCCGATCAGATACCGCACCGGCATCCGCGAGGAGAGCCGTCCGGACACCGTGGACACCACCAGGATACCGACGGAGATCAGCAACAGCCGCACACCCGCGCCCAGGGCGCTGTAGCCGAGCACGTCCTGGAGGTAGAGCACCAGGTACAGCAGCATCGACAGGAGTGAGGCGCTGAGACCGAAGGCCGCCACCAGACCGCCGGTGAAGGTCGGTTTACGGAAGAGCGACAGGTCGAACATCGCCTGCGGGGTGCGCAACTCGAGGGCCACGAAAGCGACCAGCAGCACGACCGACGCGGCCAGGCACGCGATGACGACCGGGTCGGAGAACGAGTCGTGGCTGGACTGGATGAGCGCGTACACCAGGCTGGACAGGGCGGCGGTGAAGAGTACGAAGCCCGGCCAGTCGGGGCGCTTGGCCTCGGGCTGACGGGACTCGGCGACCTTGATCATGGTGATCACGACGGCGATCGCACCGATCGGCAGGTTGACGTAGAAGATCCAGCGCCAGGACAGTCCTGTGGTGAGTACACCGCCGAGCAGCGGTCCGATGGCCACCGCGAGTCCGGTGATCGTGCCCCAGACCCCGAAGGCGACACCGCGGTCCTTGCCGCGGAAGGCGTCCGCCAGCAGCGCGAGTGAGACCGAGAACATGATGGAGCCGCCGACTCCCTGGAGACCACGGGAGAGTTGCAGCATCAGTGAGCCGTCGGCCATCCCGCAGAGCAGTGACGCGAGGCTGAAGATCACCAGGCCGATCACGTACAGCTTCCTGCGGCCGTAGATGTCGGCGAGGCTGCCCGCGGTGAGCAGCAGGGCGGCCAGGGTGAGGGAGTAGGCGTCGACGACCCACTGGAGGTCGGAGAAGCTGGCGTGGAGTGACCGCTGGATGTCGGGCAGTGCCACGTTCACGATGGTGATGTCCAGCAGCAGCATGAACGTGCCGAGGCATACGGCGGTCAGTGTCCACCACTTGTTCGGTGCGGGCGGGGCGTGCCCGGTCCCGGGTCTGCCGTGGTTGCGACGGTGTGGGCCGGCCCCGGAGGCGTGGGGGGCGCTGCCCGGGTGGGGGTCGTCCGGCTCGTTTTCAGGCATGCTCATTCCTTCTTCTCGGCCTGACGGGCGTGCCCGTCAGGCCGACTATCTCCTTCGGACGGCTCCGACCCTCTCTTCACCGCGCGGGCAGCCGGGCGAACCTGAGCCGCCCGGCGGCTGTGCGGAAGCGTCCTCGGCGCAGCGGGGGCGACAGCGTCGAGCAGGTACCGCACGAGCGCGCCGCGGCCGTGCCCTCGTCGACGACGCGGGCCACCTGTCCGACAGCACCACGGCCGCCGTCACGTACACCAACGGGGCTTCAACACGGCTGCCATCGGCAGAACTTGAGGGCATCGAACGCCCCCGGCCGCCAGAACTGTGACGGTCTGTCAGCCGGGCCCCACCACGCACCCGCCGGCGCGACAGCCGTCGCAGGGCGAGCCGCTCCCCAGTTGCGTGCTCACCGAATCGACCCTGTCGTTCGAGCCGTTGGGAAGTGTGACCGGGTCGGGTAGGTACGCGCCCGCCGAGAGGTGAGCATCCGTGCTCATGCCACGGCACCGTCCCGCAGTCGAGGATCATGAGTACCCCCCTCACGGAAGGCGCCGCCGGTGAACCCCAAGACGTACTCCACTCTCTACGGTCCGTGGCAGCCGTCCCCTGCCCCTCACCGTCGGCGGACGGCCGTCGCCGTGATGGCCGGTGTGCTGTGGGCTCTCACCCTCGTGTCCCTCGCCTGGCTCGCGTTCCTCGTCAGCATGACCACGGTCTGGGGCCTGGCGGCCGGGGTCTCTGCGGGAGGGCTCTTTCTTCGCTACGTGCTGATCGTCGCCGGATCTGCTGCCGCGCTCATCGCGCTGGCCTTCGCACCCGGCGTCCGCCGGCTCACGGCGGAAAGCCGCCTCCTCCTCGCAGGCGTCCTCGCCTTCCCCGTGCCCGCCATCCTCGCGATCACCACCTGGATCCAGACCGGTTGAAGACGTCGTGCCGGGCGGGGCGGGGTCGTGATGCTGTGCTGATGAGCCGGGAAACGTCGGAGGCGTAGGTCGTTCGACGGGTCCGTCCAGCCAGCCCGGTCCGACATCGCGGCCGTACGGTGAGCTGCGGCGAGGCCCACCGGGTTCGACAAGCGCGCGTACGTCTTACACAGCTCCGTCACCGTGGCTTCGGTCCGGCTCTGGCTCCGAGTGTGACTTGCTCCAGAACTGGGGAGTCGGGAGCCACGGCCGTGCAACTCCCGCCACTGGAGCGTGGCCTCATCGAATGCCACGGCCTGCCGGGCGTAAGGGATCATGGCCGTGGACCAACCGACGGACCGACGAGACATCGGGGGAAATCATGGTCGCGTTCCACGCGTCCGCACTGGACGGAGTCGCCCGCAACCCGGCGCTGCCGACACCGTTGCTGCTGCGCCTGCTCGCCTTCGACGGCGGCGGCAACGGTCCGCCGTGTCACGCCCTCCAACGGGCTGGACTTCCCGAGCAGGCCGTCACGGTGATCCTGGCCCACCCGAATCCAGGCGCTCGGATCGACCTCGCGATGAGCACCAAGGCGGAGCCCGCGCAGCGAGCCCGGCTCGCGGACGACCCCTCTCCCAAGGTGCGGGCCGCTCTCGCGTACGGCCCCGAGCTCGTCCCGCGTACGACGGTCGCGCCGCTGCCGGACGAGGTGTGCGCCCGCCTGCTCGCCGATCCCGACCCTTCCGTACGGGCGGCCCTGCTGAACTCGCCCCACCTGTTGCCGTCGTTCGTGGCCCCGCTGGCCACGCACCGCGATCCTGCGGCGCGCCGGAGCGCGACGCGCGCGTGGGCGATGCTGTCGCCGGGTGAGCGGTCGGCGCTGCTTGCCGACCCCGACCCCGAGGTGCGGCAGGCCGCTGCGCTGAGGGAGTGCCGGCAGGACGCACGCGTCACCGCCGGACTCCTCCGCGATCCGAAGTCCGCCGCCGAGGCGCTGCGGCGTGGGCTTCTCCACCGCGCCGACGCCGAGCGGTGCGTCGCCGAGCGGACACACCTGGCCGCCCTCGCCGAGAACCCGTCGTTGCCCACCGACCTCGTGGAACGACTCGCCGTCGACCCCGACGAGGACGTACGGCTCGCGGTCTCCGTCAGGCCGGAACTGGACGAGACACGACGCATGTCGATCGACTTCACGGTGCAAGCCTTCGCCAGAGGGGACGTGGAGTGGATACGGGACGGGCTCGCCGACCCCGAGGTGCTGCGACGGGCCGCGACCTCCGCCCACCCGCTGCTCCGGCGCACCGCCGCCCAGAGCCCCCACCTGCCGCCCGACCTCCTGCACCTGCTCACGCGCATCGAGGACCCGGTGGTGGAGGACCTCTTGGGCGTGTATAACCCCGACACCCCGGAGGAGATCCTGATGCGTGTGTACGCGCGACTCGGTGGCACGTTCTCCGCCTGGATGGCGGAGACGCACCCCCGCTTCCCCCGCGAGGGCCTCGCCGCACGCTACGCGGACCACCCGGACGGCAACTACCGCCGGCTGGCCGTCCGGGATCCCGCCGCCACACCCGTGCTGATCGAACGGCTCAGCCATGACCCGGCGGTCTGGACACGCCAGGAGGCGGCCGGCGACCCGCGCCTCCCGCTCCGTCGGCTCCGCGAGGTGCTGCATGTCCCTGAACTGGCCTCCAGCGCGGGTGCCAACCCGGCGCTCCCCGAGGACGAGATGGCCGCCGTCCTGGACCGGGCCGGCGTTCCCGCCTGACCGCTGCGCAGAACCGCCCCGACCTGCGCCGCTCCCCTACGGCTCGTACAGGCGGGCCCGCCCGAAGCCATGATCGACCAGACACCTCCAGGCCGTGTTCTAGAAGTTGCTGTTGCGCCGAGTGGGCCGTCCGGGGAAGTCCCGGTCGGCCATCCAGATCGTGAGGTCGCGTGCGATCCGGTCGATGCTGTTTTCGGTGGTGACGTCGTGTTCGGGTCGGGCGATGTCGCGGCGGACGACTTCGTAGCCGCCATCGTCCAGGACTGCGACGGAGGTGAACCAGGCCGGGTCGTCTTCGTCGGGCTGGATGACGACGAAGGTGTTGTCCGAGTCGTTGAGGTCGTCGATCAGCATGAACAGCGCGTCCTCGGAAGGGTCGTCGATGCGGTCGCCATTCTCGCTGTCCGCGCGGTAATACGCAGCCCCCATCGCCTCTGGCTCCTCTCGCCCCGCTCACCTGGACGCGGTTAGGATGACATGCGGGACTGACGCTCCCGGCAGGTCACAGCCATTCGTTGATCGCGGCGACGAGGAGGGTTGTCTCGAAGCGGAGCGCGAGCTTGTCGAACCGGTAGCCACCGCCCGGTTCCGCTTGAGCCGGTTGCTGCCGCACTCGACCGCATGCCGGGCCTTGCAGTCCTCACGGTCGAAAGCCGGATGCCGCCCGCCGACCGTTCCCCGGCGTCTGCAGTGGCTGGCCTGGTCGGCGGGTTCCGGAATCGTGCAGCGGATGCCCCGCCGACGTAGATACGCACGGTTCGCCCGCGACGAATAAGACGTCGTTTCTTTTGGGTGTTGCGCGTGCCGCTGAACGGCTCAGATGTGTGTCAGTGCGGTGTGAGAGCCTCCGGGCATGAGCTACGACCTGGCTGTCTGGGAAGGCGATCGGCCTCCGGATGAAAGGACGGCCCGCCGCTTCTTCAGTGACCTGTACGACCGCTATCTCGATGGCGAGGACGGGGAGCCGGCGTCCGAGCTCATCGCGGCCTACGTCACCGCTCTTCTTGAGCAGTGGTGCGATATCACCGAAGACGAGGGGGAGACCTCGCCCTGGTCGGTCGGGCCGTTGATCGATGGTGCAAGCGGTCCGCTCATCTACTTCGGAATGAGATGGAGCATGGCCGAGGAAGTGTCAGCGTACGCGGCAGCCCTGGCTGACTCGATGGGGCTGATCTGTTTCGACGTGCAGCAGGACCGGCTCAGGCCCTGAGCAGAGTGGCCAGTCGGCGGTGGCAGATGAGGAGTGCGGCTATGCCGACAAAGGCGAGGAAGTGCTCGGCCTCACACTGCGGAAAAAATTCGGTCTGACCTGCGGCAACTCCGCGCTGAAGGGCGCCTCTGTGGTTCGTGCGACGCCCGAAGCCGTAAACGCGAAACCTGTGCACGGTGCCACCGCGATGGCCAGCGCGCGTCGCTCGTCGCCCCGAGGGACCGATCTGCAACCGTTGCTACCGCGCCGACCCCACCACGTTCGAGGAGTGCGCCGAATGCGGGCAGCTCCGACACCCCGTGGTACGACGGGACGACGGCCGAGGGCTATGCATCAAGTGCTGGAAACACCCCATGCACACCTGCGTGAGCTGCGGAAAGACCGCAGCCGCCGCCCTCGTTGATGACGACGGCGCACTCTGCCACCTCTGCTACAACCGTCATCGCCGGCCACGGCGGCTCTGCGGTCGGTGCGGACAGCTCAAGCGCATCGCACGCAACGCGCGCGACGGGCAGCCGGACCTCTGCGACGGCTGCTACCAGGGCCCCGACGCGACCTGCTCGATCTGCAGCCGAGTCCGCCCCTGCGCCAGTCGCGACGAACAGGGACAGCCGGTCTGCGCCACCTGCTACCAGCGTCATCGCACCGGCGAGCCGTGCGCCCGCTGCGGCCGGACCAAGCCGGTCAACACCCGTTGGCCGATCGGGCCGGTCTGCATGACCTGCTACACCGCCGTGCTCCGCTCACCGGCCGAGTGCTCTCGCTGCGGCATGGTCCAGCCACTGATCGCGCGGGATGACGGCGGTGCCGATGTCTGCGGACCATGTGTCGGCTTCGCCGCCGACCACACCTGCAAGCAGTGCGGCCGGACCGGCAACCCCCACGGCCACGGCCGATGCGCTCACTGTGTCCTCGCCGAGCGGGTCAACGCCCTGCTGGCCGGGCCCGACGGCACGATCACCTCGCAGCTGGAACCGTTCGCGGCCGCGCTGGCCACCGCTCCCTCACCGTTCCCCGCCATCCAGTGGCTCAAGGAGAGTCCGAACACCAAGCTCCTCGCCCAGCTGGCGTCCGAAGGACACGAGCTCAGCCACGAGCTGCTGGACGAGCTCCCGCCCAGCAGGAACCAGCGCTATATCCGCCAACTCCTGTTACACACGGGGGTCTTGGAGGAACGTAATGAAGACCTCGAACGCATCCCGGGCTGGCTGGAGCACGAGCTTGCGGACAAGCCGGCCGCACACGCCAGCCTCACCCGCCCGTTCCTGAACTGGTTCCTGCTCCGACGCGCACGCCAACGGGCCGCAATGCGCCGCCACCCCGCCTCTGCCGACCGCGACCTGCGGCGCCGCGTCAGCGTCGCCCTGGACTTCCTGGCCTGGGTCGACCAGCGCAGCCGGGCTCTCACCGATCTCACCCAGGAGCACATCGACGACTGGATCGCAGGAGCCACCAGCCAACGCCGCTACCTGATCCGGTACTTCCTGAAATGGACCACGAGCCGCCAGCTCACCCGCGAGCTGACCGTCCCCTCCATCCCGAGCCAGGAGCCCCAGAACCTGCTCGACGAGGACGATCGATGGCCACTTCTCCTGCACTGCTTGACCGACGATGCCCTGCCCACGGACGTCCGCGCTGCCGGCGCGATCACCCTGCTGTTTGGCCCGTCCACCGAACGCCTCTGCCACCTGACGCCCGAGCACCTCAAGTTCGGCGACAAGGACGCCCACCTCGTCCTCGGCCGCCACCCCGTCCTACTGCCTCCAAGACTCGCCGAGCTCCTGCGGCACCTCTCCGAGCAACCCCAGCTGCGGCCGCAGCTCTCGCGAGTTCGCCCGGGTCCTCGATGGCTCTTTCCGGGCATGGTCCCGGGCAAGCCGATCTCGACGCACGGCATGACCCAGAAGCTCAACAGGCACGGCATCCCGGTTCGCAACGCGGCGCTGGCCGCCCTCGCGGCTGATCTCCCCAGCCCGATCCTCGCCGACGTGACCGGGATGCACCGCCACACCGCACTCCGCTGGGTCGCCTACGCCCGAAGGGACTGGGCCGAGTACCTCGCCGCCCGCGCCGAGCGCGAGGCCAACAAGCGGTAAGAGAATTGGTCCGGCAGGTCATTCGCCGCTGGGGGCTGGATGATGCCTTGCGACAGGTGAGGCACCTATGGCGCGGGGAGGTGTGGCCATTGGTTGCTGCGGATCTGGCCAGGGCGAGAGCGGGCCGCTTCGCGGGCGAACCGGAGTTGCTACTTTCGGTCGCGCCTACGATCACCGCTCGGCACGGCACGACGTGCTACCGCAGATCTCCGTATGATGCCGACGGAGGTCCAGAAGCCGGGCACGACTCCAGGGGGAGATTTGCGTCAGACAGCGATCGTCTTCGTGCATGGGCTGTTCTCCTCGCCGGCCACCTGGACGCCGTTGCGGCAAGAGTTATCCGCGATCCCCGCCGTGGCGGACCAGTTCGACTTCCTGTTTTTCGAGTACGCGACGCGACCAGTCACCTGGAACCCTCTGCGTCGTATGCCGGATCTGGACACCGTGGCCGAGAGCCTGCGCAGCTTCATCGGGGATCTCGCCACCGAACACGAACGGGTAGTCCTGGTCACCCACAGTCAGGGCGGCCCTGGTTGCCCAGCGGTTTCTGTCCCGCATGCTGCAGGCGGGCCGAGGCAAAGATCTCGCAAGGATTCGCCGGCTGGTGATGTTTGCTTGTCCTAACAACGGGTCTGATCTGTTCCTGCTGGCTCGTAAAGGACTGATCCCGATGACCCGAAATACCCAGGAGCGCGAACTCAAGCCGCTGCAGTCCTCGGTGCTGGAAACACAACGCAGGATCCTCGACGGAATCGTCAGGGCCCTGGATGTCTCACGGGACCGATGCCCAATCCCGATCGTCGCTTACGCCGGTGAGAGTGACAATGTGGTTGTTCCGTCCTCCGCCGCTGGTTTCTTCCCTGAGACGGTTGTACTCCCTGGTGACCATTTCTCTGCCATCCGGCCGAACGGACCGGACAGCCGACTCGTCCACGCAGTTCGCAAGGAGTTGGCGCGAGCTTTGGACGAGCCGTTCCCTCTTGAGCCGCAGCCTGAGGCGGACATTCCACATCACCGCCGACCGGCCCCTGCCGTTGCTGACGTTCTGAAAGAGCTGGAGGTCGTCGGCCCGATTACCGTCCCCGCCAGCGGCACCGTAAGCCACCCAACCGAATTCTTCCTCCACGGCGGACCAGTAGAGCAGCTCAGGAATGTCGACATCGTAGTCTCCTCGGAGAACACCTACCTTCAACTCTCCCAGTTCTTCAAACCGTCGACCTCTGGCAGCCTTCGCTGGGCTGCAGCCGAGAAGAGTGCAAGCGGCCAGATCCTCGAGGACGTCGCCGGCGAGCACCTCTCCACCTGGCTTCGCGGCCACGGCATTTACGGTCTGCCTGTCCCGGAGGGGACGGTGGCACCGACGCCATCCGGCGCGCTTCGACGACGAAACGTCCAAAGAATCTATCACGCGGCTATTGCCACCCCTATGTCTGGTACAAACAACTACAGAATTGCACCTCAGGCGATTCCCCGGGCCGTGCACAACACCTTCGACTTGGCCAGACGGGAGAGAGAAGGGCTGGGGATCCCTTTGTCTTCCATCTGCTTCCCACTCTTCGGAGCGGGGCGCGGGAGGATGAGTGTGGTGGAGAGCTTCGAGTTGATCTGGGAGTCGATGATGAGTGAACTAGCTGACGACCCGGGTTGGAGCATCCACTTCACGACCCGCCGCAGGACGATCTTCGATCTCCTGTACGGCCGACTCCAGGCGAAGAAACGAGCATACGACCAGATCATGTAGGGAGACGCACGGTGTCTTCGTCCGATGTGGTTCTCCCCTCGCGATCGGTGTGCCTGAGCCATGTGTTCGACAAGCACCTGCGCCGTCACCTTGGCCAGTCACTGACCTCAAGACACTGCTCTTTCTGTGCCCAGGAGGATCCGACCGGGCCAATTGCCGTTGACTTTGACTGCCTCGCCCGGAGTGTCATGGAAGGTGTCCATGAGAAGTACGAGCGGCTGGACAAGCTCGAGCCAGGCATCCCCACAGGCGTTGTCGTCGAGGACGTCTGCCGCGGGGGTCTGGACCCACAAGTAACTCGTGCTGTGCAGGCCTGGGCACAGCACGCCTCCTGGCAGCTCCGTGCGCCCCTCCAGCGCCAGGAGCAGGACGGGGCCGCTCTGGAGCCGTGGTCCGCCTTTCGGGATCGGGTCACACACCAGCGACGGTTCACCCTGTTGGCTGGCGTCGGTCCGCACGAGCGGTCTCAGCTGGACATGCTTGATGGCGTGTCAGCCGTCCTGGAAGGGCTGGGGCTGGTTCGTACGCTGCCGGCTGGCCACCAGGTATGGCGCGGCCGGATGAGGAGGGATACCACCTACCCGGGCTACGTTGCTGCCACCATCGGGTCCACTCCCCGGGATCGGGCCACGGCCAATCGTATGAGCCCAGCAGGCGTGTCGATGTTCTACGGTTCCGCAGACGTGGAAACCGCCGTCGCGGAAATATCGGCACACGATCCACGCCCCTACGCAGCAGTGGCGGCCTTCGAACTGGTTCGTCCGGTTCCTGTGATCGACCTGTCGATCGTCCCTGCCTCTCCCAGCATCTTTGCCCCGGACCGCGGGTCCCTTCTCTATCAGGTCGAGTTCATCCGTTCCTTCGCTGCAGACTTGAGCCAGCCCGTGGTGCTGGACGGGCGAGAACACACCGCGTACGTCCCTACTCAGGTCCTCACCGAATATTTCCGTTGGCTGTCCCCCCTGCACGCGGAGGGCATCATCTTCCGTTCCGCGCAGAACGGGGGCGTCAACTACGCGATGTTCACCGGGCCCGAAGGGTGCATCGATGCTCGAGTAGACAAGCCCGGCGCGATGCTTCGTCTCCAGCCGCGTACTGAGCTGGTGGTCGCGCGTGCTTCGCATAAAGCACGTGTTGTCACTCCGCCATAAGCCTTCGATGGTCGAGCCGTTATGCGTTCTGATGAGGTCTCGAGCCAGGCTGTGTCACTCTCCGTGGCTGGAGCCCGTCGCCTGACCGGAGGATCTCACCCAGGCACCAAAGAAGCCCTCCGGCCTGGGTCGGTGCCCTGAATACCGCACGGTTGGAATAACCCCCTCCCGCCAGTAATCCGGGAGATCAGCCGCGGCGGCCGGGTCGACGAGTTCTTCGGCGCTCCCGCAGTCGTCTCCCGCAAGCGCAAACAAGATCCCGGCAGGCCGCTGGAGCACTGGTGGATCACGGAACCGGTCGCCCGCGCGGTCGTGGTCGCCGAAGAACTCGCGCTCCATCCCGAACTCGTCTTCGCCGATCCCGGCCTGCCCGAAACCGCCGATCGCTTCAGCGCGAGCCAGAAGTTCATCGACCACTTCGTCCGGCATGTCAACGCACACCGCCAGGACACCGGACTGCCGGAGATCCCGGACGACCACATTGCGCCGCACCAGTTCCGCAAGACGATGTCCATGCTGGTCAGCAACGAGCACGGCGCCGAGATCGCCCTGGGACTCCAGCTCAAACACGCCGCGGTCCGGGCCCTGGCCAACCGATCCACCCAGGGCTATGCCGCCTCCGACACCCGTTGGGCCCGCCTGCTGGACACCGCGATCGAGCACACCCGGTTCAACCGCCTGCACGAACTCTACGAACGGCACCACGCGGGCGAGACCATCGGCTACGGCCCAGGTGCCGAGAATCTCGCCAACACCTTCGACGCGGTCAAGAGGGCGGCTGACGAGGCGACCCGCGCCGCTAAGAGCGGTGACAAGCGGACCGAATACGACATGCTCCGCAAGACCCGTGTCTCACTCCGCTTCGGCAAGCTCAACCACTGCACCTTCGACCAGGACCGGCCCGACGGGGCGAAGTGCATCGAGGAGGCGGTCATCCCGCCCGGCCACACCGGCCCCCTGATCGACCGCTGCCAGCCCAGCCGCTGTCACAACAGCGTGATCACCTCCGAGCACCTGAAGATCTGGCGGAGTGAGGAGACCAGCCTGCTGACCCTGCTGGAGACACCGAAGCTCCCTCGATGCCGCCGCGATCAGCTCAACGTCCAGCTCGACGACGTCCGATCCGTGATCCGGAGGCCGATAAATGATCGGCACCCGCATCTCCGACCAGGCCCAGAAGGCCCTGCGAACCGCCATGGAACGGCTCCTGGCGGGCAAGCCCACCCGCACCGACGGACGTCTGATCAAGGAGAACCTCTACAAGGAAGCCGACGTCAGCAGGGCCACGATGAACCGGGCCCTCGACATCCTCACCGAGTGGAACGAGCGGACAGCCGCGACCGGCGCCCGCACCCCCGGCGAAGCCCGCCGAGACAGCGAACTCGCTGAAGTCCGGAGTCAGTTGAAAGAACTGAAGCGTGAGCGGACCCAGCTCCAGGGCCGCCTCGACGCAGCAGCCACCGTGATCGCTGCCCTGCACCATGACAACGCGGGCCTACGCGAAGAACTCGCCGGACGCGGCACCATCGTTGCGCTCGACGAACGACGCACCTCCCGAACCGAAACGATCGGCCCATGCTGACCCCGGGCCCACCCAGAACTGTCAGTGCTGGGTGCAAGGATCTCCTGCATGAATAGTGGACCCCTCGACCTGCGACAGGTCACAGCCCCAGGTGACGTCACGCCGGAGCTGAGGCAAGCACTCATCGGATGCTGGATTGAGGTCACCAACGCCGGCGGAGCAGCAGGGTTCCCCTTCCCGCCCATCGACGCGAGCCAGGCCGCCCCTGCGGTCGACTCCCTCATCGAGGGCCTTGTCCCTGAGACGAGCCGCCTCGTGATCGCATCGAGCAACAGCAACCTCGCCGGGTGGCTGAATGTTCGGCGTGATCCTTTTGAGCTCATCGCCCACTGGGGGACGCTCCAACATGTCCAGACACGGACAGGCCTGCGAGGCCGGGGCATCGGGGCTGCTCTCATGAATCACGTTCGTGACATCGCCCGCGACAAGATGGGGCTGGAACAACTCCGCCTGGCTGCACGCGGCGGCGTTGGGCTGGAGGACTTCTACGGCCGCCTCGGCTGGAAGGAGGTCGGTCGTTGGCCCGGCGCTCTTCGCCTCGCTCCCGGAGACGATCGCGACGAAATCCTGATGATCCTGGCACCGCTCTGACGCCAAGCATCTGTCTCAACACCATCGCGACAAAAGATCCCGTGATCGCCCCGATGAACACGGGATCTTGCATGTCAGGCAGACCTCACGATGTCTCATGAGACACCGAAACGGTGGGGAATGTTCCCCGTCGGACAAGACGACAGGCACCTCCTAGGTCCGGCCGCGCCGGCCCCCATGCTGAGAACCGGAAGCACTGCGTGATCGTAAGATTACGCAGAGCTTCCATCCGGGTGTGGGTGTTCCACACCCGGCACCTCTTTGGAGTGATCAACTCCGCTTGAAAGGCCCCCTGCGATGCGCGTACGAACCGTCCTGCGCAAAACCCTGATGACCGCGGCAGCCTGCCTTGCGCTGACCGCCGGAGCCACCACCCCCATCGCCACCGCGGCCGATGTGAGGGGAGAGGCGGACCCCATCATGCCCCTCGGTGCCAACGACTTCGTCAACCACCCGCAGAACCCGCCGTTCGACTGGAGCAACGACGGCTGCACATGGTGGCCCGACGGCATCTTCTTCGCGCCCTGCGCTCAGCACGACTTCGGCTACCGCAACTACGGCCGCCACGGCTCCACCCAGCTGAGGCTGAGCCCCACGCCGGAGACCAAGGCCTGGATCGACGAGCGCTTCTGGCATGGGATGCGGCACGCCTGCATCACCCACTACCCGGAGGGCAGTACCGCCCGCAATCTCTGCCTCGGCGAGGCGAAAGTCATGTACGACGGCTTGACTGCCGGCATCGGCCAGGACTCCTTCTACTAGAGCCTGTCGCGAAAGCGGATCTCGTTCACCGATGACCACCTGTTGTGGGACAGGGGGATGACGAGACGCCAGTGGGCCCGGCTTGATCCGTCGCTGCCGCAGCGGCATCAAGCCGGGCCGTTCGCAGGTGTAGGCCCTGCGGCAGTCGTCCGCGAAGGACACGCGACAGACCATGTCCCAACGTCTTGCACACGCGGCCTTCTCCGACCGTCATATCGAGCGCGACAACGCCCAGAAGCCACCGCCGACCACAAGCTGCCAAGCGAACGTGGAAGGCGTGAACGGACAACAGTCAGCAAGGACGGACAGGACTCTCAAAGCGCCTGGCGATGCCGCCACGGTCGTCTCCTGGCGATCCTGAGAACTGCCCCTGCCCTACGGCACTATCCGCCACGAAGACCGGCCGACTGTGCGCCGCACTCGCCCTGCAACCGCTCCCGAAACACGGCGTCCCAGGTCGCCGACGGGCCGGGAGCGCAGAGCGACACCCGTAGAGGTGGTCCCCACACCGAGGGCGAACCAACGGGCACACCGGGCGCGTGGACAGGGCATGGACCGTATCGACGCGACGCTGATTCCCGAGCCCGGACTCGTCGTCCCGGACATCACCGCCCCTGACGAGGCGACCGCGCACGCCGTGATGGCACAGCTGGAGCAGTTGTGGGCCACCTCCGGCATCACCCCCGTACGACGGGAGCCAGGGGTACCGGGAGTCCACGCCCGCGTGCATGCGGACATCCGGCGCCCCGGCGCTCAGCCCTGCCACCACTCCCCCGGCAGACACGAAGGGGGTGCTCCCTGAGCCCAGTAGCCGCCTGAACTTCATCCAGGCCCTGCGTACCGCTCCCCCAGCGAAAGACCAAAGATGACCCGCCCTGCACCACCTCGCCGACTCTCTTCGTGGCTACCGGCCTCAGGGCGCGATCTTCTCGGCCACGAGGATGTAGTCGAAGTACAGCGGAAACCCTGTCCGGGGATCGGTCGGGACGGGCTGGCTGCTCGCGTTGGCGAGGATGATTTTGAGGTCGTCGATCCCGTCGAAACCGGAGTCGTTGTAGTCGATGGTGTGTCCCCGGCGTTCAATCTCACGGCGCAGCTTCTTCTTGGGGGTGCGGAACACGTCGAGGCCGTCGAGCGAGACGTTCACGTCCTCGTCCTCGTTCGCGAACCGCCACAGCTCGATGCTGTGCAGCCTCTCCCCCGCGTCGAAGATCAGCACGAAGAGCAGTGTGACGTCCGGATGATTCACAACGTACTTGCCCGGCGGCCTGCCGCCCTCCGGGCTGTGCTGCACTGTGGCACCGCGCTCCCGCGCTGTCTCCATGGCCTCGTCGAAAGACATGCCGAGCCGGAAGGCGCTGGCACCGACGTGGGGCGTGATCTCGATGTCCATCCTTGGTCCTTATCCGTTCGCGGGTTCGGTCAGTTCCGCTCGGCCTATTTCAGCAGAGCGGCCGTGTCGATCGACCACCCGTGGTCCGTGAGCATTCTCTGCAGCGGCCTGTTGTGCTGAAGGCTGTTGACCATGTCCTCGATGTGCTGGTCGTACTTGTCGGGGAACCGGGACTTGATGTCGTCGATGTCCATCCGCATGGCCTCGGTGATGCGGCCCTGCCCGATCAACTCCCGCTGCCACTGGTGCCACGCCTGTGTCTCGTAGCCGAAACCGGTGCTGTAGAGCTGCACGTGGTCGCCGCGGTCCATGCGGATCGCCGGGCCGCGGCGCACCTCCTGCTCGTCGTGCGGTCTGCCCGCACGGTAGAAGCCCGGATTGGTGATGTCCTTCCACGCCGCCTTCGGCGGAATGTGGTTGACCTCCCGGCTGCCCGTGGGCAGAGGACTGCCGTGGTCGTCCAGGTTCGCGGGGAGCAGGCCGCCGTACCAGCCGCCCTTAAGTGTGCACCCCTTGGAGATCAGCCCTTCGGGGTCCATTGCCGTGAAGGGGTTCACGACGTACGTGGCCGCGTTGGGTGCCGGCACCAGGCCCAGCGGGTCCGACGTAACGTACCGGCCGGTCTCCGGGTCGTAGTGCCGGTGCAGGTTGTAGTGGAGGCCGGTTTCCTGGTCGTCGTACTGGCCGGGGAAGCGGAGCGGCGTGTGAGCGTCGGCCTCGCGGTTCCAGGACGTGAGTCCCCAGACCGTCGAGCGCTTGTACCAGGCGATGTCGCCCTGTTCGTCGACGAGTTCGGTCGGTGTGCCGACGAGATCGGTGACGATGGCGAAGAAGCGGCTGTCCACCTCCGGCTGCGAGGAGTCCCGCGTCAGCCGGCGCTCCAACTGGGAGACCGGGCGGTACCCCTCGTAGTCCCAGGTCAGTGTCACGCCGGACGACGTCTCCATCTGCTCGGCGAGCCTGGTGGCGTCCCAGGAGAAGCGGACCGTGGACGCGGCCGTCACCACGTCCGGGGCCATGCGGTGGTTGACGGTGCGGCGGCCCAGCGGGTCGTACGCGTAGCGCCACACCGTGCCGTCAGGAGTGGTGCAGGACTCCAGCCGGTCCTCGGCGTGCCACGTGTAGTGCCAGGTGTCGGGCTTGCGGGACAGGCGGCGTTTCTGGCGCAGCACGACCCGTCCGGCGGGGTCGTACTCGTAGCGTGTCGCGCCCGCGCCGGACAGCCGCGTCCCGTCGTAGGTCCGCTCGCCGCGGCTCTCGGTGTGGCGCGCCCGGTCGGGCCACCGGGCGTCGGTCTGGTTGCCGGTGGCGTCGTAGGTGTAGGTCTCCGACCAGTCCCCGGCCGTGACGCCGAGCGGGCGGCCCACCGGGTCGAGCTCGAACCGCCAGTCCACTCCGGCCAGTTCGTCGGTCATCCCGGTCAGGAAGCCGTCGGCGCGGTAGGTGTACGAGCGGTCACCGGGCCGCGGGCGGTGGTGACCGACTGGCCGGTCAGCCGTCCGATCGAGTCCCACCGTGAGGACAGGGTCACCGGCGCGTGCGTGGGTCCCAGCGTGCGACGTAGTTCCCGGCCCAGTTCGTCGCGCCCGAAGCGGAGGTCGTGCCCGGAGTTCTCGACGCGCACCCGGTTGCCGGCGGTGTCGTAGCCGTACGACGTGGACGCGCCGGTGGGGGTTGTGCGGGAAGCGAGCGCGCCGTGCCGGTCGTAGCTGAACCGCGTGGTGCGATCGTAGACGGTCTCCGCCACCAGGCGTCCGAACGTGTCCCGTTCGACGGTCAGGGAGGAGGAGGGCGAGTGGGCCTCGATGAGACGGTCTGCGGCGTCGTAGGTGTAGCGGGTGACGACACCGTCCGCGTTCTTCGTGAGCAGGTTGCCCACGGTGTCGTAGTCCATGGTGATGCGCTGCCCGAGCGGGGTCGTCCGGGCGGCGAGGCGGGACGCCGGGTCGTACTCGTAGGCGGTGGTTCGGCCGTCGGAGTCGGTCTGGGAGGCGGTCAGGCCCGACTGCCCGTAGCGGTAGCTCCAGCGCGCCCCTTCGGGGTTGAGGACACTGGTGATCCGCAGCTCGGTGTCGTACGTGAACTCGTGGCGCGCGCCGTCTTTGTCCGTGCGGGCGGCGAGGAGGTCGAACCACGTGTACTCGAAGCCGATGACGCCGCCCAGGGGGTCGGTGTACGTGAGGCAGTTGCCTTCCTCGTCGTAGGTCCACTCCTCCGTCGCTCCGTCCGGAGCGACGGTCCTCGTCAGCCAGCCGTCCGCCGTCCATTCCAGGCGGGTCAGGGAACCGGCCGGGTCGACGGACTCGTAGGGCCGCCCGAAGGCGTCGCGGCGCACCATGTACGTGGCGCCCTGCCCGTCGGAGGCCGAGAGGGCCAGGCCCGCCTGGTTGTTGGTGCGCGTCTCGGTCTCGCCGGCCGGGAACGTGACGGTGGCGACGGCGCCCGCCGCGTCGTATGTGTACGTGGTCGAGGTGCCGTCGGGCGCGATGACCGCGGTGCGGTTGCCGCACTCGTCGAAGCGTTGGCGCCACACGGTGCCGTCCGGGCCGGTCATCGCCTCCGGCTGGTGCAGGGCGTTGTACGTGGTCGTTGCCTGCCGCCCGTCCGGGTAGTGGACCGTCACGAGGTTGCCCGCGTCGTCGTAGGTGAACCGGGCCGTGTTCCCCAGTTCGTCGGTGCGGGCCAGCAGGTTGTCTTAGCGGTCCCACTCCAAGCGCACCGTGTTGCCGAGCGGGTCGGTCTCGCTGATGGTCTGGCCGAGCGTGTTGAGGCGGGTGACGGTGAGCGCCCCGGTGGAGTCGGTGAAGCGGGTCTCGCGGGCGGCCGTGTCGTAGGCGAACCGCGAGGACAGTGCGCCGCTGGGGCCGACCGCCTCGACGACCCGGCCGGCCGAGTCGTACACGTAGCCGTAGGTGTGGCCGTTGCGGTCGGTCCACGACGTCACGCGGTGCTCGTCGTCGTAGGTGAACCGCAGCGGTACGCCCCGCGCCCCCGATACTTCGGCGAGGCCGCCCGTCGTGTCGTACCCGAACGAGGCGACGCGGACCTGGCCTTCTGGTGTCTCCAGCTCCAGCGCTACGACCCGGCCCACCTGTGTATCGCTGGTGACGCGCACACGGTAGCCGCCCTCGTGCAGGACTGTTGAGGGAGGATCGTCGTCGCTGCGTACGAACTGCACGGCGTTGCCGTGGCGGTCCTCGATCTCGCTCAGCCAGTACATGCTGCCGGCGGAATAGGGGTTGCCGGTGAACCGGCGGGTCAGTCCCGTGCGGATGTCGGTCGTGGCGTACGTCAGATGCCCGAGGGCCGACCGCTCGACGAAGGTGAGGGCGATCCGCTCGCCTTCCAGGGGCAGCACTTCTTCGCCCGGCTCGCGCGGCAGTTGGGGATAGACCAGCAGGGAGCCGTCCTCGCGAGCCCAGACGGCGCCCCTGGCCGTCAGCTCCAGACGCTCGTCGAGGGTGGAGGCCCAGCTGGGTCCGAAGCAGTGCCCGTAGAGGTAGCCGGATATGTGGGTACGCCGGAACACCAGCGGCAGGACCCCCGGCAGCGCCAGGTCCGTCTGGGAGAGGACCGTCTCACCGCTGGCCACGTCGACCGGGTCGGTCTTGCACCGTCGGCTGCACAGGGACATCGCCGCCTCGCGTGCCCGGTCCACCATGTCGCGCATGGACTTCGGCCCGCGCCGCCCCGGCTTCGAGGTTCCCTGTCGTCCGTCCAGCCCGCCCTCATCACTGCGGACACCGGCCTTGACACCTCTGACCCTGTCGCGGACGTCGTGGTCGGTGTCCCGGTGTGTCTGGGAGCTCTTACTGATGGAGGTGGGCAGCTTCTTGCCCAGGTGGTCGCCCAGATCCTTCAGCCCGGTGCCGAGTTTGTCCATGACGCGGTCGATGGAGGCGTCCAGAGCCGCGGTCAGGGAGTCCTTGCCCTTGGCCCTGCCGTGGTGCCCCCTGGCGCGGCCGAGTTTCCCACCGGTCTTGTCCCGCATGTTGACCTGCACACTCGCCAGGTCGAGGTCTGCCCTCCCGTGGGCGTCGTGGTCGATCTTCGGCCCGCCGCCGGGGGCCCGGGCCCCCGGGCCCGCCCGCCGAGTTGAGCTGCAGCCCGTCCTTGCCGGCCTGCGCGGCCTGGCCGGTGTCGATGCCATCCTGGACACCGGCGACGTTGAACGCCGTCTGGATCGCCAGGTCCGCGACGATGTTCTCAATGGCGGCGACCGCCGGCTCGGTGAGCCTCGCGACGATCTCCGCGACCGCCGCCTCCGCCATCTCTTTGAGGATCCGCTTGAACGCGATCCGGGTGGCAGTGATCTTCGCCCCCGCGAGCAGCACCGACAGCCCGGCGGTGACCGGCGCGAAAGCAAGTGTGATCCCCACCGTGGCGCACAGGTCGGCGAGGTCCGCGACGGCGGCGACCTTCCGGGCCACGATGATGTCCGCGACCCGGTCCAGAGCCCCGGCGACGATCCGCCCCGCCGACTCCAGGTCCTTGTGCTTGCCCTGCACCTTCGACCAGTGCGCGTCGAGCGCCGTCAGCGACTCACTCTGCCCCGAGGACAGCAGCCGCTTGATCTGCTGATGCGCGGCGTACGCGTCATCACCCGCATCGTCCGCGAACTCCCGCAACGTGTCGGCCATGTCGCGGTACGCGTCCTCGTCGGCGTTGGGCCAGCCGACACCGACGACATCGAGCATCGTGTCAACACCCTCAGGAATCGTGTACCCCACGCCTCAACAGCCCCCGTCCGTCACACAGTTACCGCATGTCGATCAACCAGCATGACACGAGCGACCACAGACCGTCGCCGTACGGTCACCTGCCCGTACCCGGCTCCCCTGGCGCGCTACGCGCCGCCGCCCGCCGGGAGCTCCACGACTGTGAGAGGGAGCCGTGCCCCTCTGCCGTCACCGTGTCGCCGATGTCGGCACACGTGGACAGCTCGGCACTCTGTAGGTGCACCCCCGCGATCGACGGCCCGGCCCTGCCCGAGCCATCCTCGGCTCCCCCATCGGGCGCCCGCTCCACACCCCGACAGCTCGTTGGCGAGAACTGCCGCTCTGGACGAAAACCCCGGAAGCCACTGACCGCGCAGCTCAGTGACCCTGTGTCAGACCGTGGTGATAGACACGGGGCATGGACAACACCGAGACAGCTCCGCCCGGCGCCGGCCACCCCGGCGAAGCCGCTTTCAGACGCGGATGCCAGGCCCTGGAAAACCGACTGGGACAGCGCAGGCGCCCAGTTCGAGGAGGCGGTGCGCCGGTCCGGCCCGGAGATGCTCTGGCGTGTGACCGAGGCGTACCTGGGCAGCGAGGAGGCCGGGCAGTGGATGCGTCGCGCCGTCGCCTCGGAGAGCGAGCCCGGCGGCATCACGGTGGCCCCGGGCACGCTGGGCATCGTGAGCCACGACGAGTCCGATTTTCGCCAGGTGTGGGAAATCGCCGTCGAGTCGGACGACCATGCCCTCGCGGTCGTGGCGCTCAACGCCGCAGCAGACCGCATGTGGACGGTACTGGAGGACGGCCGTGAACGCTCGCCGCAGGAGGCGGAGGAGGTTCTGACCGAGCTCTACAGCCCGAACTGCGTCAACGTCGACGAAACCGTCCCCCTCGTGTGGCTGGACTGCAAGGACAGCGCCATGCCCCACATGGCCCGGACCGACCTGCGGATCATCGCGGACGAACTGCGCAAGGCCGGGATACGGCAAGCGCACCTGTACACCCCCTCGTCAGACAACTGACAAAGGCCCGCACCGATCGCGTGGCCGATCACCTGTCACACGACACGCTCACGCGGACGAGGGTGCCCCGGCCTTCGTCGAGCTGGGTCAGCGCGACAAGAACGTCGCCGGCCGAGACGTCAGACAGCTCCCGGCCCTCGCGCATGTGACCGCCGGCGGCAGCGCAACGGCGTGCATCGCGCGGACCGGATCCAGGGAGCTGCTCCCGTCACCGTACCGCTCCAGCAGCAGTGCCCCGGCGGCCAGCAGCATCTGCTCCCGGCCAGGATCGTTCGTCGTCGCCATTGCTGGCAGAATGCCACCTCCGACGCACCGCCCGCGATGCGCGGACGGTGCCGAGTATCCGGCGCAGGTACAGGATCAACTGGGAGGCGCGGGCAGGGTTTCGGGCCGGACTGGCCAAGCCGTGCGTCACCGCGATCGTTCGTCCGAACACTGCTGGGAACCCTGCTGCTGATCCGCCAGCCTGCCGACGCCCGGCGCGCCCCTGTGCCACTCCGACCAGGTACGGCCCGACGCAGCAGCCCGCACCCGCCTTCGCCGGGCCGGCGCCGGGCATCTCGACGGCCCTGTCCGCTACATCGCTCTCCGCCGGCCCATCCGGCCCGCGCCCGATGACGACCGAATACGAAGCCACCCTCCCGTCGAATGCCAGCCACGTCGAACACGAACGACAGTGGGAAAGATCCGCCGACATGTGCGCCGCCCTGGCGGAACTACACGGCCCACTCACCTCGGTGGCCAAGAAACTCGCCGCCTTGTGCGGCATCGACCTACTCACCGCGCAGACAAATGACGAATGAGAGGCAACCGCCCTCGCAATCCGAGGACTTCACGCCCCCACCCTCTCCCAGGAGCACGTCAGCGATCTCTCAGCGCGCAAGTGGGGAGATACAGGCCCGGCATCCGGATGTCGCGAGGAAGCCGTCGGCGACGACCTCCTCAGCTGATCGACTGCATACGGTGGCGGACATGTGCCGGAGGGCGCGGGCTCCCGGTGGCGCCGTGTGGTGCACGGGTCGAGCATGGGAACAGGGGGCTGGACCGTTGCAGCCGCGCCCACAGAGGGGTTCTCATGCCGATGCGTATGCCGTCCACCCTGTCGGACCCGCTGAGCAATCGTGGTAGCGCTTTCACGGCCGAGGAGCGGGAGCGCCTCGGGCTCGTGGGCCGGCTGCCCGATGCCGTGCTCACCCTTGACCAGCAGGCGGTTCGTGCCTACGAGCAGTTGCGGCAGGAGCCGACCGATCTGGCGAAATCCATCAACCTCGAGCAGGTGCACGACCGCAACGAGGTGCTGTACTACCGGCTGCTGCAGGATCACCTCGCCGAGTTGCTGCCGGTCGTCTACGACCCGACGGTGGGTGAGGCGATCAAGCGGTACAGCCACGAGTACCGGCAGCCACGCGGGGTGTTCCTGTCCGTCGACCGGCCGCAGGACGTGCGCCGCTCGTTCGAGGCACTCCAGCTCCACCGGGACGAGGTCGATCTGGTGGTGGTCACCGACGCCGAGGAGATCCTGGGGATCGGTGACTGGGGGGTGCAGGGCATCCAGATCTCGGTCGGCAAGCTCGCCGTCTACACCGCGGCGGCGGGGCTGCATCCCGCCCGCTGTGTGCCGGTGGTCTTGGACGTCGGTACCGACAACGAGAATCTGCTGAACGATCCCCTCTACCTGGGTGTGCGCCACAGCCGGGTGCGCGGGAAGCGTTACGACGCGTTCGTCGAGAGCTACCTGGAAACGGTCTCGGACCTGTATCCGAACGCGCTGCTGCACTTCGAGGACTTCGGGCCGGGCAATGCCCGCCGCATCCTGGAGACGTACGGGGAGCGCTACCGGATGTTCAACGACGACATGCAGGGCACCGGGGCGATCACCCTGGCCGCCGCGGTGTCGGCCTTGAAGATCACCGGCGACTCCTTCGCCGACCAGCGTGTCGTGGTGTTCGGCGCCGGCACCGCCGGGGTGGGCATCGCCGACCAGCTTCGTGACGCGATGGTCCGCGACGGGCTGGACCCCAAGGAGGCCACCCGCCGGGTCTGGCTGGTCGACAAACAGGGGCTGCTGGTCGAGGGCATGCCGGATCTGCGCGACTACCAGGCGCCCTACGCGCGGTCCGCCACGGAGGTGCGGGGCTGGGCGGACGGGAAGATCGACCTGCGGACCACCGTTCGGCAGGCCCGCCCCACCATGCTGATCGGCACCTCGACCACGCCGGGCGCCTTCGGCAAAGAGGTGGTCACCGCGATGGCCGAGCACGTCGAGCGGCCGATCATCTTCCCGCTGTCCAACCCCACCGAGAAGATCGAGGCCATGCCCGCCGACCTGCTCGCCTGGACGGATGGCAAGGTCCTGACGGCAACAGGCATCCCGGTCGAGCCGGTCGAACACGGCGGAGTGCGCCACGTCATCGGCCAGGCCAACAACGCGCTGCTCTACCCCGGTCTTGGCCTGGGCACCGTCGTCGCCGGGGCCTCACGGCTCACCGCCGGGATGCTGCTCGCCGCCTCGGAGGCGGTGGCCGGGCAGGTCGACGCCAGGGCCCCCGGCGCGCCACTGCTGCCGCCGGTGGCGAACCTGCGCGCTTCCTCGGCGACGGTGGCGGTGGCGGTGGTACGCGCCGCGGTCGAGGACAAGGTCGCCACCCGCCGGCCGGCCGATCCGGTCCAGGCCGTGCAGGACGCCATGTGGCAGCCGGTCTACGGAACGCTCTCCGAGAAGGAGGCGTCGCCATGACCTCCGGGCACCGGCACGCCGCCACCCAGCAGCCACCGAAGGTGCGGAACGTGCCGATCGGCATCGACGCCACCGGCACCCGCCGCGAGACGGACTCCATGGGCGCCGTCGAGGTGCCCGCCGACCGGTACTGGGGCGCCCAGACACAGCGGTCCCTGATCCACTTCTCCATCGGCGACGACCGCATGCCCAAGGCCGTCTACCACGCGTACGGATACGTCAAGAAGGCCGCCGCGCTCGTCAACGGCCGCGAGGGCCGCCTGCCGGGCTGGAAGGCGGATCTGATCGCCCGTGTCGCCGACGAGGTGATCTCCGGCGCGCTGGACGACCACTTCCCGCTGTACGTATGGCAGACCGGGTCCGGTACGCAGAGCAACATGAACGTCAACGAGGTCATCAGCAACCGGGCGATCCAACTGGTCGGCGGCACGCCGGGAGCCAAGACACCGGTCCACCCCAACGACCACGTCAACATGGGCCAGTCCTCCAACGACACCTTCCCCACCGCGATGCACATCGCCGCCGTCCGGGAGATCCACGCGCGTCTGATCCCGAAGGTGAGGGAACTTCAGCACGCCGTGGAAGCCAAGTCCCAAGCGTGGCGGGACATTGTCAAGATCGGCCGCACCCACCTGGAGGACGCCGTCCCGCTGACCGTGGGCCAGGAGTGGTCCGGCTACGCCGCCCAGATCTCCGACGCCGCCGACCGCGTCGAGGCCACCCTGCCGGGCCTCTACGAACTGGCTGTCGGCGGGACCGCGGTCGGCACCGGCCTCAACGCCCCCGACGGCTTCGGTGCCCAGGTGGCGCGGGAGACAGCACAGCTCACCGGTCACCCGTTCCGTACGGCCCCCAACTCCTTCGCCGCCCAAGGCAGCCTGGACGCCATGGTCGCGGCCTCGGCCGGACTGAGGGCTCTCGCCGTGCCGCTGATGAAGATCGCCAACGACATCCGCTGGCTCGCCTCCGGCCCCCGCTGCGGCATCGGCGAACTCTCCCTGCCCGCCAACGAACCGGGCAGCTCCATCATGCCCGGCAAGGTCAACCCGACCCAGTGCGAAGCGATGGTCATGGTCTGCATCCAGGTCCTGGCCGAGGACAGCGCCATCGCGCTCGCCGGCACCCAGGGCAACTTCGAACTCAACGCCATGCGGCCCGTCATCATCAACAACTACCTGCACTCCGCCCGCATTCTCGGAGACGCGAGCGAGAAGCTGCGCACGTACTGCGTCGAAGGCGCCGAACTGCACCGGCAGCAGATCGACGACCACCTCTCCCGCTCCCTCATGCTGGTCACCGCCCTCTCGCCGGAGATCGGCTACGACAAGGCCAGCCGGATCGCGCACAAGGCGGACGACGAAGGAACCACACTGCGCGAAGCCGCCCTCGCCACCGGCTACATCACCGCACAGGACTTCGACCGCATCGTCGACCCCAAGAAGATGGTCCGCCACGACCAGGGTTCAGCAGGTTGACGCCGCACTCCACAGCGTTCCGACGGCGCAGTCGAACTTGGGGGTCGACCCCCTCGCCGACCGCGTCTCTCGCGGTTACGGACCTGGTCGCACTACGCGTCGTTGTACTCTCGCTCAAGTTATGGGGACGCCACAGCATTCATAATCCGGGAGAGGAGGCGGATTGTGGAGGAACCACCTCAACGGAAATGAGCGCCTTTCCATGACCAGCTTGCAGCAACCTATCGAGTCCGGCTTCCACGCCGCGAACACCGCCCTTGATGTCGTCGACGGAGTCGACCTGACCGGTCGTACCGCCGTCGTGACCGGTGGCCACTCCGGAATCGGCCTGGAAACCACCCGGGCGCTGAGCGCGGCGGGAGCCACGGTTGTCGTTCCGGTCCGCCACCCCGACAAGGCGCGCGCCCGCCTGGCCGGGATCAACCGGGTCGAGATCGCCCAACTGGACCTGATCGACCCGGCGAGTGTCGACCGGTTCGCCGACGACCTGCTCGCCGCGAAGCGCCCGGTGCACATCCTGGTGAACAGCGCTGGCATCATGCGCGTGCCACTGACCCGCGACACACGCGGATACGAGGCCCACTTCGCGACCAACCACCTTGGCCACTTCCAGCTCGCGGTCCGGCTGTGGCCGGCCCTGCAACGGGCCCAGGGCGCCCGCGTCGTCGCCGTTTCGGCGTGGGCGCACCGGCTCTCGCCAGTGCACCTGGACGACCCGAACTTCGACCGCCGCCAGTACGACGAGTGGATGGGCTACGCGCAATCCAAGTCGGCCAACATCCTCTTCGCCCTCGGTCTGGACCAGCGCGGTGAGCCGGACGGTATCCGGGGCTTCTCACTGCACCCCGGGTCAATCATCACCACCGACCTCTCGCCTTGGGCCACCGATGCCGACCGGCGGGCGATGAACCTCATCGACGAGCGGGGCGAGCCGATCATCGACCCCGAACGCGGAGCCAAAACCGCCGAACAGGGGGCCTCGACCAGCGTCTGGTGCGGTACCAGCCCCCGGCTCGACGGCTACGGCGGCGTCTACTGCGAGAACAACAACATCTCCCCCGTCGCCGCTCACGACGACACCGTCGAGGGTCGCAGCACCTGGCCCGTCGGCGTCGCACCCCACGCCATCGCCCCAGCCACAGCGACAGACCTGTGGGACCTCAGCGAACACCTCACCGGGGCAAAGCTAGCCTGAGCCGCAGTGGAGCGCACGGCGGATCTCCGCTTCAACGAGCCGTAGCGGGGAGGGGATTGAAGATCGCGTCGAGATCGAACCCAGCCCGCCGCTGCCCGCCCGAACAGTGATGATCAGTTGAAACCGGCATCGGCCTGGGCCTGGGCCCGACCACCTGTGCAGTCCTGTCCGAAGGGCGAAGCATCGGCAATCCGCGTCTCCGGCCGCCGCGCTGAGCGACGGTCGGAGAGAGCGCAGCAAGCATGGTGTCAACGCGGCTCATCCAGCCAAGACTCGGTGACGTCCGATGCCACCGAGTCTTGGTGGGAGAGATTCAGCACAACGGTTGACTCGTCGACCGGCGACGGACGGACCCGGGCGGCAGGCATGCGGCCCGTATCGCAGCCGAGGACCGCCCCACAGGCTCCCGGCCCGCACGACTGTTGGGGAAACGCCTCAGGGTTCATGCCGCCTCCGGTCTTCGCAGGGGTGGAAGGGCGTATACGGCCTCCTCGCCTCCTCGCCGCTGAAGCTAAGCGCCGAGAGCTTTACGCAGTACGGCGATGCGTTCGGTCGCCTCCCGCTGGGATACGGCGGCGTCGGTAATGGCTGCGGAGCCGTGGAAGGTTCCGGGGAAGAGGTGGAGTTCGACGGGGATGCCTGCGGCGAGCAGCGCCGTGGCGTAGGCGATGCCTTCGTCTCGCAACGGGTCGAACTCCTTCGCTGAGATGTAGGCGGGCGGCAGTCCCGAGAGGTCCCCGGCACGGGCCGGGGCAGCATAGGGCGAGATGTCGTGGGTGCCGCGGCGTCCCTTGCCCAGGTAGGCGTCCCAGCTGCGGACGGCGGCCGGGCGATTCCACGTCGGGGTGTCCCCGAACGTGGTCATGCTGCCTGTGTCGAGCCGGTCGTCGAGTTCGGGGATGCCGAGGTACTGGAAAGCGATGGAAGGGCCGCGGCGGTCGCGGGCGAGCAGCGCCAGCGCGGCGCACAGTCCCCCGCCGGCACTGCCGCCGTGGATGGCGATGCGCTGAGGGTCCACGCCGAACTCCGCGGCGTGATCGGAGAACCAGGCAAGGGCGGCGTAGCAGTCGTCCAGGCCCGCGGGGAAGGGGTTCTCCGGGGCCAGCCGGTAGTCCACCGAGACCACCACGGCCCCGACGCCCCGGGCGATCGCGATGTTGTCGGCGTGCGAGGAGTCGAGATCGCCGAGGATGAACCCTCCCCCGTGCACGTCGAGGATTCCGACCGGGGCCGCCGCCACGTCAGGGACGTAGATTCGCACCAGGACGTCGGATGCTCCCTGGGGGCCGGGGATCGTGCGGTCGGTAACCGTCAGCCCAGTGGTGTCGGGGGCGGGTACCTGCGCCATCATCTGCGCGATCTGGGCGCGGACGGCGACGATGTCGCTGGAGTCGATTTCGGGGAACTGCTCGACCGCCGCGAGCTCGGGATCGATTGCGTACTTGGTGGGAACCTTCATGAGTGCCTTCCTGAAGGAGTGCCGCCACAGGCGACGTATGTGCGGTTCAGCGTTGATCTCTGGTTTGCAGGAACTCCTCCCGCCTGCCGGCCGTATGCGCGTCCGTCGCCGGACCGCTCGGACGCCGAAGGGCCGGACCGGTTGCACCGGGCGCCGTCGATGTGTGCGATCGATGGCTCTTCTGACGCCGGTGTGCCGCTCTGCTGATCATGCGGAGGCCGCCGGCAGAGGGAATGCGATGCCGGTCAGTTCCTGCGACAGAGTCCAGAGGCGGGCCCCGGTCTGCGGGTCTGTGTCCGCCGTCGGCGCCCGTCCCGGAACGGGGCCGCCGACGCCGCCGCGGGCCGGACCGTAGTACTGGCCACCGACGGCATCGGGGTCGACGGCCGCGCGCACTGCCGCCCAGGCGCTGCGGTGTTTGCCCTGGGCCATGGGCGCCAGTAGCCGGGCCCCCACACGGGCAGCCGGCGACGGCTCGTTGACGCCCTCGCGCTGCGGGCTCGCGCCGTCCAGGCCCAGGCCCGGGTGTGCGACGACGCAGCGGACGTCGAATGCGGCTTCGCGTAGTCGGCGGTCGAGTTCGAATCCGAAGGTTTGGACGGCGTGCTTGGACTGGGTGTAGGCCCGCTTCTGCTGGTAGGACCGTTCGCTCTGCAGGTCGTCGAGGTCGAACGCGGATCTTTTGGTCATGATGCTGCCGATCGGCACAACTCTGCTTCCTGGTGTGCCGCTCAGCAGAGGCAAGGTCAGTGCGGTGAGCACGAAATGGCCGAGGTGGTTGGTTCCCACAGCCAGCTCGAAGCCTTGTCGTGTAAGGCGTCGTTCCTTGCCTGGCTGGCTGATGCCGGCGTTGTGGATCAGTGCGTCGAGGCGGTTCATCCCGGCGAGCTCGGCGGCGGCCGATTGCACCGATTCGAGATCGGCGAGATCCAGCGGCACTGTTGTGACATCCGCCGTCGCGGTCTGGCGGCGGATGGAGTCGGCCGCGGAGCGCATACGTTCCGGACTCCGGCCGAGGATCACCACATGAGCGCCGGCGGCAGCAAGCTGCTCGGAGATGAAGTAGCCGATGCCGGCGTTGCCGCCGGTGACAGCGAATGTGCGTCCCGACAGGTCGGGGAGCGCATCAGGATTCCAGGACATCGGTCCTCCCTTGCTCTTGGTCGACGATGGCCCGCGCGGTGCGGGCTGCCCGCTTCTCGGTTGCCTCAAGGGGCTGCTGGTCTGCGGCGAAGACACCCTGCTGCAGGAAGAGCGCCAGTCCGTGGGCAGACGAGGAGACGCGCACGAGCAGGTCGAAGGCGGCGTCCCGATCCGGAACGATGCGGCTCGTGATGGGCATGAGGGTGTCGAAGAGGGACTGGCCTGCCTCGACCAGTTCCGGATACAGGGACTTGTCCAGGCCTGCGCTGAACGTTATGTCGAACAGTGCCCGCTCCTCGGCGGCGAAGCGCACGTACGCCGCGGCGAAGGCGGCCAGCTGCTCTGCGGGGTTCTCACTGGCCGAGACGGCGGCACTGTAGCGCCGGTGCTGTTCGCGGTAGCCCTGCCCGGCGAGGGAGGCGAGCAGGGCGTCGCGGTCGGCGAAGTGCTTGTACGGCGCGGAGACACTCACGCCGGCACGCCGGCACGCCTCGGCCAGGGTGAAACCGTGCGGACCACGTTCCAGGACGAGTACCAGAGCCGCTTGTTCCAGTGCGTTGCGCAGGTCTCCGTGATGTTGCCCTGTCGGGCGTCGTTTGACAGTCACGAGATTGAGGTTAACACTATTCACCAGAAGAGGTGAACAACATTCACCAAGGAGGTTCGCATGACACCCAGGGCTGCCTTCCGCAGCACCCTTGAGCTGATTGCTCAGGGACAGCACGTCAGCCTCACCACCTTCCGCAAGGATGGCCGAGCGGTCGCCACCCCGTTGTGGTTCGTCAGGGAAGGCGGGCAGCTGATCGTGATGACGGCGCCGGACAGCGGCAAGGTCAAACGGCTCCGTAAGAACAGCCATGTCGTCATCGCCCCCTGTGACAGCAGGGGCCGTATCACCGACGGCGCACCGAGCGCGGAGGCGACCGCGCGACTGATGGACACGACAGAAACCGCACGGGCCCACAAGCTGATGGTCCGCAAACACCTCCTGGTCCGGCTCGCGGACTGGTGGGACCGAGTCCGCCGCCGCCGTCGCCCCTGGATCGGCATCGCCGTGACCGACAACTGACACCCCCAAGCAAGAGGAGATCACTCATGGGACTGCCCCCGCGTACCGCAACCGACTGGACCATCGCCGTGTCCGGTGTGCTCGCCCTCACGATGGGCGCCGCCGGCCTGATCCGGCCGGACAAGCAACTCGAGATGATGGGCGACAACCCCGACGAGCGCGGCCCCGGCGACCACACTCCCGCCGTCCTGGCGACATCCTCGATCGCCGCGGTCAACATGGGCTGGCTCTACCTGCGGGGCGTCAAGAAAGACTGGCCCGGCTTCCCCGCGTTCACCGTTGGGGCCCGCTCGCTCATGGCCGCCGGGATGGTCGGCCTGATGGCCACCGGGCGCGCCCCCAAGTCGTTCAAGGCCGCGGCACTGTGGGAAGGGCTCGGCGCCGCCGCCACCGGAGCCGCCATTATCTGGGACCGCCGACGCGCCTGAACCATTCACCGCCGAGAGACGCCGCGGCAGGACCCCGCACCAGGCGCAGGCGACCACCGGTCGGCTGAGTCAGCGATACCGCCTTGCCCCATACGGCCCGAGACGCCGCTTGGGGCACAGGCCCCGCTCGCACTGCACCGTCGCAGCAGAGCTGTTCGTCACTGACAGTACGAAACCGTTTCGTTCACCTTCTGGTCGTGGACATCTTCACCACCATCCTCGGAAGCACTTTGGAGCACCCCATCATGAGCAAAAGCACTCAGACCCTCGACCACGCAGCGCCCGTGCCTCCGCCACATCACGAGAAGGGGCGGGACCCGAGCCCGTCACGGCACCGTTGGTGGGTGCTGGTCGTCATCGCACTGGCCCAGCTGATGGTCGTGCTGGACGCCACCATCGTGAACATCGCGCTGCCGTCCGCCCAGCACGAGCTGGGGTTCAGCGACGGAAACAGGCAGTGGATCGTGACCGCCTACGCACTGGCCTTCGGCAGTCTCCTGCTGCTCGGCGGCAGACTCGCCGACCTTTTCGGCCGCAGGATCGTCTTCCTGGTCGGTGTCGTCGGGTTCGCCGCAGCCTCCGCGCTGGCCGGTGCCGCACAAAGCTTCGAGATACTGGTCACCGGCCGCGTCCTGCAAGGGCTCTTCGGTGCCCTGCTGGCCCCGGCGGCACTCGCTCTGCTCAACGTCACCTTCACCAACGCCAAGGAGAGAGCTCGCGCTTTCGGCGTCTTCGGTGCCATCGGCGGCGCGGGCGGCGGCATCGGTCTCCTGCTCGGCGGACTGCTCACGGAACACCTGAGCTGGCGCTGGACTCTCTACGTCAACCTGCTCTTTGCCGCCCTCGCGTTCGTCGGCGGCCTGGCTCTGCTGCGCAAGGGCGCCCCGACGCGGCGGCCCAAGCTCGACATCCCCGGCACCATCCTGGCCTCGGCCGGACTCTTCGGCCTGGTCTACGGCTTCTCCAACGCCGAGACACACGACTGGTCCTCGCCGATGACCTGGGGCTTCCTGACAGCGGCGGTCATGCTGCTGGCCGCCTTCACCTGGTGGCAGACCCGCACCGACCACCCACTGCTGCCGCTGCGCGTGCTCACCGACCGCACCCGCGGCGCATCCTTCATCATGGTGGCCATATCCAGCGCCGGAATGTTCGGCGTCTTCCTCTTCCTCACCTACTACCTCCAGTCCTCGCTCGGCTTCACACCTGTCAAGACCGGGCTCTCGTTCCTGCCGATGATCGGCGCCCTGATGGTCGTCGCCCAGTTGTCCATCAGTGTGCTGCTGCCCAGGCTCGGCCCCAAGATGATCGTGCCGCTCGGCATGCTGATGGCCGCCGGCGGCCTGGTCTGGCTCACGGCCCTTGACCTGAACAGCACTTACGCCGCCGATGTACTGCCCGCTCTGCTCTTGATGGGCGTCGGCCTCGGCGTGGTGATGCCATCCTCGATGAGCCTGTCCATCTACGGCATCAGCCCCGAGGACGCGGGGGCGGGCTCCGCCGCCGTCAACACCATGCAGCAGGTCGGTGGAGCCATCGGTACCGCCCTGCTCAACACCCTCGCCGCGAGCGCCGCAACCGCCTTCCTCTCCGGGAAGGCGCCCACTGAGGCCGTCCTGGCCCAGGCCCAGCTGGAGAGCTACGCGACCGCCTACTGGTGGTCAGCCGGCCTCTTCGCCGCCGGAGCGGTGATCGCCGCGTTCATGTTCCGCAAGGGTCGCCCCGAGACCAGCGAAGACAGCGCCCCGGTCGTCCACATGTGACCCGCGCCCTCCCGACTCCCCGGAGCGCCCAGAGCGGAGGTGTCTTCCGGGGACGCCGGCCGCAAACGTTGTACGTGGGGACGGAACAACGCACAGCGGCCCGCCCGGCCGCCTCGCCGCGACAGAATCCGCCCGCGAGGCGGCCGGCTCCGGTCACCCGCCCTCCTCTCTCCCGCGCAGCCCAACCGCCTGCCCGGACAGAGAACTGAGGCTGCGGATCCTTCCCCGACCGCCGTCAGCGTGAGGAGCAGCGGACGCCGCCCTTGTCTGGCCGCGGTTGGTCCAAGGAACCAGTTGCTGATTCATCTGCCGGTCGCCGCCGACAGAGAAGAGGACCCATGGCGAGAGTGGCGAGGAGGCACGCGCCGGCCGCGGCGACGAACACTCCCATGAGCGCGTCGAAGCCCGGGAAGACGGTGCCTCCTACCTCCCGTGCGCCGACGCCGGCCATCCCGGCGGCGACAGCGCTCGCGGTCGATGTACCGATCGACCGCATGAGGGCGTTGAAGCCGTTGGCAGAAGCGCTCTCGGTGGCCGGAACGAGCATCAGAACCAGTACAGGCATCGCGCCGAATGCCAGCGAGGCACCGAGCGAGACCACCAGCGACCCCGCGAGAACCGGTCCGACGCCATGGCTGAACCAAATCCGTGCGACGTACGCGGCTCCCATGCACAGCGCACCGGCGCCGAGGGTGACAGCCGCGCCGTACCTGCGGGTGAGGAACGCCGACAGCGGTGCGGCCGCCCCGAATACGACAGCGGTGGGGGCCAGCAGCAGTCCGGTGGTCACGGCTTCGAGTCCGTGCCCGTATCCCGTGCCTGTGGGCGCCTGGAGGAGTTGTGTGGTGACGAGAGGATCCGCGAACATCCCAAAACCGACGAAGGCCGTGGCGACGTTCACGAGCAGGAGTGCCGGTCGGCGTGCGATGCGCAGGTCCACGAGCGGTCGGCGCACCCTCAGTTCCAGCGGAACCCACGCCGCGAGGACGACAGCACCACCGAGCGTGCACAGCAACGTGCCCGGTGCGGTCCACCCCCACTGACCGCCCTTTGTCAAAGCCAGCAGAAGGGAGGTCACGGCGATCGAAAGCAGTGCGGCACCCCAGAAGTCGAACGTGCCCCCGGTGCGGATCGATGACGAGGGAACCACAACCGCCACGGCAGCCAGCATCAGCGTTCCCGCGCCGCCCGTGACCCAGAAGAGCACGTGCCAATCCGCGTTCTGGGCCACGAGCCCTGACAGGGGAAGGGCGACACCGCCGCCAACGGCCACGGTCGCGCTCATCAGAGCGACCCCCAGCGGCGCCTTGGCGGCGGGCAGTTCATCGCGCATGATCGCGATCCCGATCGGGATGAGTGCGACACCGACACCCTGCAGCGCGCGAGCGGTGACAGCACCCGCCAGACCATGGGTCAGCGCGCCGATCAGTGAGCCGGCAACCATGAGGACGAGACAGCAGAGCATCACCGTTCGCTTGCCGTACATATCAGCCAGCCGGGATGCGACCGGCGTTGCGACCGCGGCTGCGAGCAGTGTTGCCGTAATCAGCCAGGACACGTTGGCCGCTGACGTGCCGAGCAGCCGGGGCAGTTCGGGGAGTATCGGGATGAGAAGCGTCTGCTGCAGCGCCGTGACCGTGCCTCCCAGGCACAGTGTCGCGACGAGCGCGGCTGTTCGACGACCTGAGGTCGGTGGCGACACGGTAGCTCCGTCCGGTCGGCGCGCTCACTGGCAACGCGGCCTTGAACTGCCTCAAGCGGCCGTACCGGTCAGGGCCGAGGGCCACCACACGCTGCCGTCGAACACCCGCGGCCCGTTCCCGTAAGGCAGCGGAAAAGGAAGCCTGATGAATGGGCGCACGGCTCAGGTATATCCGCGTCGGAACAAGCCTGCAGCTCAGTAATCGCAGGAACAATTCCGAACATCCCCCACGGATGAAGACTTCACGAGAGAAGAGCGGAATTAAGCTAGCCGCATCGGTGCGGGCGGTCAAGCAGTCCACTCCGCATACCCCTGCCACACTTGCGTCGAATCACATAATGACTTGAGCATTCAATGCCCGATCACCATGTGATCTGACGGATGCCGGAATCTTGCCAAGGCAGCGACTCGCGAGAGGGAATCGCGGCACGGATTCAATACAAAGAGCAGGTCAGAGGGGCTTGTGAGTGACTTTTGGAGCTTCCAGCAGCCCCCATTGACAATCACGTGACCCGTATTAGAGTGCGGGATACCTGGAAGCCCCAGCACCTGGCTTGGGCATCAAAGAGATCCGGGCTGAGCATCCTTTAGTCGACGCCCGGTGGCGCGCCATGGCGCCACTGGGGAAATACCCTGTCCTCGACGCACATGTCCGATGTGCGGGAAATTAATCTGGTCGATGGGATGTCACGCTGCATTCTGCCTTCTTAAAGGGAGCACGACAGTGGGTTCACCGATCAATATTCCTAAACTCGGTTGGACGATGGAGGAGGGAACGCTGGCGGAATGGCTCGTCGATGACGGTGCCGCGGTCGCCGCGGGTGAACCTCTGTACCTCCTTGAGAGCGACAAGGTCGAGAACGAGATCGAGGCTCCGGCAAGTGGCGTAGTGCGCCAGGCCAAGAAGGCCGGCGAGTCCTATCCGGTCGGTACGGAGATCGGAACGATCGACTGACCGTGCACCGACCGTGATCGACCGAACCGAACGACCACGAGGAGGCCCGGATGGGCGGCGCAGTTCAGAAGAACATCACCTTTGTGAAGGCCATCAACCTGGCTCTGCACGACGCCCTGGCTGCCGACCCCTCGGTGTTCCTCATGGGCGAAGACATCGCCGACCCGGAGGACGGTGGCGTCTGGAAGGCGACCGCCGGCCTGTCGACCAAGTTCGGGACCCGGCGCGTCCGTTCCACCCCGATCGCCGAGGAGGGCTTCGTCGGCGCTGGAGTCGGCGCCGCGCAGGCGGGCCTGCGTCCCGTCGTGGAGGTGATGCTGATGGGCTTCATCACCGTGGCCATGGATCCCATCCACAACACGGCAGCGAAGTGGCGATACATGACCGCCGGGAAGAGTTCGGTACCCATCACCATCAGGACCCTGGGCGGCGCCGGGAGCGGCGTAGGCGCCCAGCACTGCGACCAGTTGGAGAGCTGGTTCGCTGCCAGCCCCGGCCTGAAAGTGGTTCAGCCCTCGAACCCGGTGGAGGCGTACGGCCTGCTGACCGCGTCCATCTTCGATGACGACCCGGTGGTGTTCATCGAGCAGTCGTCCCTCACCGGCCGGCCGCTCAAGATGCCGGTTCCCGAGCCGGGCACGCGTTTCCCGATCGGCAAGGCGAACGTCAGTCGTTCGGGTACCGATGTCTCCGTGATCGGGTACGGAGCGCAGATCGCGGATGCCCTCGGCGTGGCGGAGACCCTGGCGGGCGAAGGTATCTCCGTCGAAGTCATCGACCTGCGCACGATCGCGCCCTTCGACGCCCCGGCAGTCCTCGCCTCAGTCGCGAAGACCAAACGGGCTGTGGTCGTACACGAGGCACGGACGAATTTCGGGCCATCGGCCGAGATCGCGGCCCAGATTTACCACGAGCTGTACGGAGAGCTGGCCGCACCGGTCCAGCGGGTCGGAGCACCGTTCACTCCCGTTCCGGCCAGCCGGCCGCTGGAGTCCCTCTTCATGGTCGGCCCGGCGGAGATCGAGGCTGCCGTCCGCCGGACCCTGCGCAGCTAGGGCCTGTCCGGCTCGCCGGCCGAACCGCCGTCAGTCAGAAAGGACAACGAGCATGGCAACGACACAACCGCGGTACACCGAGTCTGCGCTGATCTCGAAGGAGCGCTACATATCCACCGAGTGGCTCTCGGCCGAGTACGAGCGCCTGTGGCCGAAGGTCTGGCAGATGGCGTGCCGGGTCGAGCAGGTTCCCCAGCGGGGTGACTACTACGAGTACACCATCGGCACCCAGTCGATCCTCGTGGTCCGCGAGAGTGAGGCCTCCGTCAAGGCGTACCGCAACGCCTGCCTGCACCGCGCGACGCGTATCTGTTCCGGCACCGGCAACGTTGACGGAGAACTGCGCTGTCCGTTTCACGGGTGGGCGTGGAAGCTCGACGGATCGGTCCTGGAGATCCCCGACGCGGACGACTTCGCACCGGAGTGCCTCTCGCGGGCGGACCTCAGACTACCCGAGGTGCACGTCGGCCTCTGGGGCGGATTCGTCTTCCTCAACATGTCCAAGGACCCGGAACCGCTGCTCGACTTCCTCGCACCCGTCGTCGAAGGTCTGGCCCCGTTCGAAGTCGACAAGATGCGGCTGCTGCGGCACCGGACAACGGTCATGGACTGCAACTGGAAGGTTGGCCTCGCAGCGTTCAACGAGGCCTACCACGTCGAGGCCACCCACGTGTGGGACCTCAGCGGCTATGCGGGAGGCACGACGATCAACAGGCGGCCCGGTGAGGGAGCCACGTCAGCCGGGCCCGGCGAACGAGTCAATGTCCGGGACGCCGAGGGCCGCACGCCGGGCGCCTACCAGTTCCTGTACGAGACGTTCGAGACGCACAACAAGATGCGCAACGTCCCCGAGCTGTTGAACGAGAGCGCGACGCTGGGTGAGTTGGGCGACCCCAGGAAGGCGGCGCTCGAACTGCTCCAGCTGAACCAGATGATCGGGCTCGCGCACCAGGACGACATCAACTACGTCGAGGCCATGACCGACGTACCAGGTGACGTGCCATCAGTGAGGTTCTTCACCGACGTGCGCCGCGCCGTCGGGGCGGCGGGCGGTGTCGACTACTCGCACATCCCTGACGAGGACATGCTCTCCGCGATCGACTACTGCGTCTACCCCAACATGGTCGGCCCGATCAACGCCGGGAACTGGATCCTCTTTCGTTTCCGGCCCAACGGCAACGACCCCGACACCTGCCTCTACGACGTCATGTTCCTGCACCGCTTCGGCGAGGGCGAGGAAGTGCCCAAGGTCGAGGCCGAGTTCTACCCGCGATGGGAGGACCACGCCGGGTGGGGCCCGACCATCGGGCAGGACCTCGCCAACATGGGCCACGTCCAGGCCGGAATGCACCAGACGTCGTTCAAGGCTCTGCGGCTGAACCGCCAGGAGGCAGGCGTGCGCAACTTCGAGGGATTCATCGACCGCCACATGCTGGCCGACGGCGACCCCGCCGCCTGATCTGTCACGGGGAGCACTGATGACCTCGCCCACCGAGGATGCGTCCGAAATCCGTGTCCGGGTCCTTCCCCTGGACGTCGAACTGACTGTCCGCCCCGGCGAGTCGATGATGGCGGCGGCTCAGCGTCACGGGTACTTCTGGCCGACGCGCTGCCGAGGCCAGGCTCTGTGCACGGCGTGCCTCTTCGAGGTTGTCTCGGGGGACGAGGAATTCGACCCGGTCCAGCCGCTCGAACAAGAGGCACTTGAGTCGCTGAGCGAATTCCAGGCCACGCGGAGGTACCCGCTCAGACTGGGCTGTCAAGCCCGCCCCGGCGGACCGGCGGCAGTCTTCAAACGCGGAATGAAGCCCGCCGACCGTCCCCGGCCCACCACCGGATTCTGGGGTTAGGGGGTGTCTCCCGCCCGTCCGGCACGACGTGCCAGGCGGCCTGTGCCGCCTGGCAAGAGAGAAGGAGCGTCACATGGCGAGTCCTGACGACGTAACCCTCGTCCCGCATACGACCATCCGTCGGCGTATCGCGCGCCACATGACCGCGTCGAGCCGCGCAGCCCCCCACGCCTACGCCACGGTCGATGTCGACTACAGCGCGGTGGATACGGTCCGCCGAATCCATGCCGCACGGTGGCGGCAGGAACACGGCTACAGCCTCACGTATCTTCCGTTCGCCGCGCGCGCGGTCGCTACAGGAATCGGACAGTACCCACAGCTGAACGCCCGATATACCGATGACGGCCTGGAACTCCGCAGCAGCGTCGGCCTCGGAGTGGCGGTCGACATGAACTTCGAGGGGCTGATCGTCCCGGTCGTCCAGCGGGCGGACACGCTCGACGTACCTGCTTTCGCGCGGGAGATCAACGCCTTGGCCGGCCGGACGCGCAGCGGCGAACTGCGAGGTGGTGATGTAGCGGGTGGCACATTCACGCTGTCGAACCCCGGCCCATTCGGTGCCCGGACGACGCTGCCGATCATCAACCAGCCTCAGGTGGCCATCATCACCGTCGATGCCATCGCTCCCCGCCCCGCGGTCGTCCCTGATGGCGAGGGCGGTCACACACTGACGGTTCGTCCCATCGGCAATCTGACCCTGGCCTGGGACCACCGCGCCTTCGACGGGGCGTATGCGGCGAGCGCCCTGGGGGCGATCCGCACCGCGCTCGAATCGCACGACTGGCGGACGGAGTTCACCTCCTGGGCTCCCCTCGCACAGACCGAATCCGCGATCACTTCGCCGGCCGCCTGAGCGTTCCCCCCTCGCATACGAACGGAGTCACGATGAACATCACGACCGAACAACTACGCGAGGTGTACGCGATCTCGACCTTCGCCAAACAACTCGACGAGAGAGTGCAGCAGTTGCTGAAGGCGGGCACGATCAACACCACATGGTTCTCGTGGCGGGGTTCTGAGCTGCTCGGTGCTGTCGTGGGCAAGTCGATGCGGCCCGATGACTACATGGTGGCCTACTACCGCGACGGCATGTCCCAGATGGCAAAGGGCTTTCCGCCGAAGAAGCTGTTCGCCGAGGCGCTGGGCAAGGTGACGGGGAGCCAGAGGGGGAAGTCGGGCTGGGTACACTCCGTCGACCCCGACTCCGGAGTCGTCATGAACTCCGGAGTCGTCGGCGGGCAACTCCCGATCGCGGCGGGGTGGGCGCTGTCCTCGGTCCTGCGCGGCGACGACAAGGTCACCGTATGCAATTTCGGAGACGGCGCCGCGAACGAGGGCGCGTTTCACGAAGCCCTCACGCTGTCCTCGCTCTGGCGGCTCCCGATCGTCTACGTCTGCCACAACAACCTCTACGCCGAGCACACGGCCTTCAGTAAGACCTCCCCTGTTGAGCACGTCGCCGACCGCGCGTCCGCGTACAGCATTCCTTCGACGGTCGTCGACGGGGACGACGTCCCTGCTCTGTGGGACGAGATGACGGCCGCGATCGACCGGGCGCGGTCAGGTGGAGGCCCCACCCTGGTCGAAGCGATGACCTACCGCCTCCGGGGGCACACCCGCTACGACACGATGGGGTACATCGCCTCGGGTGAGGTTGCGTCGAAGGTCGAGACCGACCCGGTACCCCGCTTCCGCGCGTGGCTCGTCACACAGGGCCACGCCACCGAGGAGGACCTGAAAGAACTCGACGAGCAGGGATTGAAGAACGTCGAGGACGCGTGGGAATTCGCCAACAACAGCGCCTACCCGAGCCCTGAGGATCTCTACTCGGACGTGTTCGCCCTGAAATGATGACGCCCTCGCCGGCGCGGGCGTACACGAAAAAGCACTGTCTACATCAGTGGCAGCGGGACCAGCCGTTGGGAATCCGCGCGCTGTCCGTCAACAAAGCGCTTGAGCGGTCGACTCCTGATGTGCGTTTCCTGACGCGACGCGGATACTCCCGAATCACCAGTCCCGTATTTCTTGCAGGACGTCCGCCAGGATCTCAAGGCCGGCGAAATCGTCGACTCGCTTTGTGATCCCGTACACCGTAGTGAAGCCGAGGTCGTGAAGCTCACGCAGTTGGCTGACGAGATTTGATCGATCCGAGGTATCGAAGAGCATCATCGAGGTCTTGGTGATGTCGTCGTAGTCGCGGCCCTCGCGTTCGCAATGCTCGCGCAGTACGTCGAGTTTGCGGCCGGCGCCAGGACCCCCGCCGGCGATGTTGCAAGCGTCGGCGTACTTGGCCACGAGCTTCAGCGTCTTCTTCTCTCCACTGCCGCCGATCAGGATCGGAGGGTAGGGCCGCTGAATGGACTGCGGTGAGTTGACGGTGGCCGCGAGACGGTAGTGCTTTCCCGCGAAGGCGCCGTTGTTGGCACTCCACATTTGTCGTGCGATCTGCAGTACTTCTTCGAGGCGTTCGAATCGCTCGGCGATCGGCGGGAACGGCAAGCCCAGTGCGATTGATTCCCGCTCGTCCCAGCCGGAGCCGAGACCGAGGAAGGCACGACCCCCGGACAGGACGTCAAGCGCGGTGACTGCTTTGACGAGCATACCTGGCGCTCTGTACACCGCAGAGGTCACCAACGTGCCGAGCCGCACCGATGAGGTCACGCCCGCCAAGTAGCCCAGGGTCGCGTAGGCCTCGAGCATCGGGTCGTCATGTGGACCGAACCACTGGGTCTGGAACAGATGGTCGGACAGTGTAATGGATTCGAAGCCGACCTCTTCTGCCATTAGCGCTGTCTTCGCCAACGTGGGTCCAACTGCGGCCGATCCACCGGCGAAGTCAAACTGACATATGTGCAATCCTAGTTGCATTCCTCACCCATCATGAGCGGAGTTGAGCCGACGAACAGGGGCCAGCCAGGATTCCCTACCTCATCGAGCTGAGTTCCTTTTTCGATCTGTTCAGCGGGGCGGCCCTCGGAAGATGTTCACCAAGGGGCAGGACAACACTCTTCAAGACGCCGCGTCGAGTGTGCTGTTCACGGCTGTGCTCCAGGCTTGGCGGGTGGCAATCGCCGCTCGCCAGCGTCTCAATGTCTTCGGGGGCATGTTGACGGCTACGATGCCGGCCAGGTGGTTGGCGTTGCGGTACGCGGCGATGAAACTGCGTGTGCCGAGATCGCCGTCGACGACGGCTACCTCATCGTGTCCGGGCAGATAGCCGTACGCCTGGATCCTCATGTCGTACTGGTCGGACCAGAAGTACGGCACGGGGGCGAACGGGCGTCGGGCGTCGGGTTCCAGCACGTTCCGCGCGACGGCCAGGCCCTGCTCGGCGGCATTCGTGCGGTGTTCGATCCGCATCGTCACTCCGAAGAGCGGGTTGTGCCATCGGGCCACGTCGCCGACACCGTGGACACGTGGCGCGGCCATGCTGAACTCGTCGCACACCAGGCCGTCGTCCAGGGGCAGTCCGCTGTCCTGGAGCCACTCGGTGTTGGGATGCGAACCGATACCGACGACGATGTCGTGACCCGCCACCTCCGACCCGTCTGTCAGGCGGACGCCGGTGGCTTGGCCGTCGTGGCTCAGTACCCCTTCCACCGTGACCCCGGTGCGCAGGTCGACACCGTGGTCACGGTGTGCCCGGGTCAACGCCCGGCCCACCTTCTCGCCGACGGCGCGCGCCAGGGGTACCGGCGCGGGTTCGAGCAACGTCACCTCCAGCCCGAGGCCACGGGCGGTCGCGGCGGCCTCGGCACCGATGAACCCCGCACCGACAACGACCAGACGCCGGCCCGGTCGGAGACGGTCTTTCAGGGTGAGCGCGTCCGCGAGCGTGCGCAAGACGTGGACGCCGCGGAGCCCGTCGGTACCGGGCAGTCGGCGGGGCCGGACTCCGGTGGCGACCACCAGGGAGTCGTAGCCGATCGTGTCGCCACCGGCGAGGGTCACCGTGCGGCTCTGCGGGTCGACGCCGGTGGCCGGTCTCCCCAGCCTCAGATCCAGCCCGAGCGCTTCGATGTCCGCACGCGGACGCAGCGGCAGTTGATCCGGATCCATCGTGCCCGTGAGGATTTGCTTGGACAGTGGAGGACGGTCGTAGGGCAGTTGTGTCTCGTTCCCGACGAGAGTGACGTCGCCCTCGTAGCCGAGTCGGCGCAGTGCCTCGGCGGTGGCGAGGCCGCCTGCGGAGGCTCCGACCACCACCACCCGGTCCGGGACGGAGCTGTCGTCCGTGCTCATGACTCCGTCAGCCTGATGGCTGCGGCGGGACACACCAGCGCCGACTCGCGGACGGCGTCGTGGTACTCGGGCGCCGGAGCGTCATCGAGCAGTACGACCATGCCGTCGTCGTCCCGCTGGTCGAAAACGTCGGGGGCGATCAGTACGCACTGCCCCGAGGCGACGCACTTCGGGACGCTGACCTCTACCTGCATGCTGGCTCCTTTCCTCGCGCCGTGTGAATTGCCGTCACCAGGTGATGGGCATGAAGCTCGGGCCATAGGCGGCAGAGCTCTGCTTGAAGGTGACGTCGCGACCGGGTTCGATCCGCAGGTTCGGAAGGCGGCGGAACAGCTCGGGCAGCACGATCTGCAGTTCCATGCGCGCGAGTGGCTGGCCGAGGCACTGGTGGATGCCGTAGCCGAAGGCAAGATGCTGGCGGGCGTTGACACGGGCGAGGTCGAGTGTGTCGGCGTCGTCGAAGGTGTCCGCGTCGCGGTTGGCGGAGTTGAGAAGGATGATCACTCCCTCGCCCGCGCGGATGGTGATGTCGCCGACGGTGATGTCCTCGGTCGCGACGCGGCTCAGCCCCATGTGTGCGATGGTCAGATATCGCAGCAACTCCTCGACGGCGTTGGCCAGTTCCGCCTTGCCGGCGTACAACCGGGGCAGTTGTTCGGGGTGCTCCAGAAGGGCCAGGACGCCGAGCCCGATCATGTTCGCGGTGGTCTCGTGTCCGGCGAAGAGGAGGAAAGCTCCGAGGTCGGCGGCGTCCCGCACCGAAAAGGTGCCGGCGTTGACGTGTTCTCCGAGCCTGCTGACCAGATCATCCTCGGGCTTACGGCGCTTGTCCTCGACGAGACGTTCCAGGTAGTCGCCCAGGGCCCCGTGCGCGGCGGCCTTCTCCTCGCCGGTAGCGGCGGTGTCGATCAGGATCTTCGAGTGTGACTGGAAGAAGTCGTGCTCCTCGTAGGGGACACCGAGCAACTCACAGATCACCAGGGAGGGCAGAGGCAGAGCGACAGCCTCTACGAGGTCGGCCGACCCGCCGCTGTCGGTCATCCCGCCCAGCAGCTGATCGAAGATCCGCACGGTGGGCTCACGCAGCGCCTCCACCCGTTTGACCATGAACTCGCGGGTCAGCGCCCGACGGAATGTGTCATGTACCGGATTGTCCTGGCCGAAGAAGTACCCGGGTGGCATCGCGGGGGCGTTCTCGACGGCGGTCGGGAAGCCAGGACGCGTGGACAGGGAACTGACCCCCGAACTCGCGAGGACGGTGCGCGCGTCTTCCCAGCGGGTGACCAGCCACGGCGTCGGCCTGCCGGCCCACACGGAGACCCGTGAGATCGGCGCCTCCTGGCGCAGCCCCGCGTACTGCGACGGCGGATCCAGCGGAGCCCCGGCCTCACGAGTCATGGAAAGGGTCTTTATAGAGCTCTTGTTTTCCGACATAAGGTTCCTCTCGCATAACGGCGAATTACTGCACGCTAACACGCCCAGAAGGTTCCGATGAAATCATCTGCGCCTCTCTTCGAGCTGTGCGGAAGGTCACCACTTTCCCTGTCACTATATGAACGGGAGGAGGGCCTTGAATCACATGGTGATCGATATCAAGATGCACTTCACGCTTCCATTCCCGCAGAGGCTCGAACGCTTGACGGAAGGCAGTTGACCAGGTTGAATCCATCCCGATTGGACAATTTCTGAATTCTGCGGATTTCGCACCGGATGTTGCACCGATGAGTGGTTCTCGACTGCACGGTGCCGAAAGGACGGCTTATGGAACCGATACGCTTCGATGGACGCGTCGCGATTGTGACGGGGGCCGGGCGTGGGATCGGCAAGGCCCACGCCCTGCTGCTCGCAGAGCGAGGCGCGCGCGTTGTCGTCAACGACCTCGGGAGTGCGAGTTCCGGTGAGGGGAGCGACCGGGGTCCGGCCGAGCATGTGGTGGCCACGATCCGCGCCGCGGGCGGCGAGGCCGTCGCGGACGCTTCGGACATCGCCTCGGCCGAGGGGGCGGCACATCTCGTCCGTCGCGCGCTCGACGCCTACGGCCGCGTCGACATCCTGGTGAACAACGCCGGCATCTTCACTCCCGGCGAGTTCCCTGACCTGGAAGTCTCCGAGATGCGCCGGTACTTCGACGTCCATGTGGGGGGCAGCTTCAACGTCACCCGTGAGTGCTGGCCCCACATGGTCCGGTCCGGGTACGGCCGGATCGTCATGACCACGTCCCACGGCATCCTGGGCTCCGCGCCTCTGATCGCGTACGGCACGGCGAAGGGCGGCGTATTCGCGCTGGCCCGTGCGCTCGCCGTGACCGGGCGGGGTCTCGGTATCACGGTCAACAGCATCGCCCCGGTCGCAGCCACCCGGCTGGCGGGCGGCGACGACGACGGTACGTCCGGCGAAGGAGTGCTCGCCGGAAGCACATCAGCCCTGGTCTCGCCGCTCGTGACATTGTTGTGCCACGAGTCCTGTCCGGTCAGCGGGGAGACTTTCGTGAGTGGTGGCCGTCGCCATGCGCGGTTGTTCGTGGGTGAGACGGAGGGCTACGTCCATCCGGATGCCGGTGTCACGCCAGAGGCGGTCGCCGAGCACTGGGCGCAGATCATGGACGCGGCAGATCATTACATTCCCGAGGACACGGACGCGTGGATGAAGGGAAACGCGGAGCGAATCGCGTCAACCCCGCCCACGTCACCTCAATGAGCCGCCGTCGGCGCGGTCGTTGACCGCGTCGGCGGATCTCAGCCGAGGCTCATGGGGATGTCGAGACACCCTCGGCGGGTCTCGACAATTCTCGTATCGCATCCGCAGTCGACTACGGTTCAGCGCGCGTTCCCGTTACCGGCGAATTCTCGTGCCCCTTGACGACCTGGATCACCTGAGCCGCGATGGCCTCAGTTCGCCCGCGGGACGGTCCGGGGCCGGCCAGACGGTTACCGGCGGAGGGCCGACCGCAGGCGAGCCATCTCCTCGAGCAGTGTGCGGGCTGCGGTCTCCCTCTCGCGGGGGCCGAACCGCGATTTCGGGGCGGTGATGCTGTATGCGGCGAGACCTTCGTGCAGCCACGCGATCGGGGCGGCGATCGATACGGCACCGTCGATGGTCTCGTCCGCGCTCATGGTGTATCCGCGCTCTCGGCTGTCCTCCAGTTCGGCGAGGAGACTGCTGATTCCATGGATCGGCGACGCGACGTCCGGGTCGTTGAGGATTTCCCTGACGTTCCGCTCGTCGAGCGCGAGCAGCAGTGCCTTCCCCGGGGCGCCGCGCGTAAGCGGGTAATCCACTCCCACGCCGGCTTCGATCCGCACGGGATGGGGGCTGACCATCTCCTGGACGCAGGTGCGCTGATTACCCAGGCGCCAGAAGATGGCGACGGTCTCACCGGTCAGGGCCCGCAGCCTCACCAGGCTTGACTGTGTCTGCGCGACGACACCGTCGCGATGCAGCATTACGCCCGACAGCCGAAGAATCTCCGGTCCGGGCCTGTACCTACGGGTGACGCGGTCGAAGACGAGGAACTGCTCCGCCTCCAGGGCACGAAGGAGCCGGTAGGCCGTGGGAAGCGAGTAGCCGAACTTCGTGGCGACCTCCGGGCCGGTCAACGCGGGTTGCAGCGAGGAAAAGGCGTGAAGGATTGACAATGCCCGGAAGACGCTCTGAGTCCCTGTTACTGCGGGCTCGCCCGCGTCGTCCGCCGCCGACGGCGGCTCAACGTCGGAATTGCGCATCAATGTCGCCCTCTCTGACATCGTCCGTACTGTGGTGCGAGGCGCTGAACGGCTCCCGCAGGCGCTGGCCCAAGGGCCGGGACCAGGTTCCGGGGCAAGCTCTCCAGTTTCAGGAATGGTCGAGTCACCTGGCAGACCGCCTCAGTCTGTGTCGCGGATGATCGCTCGTGCGGTACGGGCCGCGCGCTCCTCGGTCGCGGGCAGTGAATCCTGGTCCGCGCCGAAGATGCCCTGCTGGAGAAAGAGGGCAAGACCGTGAGCGGCCGAGGCGATGCTCACGAGGAGATCGAAGGCAGCGTCCTGGCCGGGGGCGATACGGCGGGTGATCGGCATGAGGGTGTCGAAGAGAGCGGTGCCGGCCGCGGCCAATTCGGGATGCTGGGACTTGCCCAGGCCCGCGTAGAACGTTATGGCGAACAGTGCCGAATCCTCGGCGGCGAAGCGCACGTATGCGGAGGCGAAGGCAGCCATCTGTTCGACGGGATCCTCGTCGGCCGAGACGGCCGCGCTGTAGCGCCGGTGCTGCTCGCGGTAGCCCTTCTCCGCGAGGGAGGCGAGCAGCGCGTCGCGGTCGGCGAAGTGCTTGTACGGCGCGGAGACGCTCACACCGGCACGCCGGCAGGCCTCGGCCAGGGTGAAACCGTGCGGGCCACGTTCCGACACGAGAGCAAGGGCCGCCGCCTCCAGCGCGTTGCGCAGGTTTCCATGATGGTGCCCAGTAGGGCGTCGATTGACAGTCACGAACCTTAGGTTAACACTATTCACCAAGTCAGGTGAAGCATGTTCACCTAGGGGGTGGCCCCCGCGGCACCCGGCGACCTCGGCCCGCCCCTCGACCGGGGCGAGCGAGGCGGTCGACATCTCGACACCCTCAGCTCCCCCTCGGGCGGCTGCCTGCGCCGCCTGCCCGCGCGGGCCCGTCGATTGCCGAGAGTCCACGGGCTGACAAAAACCTAGCGTTCTTCAGTTTTTATGCTTACCGTGTCGGCGGATGTAACAGTCGGCGAACCAATGGAGGTTCCAGATGGGGTCGTACCAGGACTCAGCAGGCACCAAATCTGTCTGGGCTCCGAATCCGGAGAGGTCGCCGGGGCCCGCCGCCTCCCCCGAAAACCCTGTCGAGGCCACGGCGAAGCGGGAGCGCCTGGGACGACTCGGCCCCCTTCTCCTGGTGAGCCACATCGCCTGGGCGATCCCGTCCACCGGGGCGGGCACCCTCATCCAGGCCATGGTCGCCGACCAGCGGGGCGATTCGAAGGTGACATCGCTCGCCCTGCTGACAGCCGTCGGCGCCGGCGCCGGCGTCATCGCCACCGTCGTGGCCGGCGCCCTGTCGGACCGTACGCGCAGCCGGTTCGGCCGCCGGAACCCGTGGATCCTCGGCGGAGCGCTTGTTTCAGCCACAGGCCTGACGCTGGGCGGCTCCACCTCGGTGTTCGCTCTACAGGTGGCGTTCTTCGCGGTGTACCAGGCAGGACTCAACGCGATGCTCAGCTCCCTCCACGCGCTCCTGCCCGACCGGGTGGCGAAGGCCTCTCTGGGCAAGGCATCGGCCCTGAGCGGAGTGGGATATCTGCTCGGAACCACCGCGGGAGGGTTCTACGCGTCCGCCGCCATCGACCATCCGGCTGCCGGGATCCAGCTCGTGCCGTGGACGATGGTGGTGGCCGCGCTCCTGGTCTTCTTCCTGGCGAAGGACGCCTCCAACGCCGGCGAACCGCGGGAACATCGTTCCGTAGGCACACTGCTGAAATCTCTTCTGCCGCCGAAGGATCATGATTTCCTGTGGGCCTTCGCGGGCCGGTTCTGCGTGATTCTCGCCCTGTTCACCGTCGCCTTCTACCAGTTGTACCTGTTCACCGATCTTCTGGGCCTGACCAAGGAGCGCGCGGGCGAAGTGATCGCACTGGGCACGGTGGTGCTCGGCGCAAGCGCGCTGATCGCTTCCGCGGTCGGCGGTGTGCTCTCCGACCGCATCGGCAGGCGCAAGCCGCCGGTTGTCGCCGCCTCGGCACTCATCGGCATCGCTGCCATACCGGCTCTGATCAGCCCGTCAGTCCCCACGTTGATCGTCTTCTACGCGATCGGTGGGATCGGCTACGGCACGTATCTCTCCGTCGACCAGGCCCTGATGGTCGAGGTGCTTCCCCGGGACGGCAGCGAGGCCAAGGATCTCGGTTTCCTGAGCGTGGCCAATACCGCGCCGGTGATGGTGGCTCCGCTGGTCGCGGCGGGTCTGGTGACAACGGTCGGCTACCGCGCCCTGTTCGCCGCCGCCTTCGTGCTCGCCATGGTCGGCGCGGTGTGCATCCTCATGATCCGGCGCGTGCGCTGATCAGTCGTCTGCGGGCTCCAGGGCGGCCTCAAGGCGTTTGAGATCGGCGGGTATGTCCGTCGACGGATCCCGCAGCCACTGGATCTGGAGCCCCTCGGCAGCGGCCATGAGAACACGGGCCTGCCATTCATGACCCGGTCCGAGGATCCGCTCGACCAGTTCGACGATCCCCCCCGCCCGCTTCTGCATGAAGGCGTGGGCCGGATGGTCGGGATTCGCCGAGGCGGCGGTCATGTCCACAAAAAGCTTGACCAGACCCGGCGTCCTGGTGGTGTGGGCGAGCAGAGCCCATACCCCGTCCAGCGCGGTCAGGTCGTACGCATCGGCGTACTCGGCGTCCCGGGCCTCCAGAACCGCCACGAGCAGGTCGTCCTTGCTGTCGAAGTAGTGCAGGACCCCCGCCTCCGTCAGCCCGACAGCGGCCGCGATCGACTTGAGGGACGGGCCCTGCGGGCCCGACGTCTGGTAGGCGTCCAGGGCAATCCTCAAGATCTCGGCACGCCGCGCGACTCCTTTTAGATACGGACCGCGTCGCGTCTTCGTAGTCATGGCGCCGAATCTATCGCCCGGCGCCCGAGCGAACGCAACCAGCAACACACTCGAAAACCTAGCGTTACTTGGTTTTTGCCTTTACCGTGGACACGAGCCCGGACCGCCGGACGCGAGGAGAGGTGCGATGAACCGCTTGCGGGCGTGACGCGGAACCGCTCCGGCACAGGCGTCGGCACAGACGACGAACCGGAGAGTAAGGCCAAGAACCCAAGGTGGACGTCGGGACGGCTCAACCTCCGGCGAGCCACAAGTGCACCCACTGCCGGGAAGCGCGCGCAGTAATCCCCGACACCCACAAGGAGTTCCGTCTCATGACCGTCCCGGATTTCCAGCCAGGTCCCGCCGCCCCGCGCACCCTCCAGGTGGTCGGGAGTTTCGAACTCGCCGCCTCCGAGGCCGAGTCGCCGTCGGCCCTGCTCGCCGAGGCCCCGCGGCCGAAGTGGGTGCCCGCCATGGTGCCCGGCGGCGTCCACGAGAGCCTGATCGCCTCCGAGGTGATCGGGCACCCCTACTACGGCGACAACGAGCATGCGGTGCGCTGGGTCGAGGACGCCACCTGGTGGTACCGCACGCGATTCGACGCCCCGACCGGCCTCGCCGACGACGAGCGGCTGCGGCTGGTGTGCCCCGCGCTGGACACCGTCGCGTCGCTCTGGCTCAACGGGGAGCCCCTCGGCACCCACGCGTCCCAGTTCCGCCCGGCCGTCTTCGACGTCACCGGCCGGATCCGGGCGAGCAACGAACTGATGATCCGTTTCGCCCCGCCGCTCGCCGGTCTGTCCACGCCTCCGGGGGTGGCCAACACCATCGAGCGGATGAGGGCCATGTTCGGCGAGCTGGCTCCCGACCAGGTACCCGGCCCCGAGGACGAGCAGCCGCCGGGCGTGATGTCGGCGAACCTCGCTCTCACCCTGCGCCGCAAGGGCACGTTCTCCTGGGGCTGGGACTTCGGCCCCCGACTGCCCGCCGTCGGCATCGCGCGCCCGGTCGAACTCCACCGGGACAGCGGAGCCGTCCTGGCCGGACACCACGTCCGTACGCTCTCCCTCGACACCGCCGCACGGACCGCACAGGTCGCGATCGACGTCGAGGCCGACGCCTTCGCCCATCCCGGACCGCTGCGTGCCGAGGTCACGCTCACCGCGCCGGACGGAGACACGACCGTCACCGTGATCGCTCTCGACGCGGACGGCGACGCCGAAGGCGACGCGGAACAGACGCGGCAGGGCGGATCCGTCAGGAACGGCGCCGCCACCGTGACCGTCGCGGAAGCCCGGCTCTGGTGGACCCATGACCTGGGCGAGCAGCCGCTGTACGGCGTGTCCGTCGTACTGACCGGCCAGGACGGCCAGGTGCTCGACCGGGCCGAGGACCGGATCGGGCTGCGGACCGTCGCGCTGGACCGGTCACCCGACGACGAGGGCGGCAGGCTGTTCCGCTTCATGGTCAATGGTGTTCCGGTGTTCGCCCGGGGCGCCAACTGGGTGCCGGTGAGCATGATGACCGGCTCGGTGACCGCCGGCACCGTCCACGCGCTGGTGGAGGCGGCAGCCCGCGGCAACATGAACATGCTGCGGGTGTGGGGCGGCGGCGTCTACGAACAGGACAGCTTCTACGAGGCGTGCGACGACCTCGGCATCCTGGTCTGGCAGGACTTCATGTTCGCCTGCATCGACTATCCGAGCGACGACCCCGTCCTGCGCGCGGAAGTCGCCAAGGAGGCTGAGTACCAGGTCAAACGACTCCGCAACCACGCGGGGATGGCGCTGTGGGGAGGGAACAACGAGGTCCACGCCATGCACGGCCTGGTGTACGGGAACTTCGAGCCCGGCAACTGGGGCTACTCCTTCTTCCACGACATCCTGCCGGGCGCGGTCGAGCGCTTCAGCCCGGAGATCCCGTACTGGCCGGGCAGCCCTTGGGCGGACTCCGACCCCGCCGGCGTGAACGGTGTCGCCGACGGCGACCGGCACGCCTGGGAGGTCTGGCACGGCGTGGACGTCGGCGCCGGCGGCCCCACCGACTTCGCGAGCAAGGGCGAAGCCGTCCACTTCCACCGCTACCGCCACGACCACGGCAAGTTCATCAGTGAATTCGGCATCCACGCCTCGCCCGAGCTGGGGACGCTCGCCCGCTGGACGCCGCCTGGCTCCCTGGCCCTGCACAGCGCCGAATTCGACCATCGCAACAAGGACGTGCCCAAGAACAAGGGCGACGACCTGATGTCGGTGGAGACCGGGCTGCCCGACGGACTCGACCAGTACGTCGACTTCTCCATGGCGTGCCAGGCCGAGGGGCTGAAGTTCGGCATCGAGCACTACCGCCGACGCCAGCCCCACTGCTCGGGCACCCTGCTCTGGCAGCTCAACGACCCCTGGCCCGGACTGTCCTGGTCCGTCGTCGACCACGACCTGATCCCCAAGGCCGGTTACTACTTCGCCCAGCGCGCGTACGAAACGGTGCTGACCAGCTTCGCCCGGCACGACGACGGCCGGCTTGAACTGTGGGTCACCAACAGCGGCCGTACCGAGGTCCCCCTCGAACTGCGCGTCGAGGTGTCGACCTTCGCGGGCAAGCGGATCGTGGCCGAGGACGTACGTGTCTCCGCCGCCCCCGGCAGCTCGCGCCCCGTCTGGTCGGCGGGCCCCGATACGTACGAGCCCGGACCTGACCGGTTCGCCTGGGTCGGCGACGCGGCGGGCCGGACCACGCCGAACCGGCTGTTCTTCGCACCGCTCAAGGACCTGCCCCTGGCCGACAGCCAAGTGGAGATCAGCGCGGGTCCCGTGAAGGACGGCACCGCCGACATCACGCTGACCTCGCACGGTTACAGCTACCTGGCGCGCGTCCTGGCGCCCGCGCCCGGCGTCACGTTCAGCCGGAACTACCTGGACCTGAGGGACGGCGACCAGGCACACCTCACCGTCGGCGGCCTGCCGGACGGCTTCGACCCCACAACACTGCGCTGCGCCACCTACCGGGGAAAGGCGAGCACCCGATGACGAACCCCCTTCTGCGAACCGTCTTTCCGAGCGATCTCATCCGGATCGACGGTGCGCTCGACCTGGAGAACCACAGCCGCGGCCTCCGTCCGCGCCGGCTGCCGGCCTGGACCCGCGCGCAATACCCCGACGAGTTCTTCGACCTGATCGTGCGGGCGACCGCGGGGGTACGGCTCGCCCTGCGCACCACGGCCACCACCCTCGAAGTGACCCTGCACGCCACCCGGGTGTCCGTGCCAGGCATGGGCCCGGTACCCGCGGCACTGGACCTGACCATCGGCAGCACGCTGACCCGCCGTGCGGCCGTCACCGGCGGCGACGTGATCCAACTCGACCCCGGCCGACCCGCCGTGCTGGTGCCCGGCGAGGCGGAGACCATCCGCTTCACGGACCTGCCCGCCGGGGACAGAGAGGTGGTGATCTGGCTCCCGCAGATGGCCGGGATCGACCTCATCTCCCTCCAGACGGACGCCGACATCCACGCGGTACCGGCACCGGGCGGGCGGCGCTGGGTCCACCACGGCTCCTCCATCAGCCAGTCCGGCGAGGCCGAGGGACCCACCGGCACCTGGCCGGCCGCCACCGCGACAGCGACCGGGCTGCACCTGACAAGCCTGGGCTTCGCGGGCAACGCCATGCTGGACCCTTTCGTGGCCCGCACCATCCGCGACCTGCCCACCGACTTCATCTCCCTGGAGATCGGCACCAACATCACCGAGCAGATCACCATGCGCCGGCGTACGTTCCTGCCCGCGGTGCACGGCTTCCTCGACACCATCCGGGAGGGGCACCCGGACACACCGCTCCTGGTGATCTCTCCCATCCCCTGTCCGGTGCTGGAGGACCGTCCCGGCCCCATCGCCCCGGATCCGGCCACCGGAAAGCACCGTGGCCTCGGCGACCCCGCCGATGTCGCACGGGGCGCGCTCAGCCTCCAATCCGTCCGCGAGAGCCTCGAACAGCTCGTGACACAGCGGCGGAAGACGGATCCGGCGCTCAACTACCTCGACGGGCGCGCCCTGTTCCCGCCCGAGGAGACCGCCGATCTGTACGACGGTGTCCACCCCAACCCGGCCGGCTACCTCCGGATGGGCGCGAGGCTCGCCGACATCCTCGCCGCATACCCCGGCCTTCTCTGAACTCCCGCCTGCCCACGAACCGTTCACTCCCGACAGGAATGTCACATGCCTCTCGACCCGCAGCTCACACCACTGCTCGACCTCTTCAACTCCCTGCCGCAGCCGGCCCGGACCGACGCCGCCGGCCGCAGGGCGGCCAAGGGACAGGATCCACTGGCCGACGGCAGTCTCTACGCCGATTACCTCCTGCCCCGAGCCGAGGTGAACGAGATCTGGGAGGAGAGGATCCCTGTGAACGACCCGGTGGACGCGATCACGGTGCGCGTCTACCGGCCCACTCCTTCGGCAGCGGGTGCGGCCGGGGCGATGGTCCACCTGCACGGCGGCGGCTTCTGGTCCGGTGGCCTCGAAGACGTGGACCGCCGCTGTCGTGCCATGGCCGCGGGCGCCGGCGTCGTGGTGGTCTCGGTCGACTACCGGCTCGCCCCCGAATTCCCCTTCCCCACCGCCCTGCACGACGCTCACGCGGCCCTGCGCTGGACCACCGCCAACGCCGCACGGCTGGGCGTCGATCCCACCCGGATCGGAATCGGCGGTGAGAGCGCCGGAGCCAACATCGCAGCCGCCCTCGCACTGCTCGTACGCGACCGGGGCGAGCCCGCACCACGGCTCCAACTGCTGGAAATCCCCCTGCTGGACTGCACCTTGTCGTCACCGTCGGTCCGGACCTACGCCGAGGGACACGTACTGACCGCCGAGGACGCCGCGTGGTGCGTCGAGCAGTACCTCGGGGACCGGGACCGCACCGCACCCCTGGCCTCCCCGGCACTCGCCCAGGACCTGACCGGCCTGCCTCCGGCCGTCATCGCGAGCGCCGAGTGCGACCCGCTCGCCGACGACGCACGCCGCTACGCGGAACGGCTCAAGGACGCCGGAACACCTGTGGAATTCACCTGCTATCCCGGCATGGTGCACGGCTCCCACATCCTGACGGGTCTCCTGCCCACGGCGCGCTCCTGGCAGGACGACACGGTCGCCGCGGTCCGCGCACACCTGTCCGCCGTCACGTGAGCAGGCGGCGGCGGTAGCCCTCGGCCACCGCCGAGGCTCGATCACGAACGCCGAGCTTGTCGTAGATGTGCTGCAGATGGGTCTTGATGCTCGCTTCGCCGATGAACAACGCCGCAGCGGCCTCTCGATTCGAACTGCCGTTCGCCACCAGTTGCAGCACCTCCTTCTCTCGATCGGTCAGTGTGCCGGCGCCGGGCCTCCGAACCTGCCCCATAAGGTGCTGCGTCACCGACGGCGCGAGCACCGACTCTCCACGCGCGGCCGCACGGACGGCTCGCGTCAGTTCGTCGGGCAGAGCATCTTTGAGGAGATATCCGATCGCACCCGCCTCGATCGCCGGCAGTACGTCGCTCTCGCTGTCGAAGGTGGTCAGGATCAGCACTCGGGTACTCGGGGCCCACTCGCGCAGGGCCGCGGTCGCGGCGACGCCGTCCATCCCGGGCATCCGAACGTCCATGAGCACAACATCCGCCGCCAGCACCTTCGCACGTTCGATGCCCTCGGCGCCGTCCCCGGCCTCACCGACCACAACAATGTCCTCGGCGCCCGCAAAGGTGTCGCGAAGACCGCCCCTCACGATCGGATGGTCGTCGACAATCACCAGTCGAATCATCGGTCGGTCTCCCCCTTCGCTCGCGTGCCCCCGGGGGCGATCGCCGGAACGCGCGCACTGACGGATGTTCCTTCACCCGGTGCGCTCTGCACCTCGATGTGACCGCCGACCCCTCTGACGCGCTGGCGCATGCTCGTCAGGCCGAAGCGGTGACCAGCCAGCGGCCCTCGGTGATCTCGACATCGGTCACGTCGGAAAGCCCGGTCAGGACACTCCTGTCCAGCAGTTGACTCACGCGGAACCGGACCTGCCGCACCGCGCCCGACCGCGCGATCAGCCCTGCGGGCGTATCCACTGCGGCAACCCGGCCACCATCGATGACGGCGATCCGATCGCCGAGGCGCTCCGCCTCATCCATGAAATGCGTGACAAGGAGGATCGTGACGCCCGAGTCACGAACCCGCTCAATGAGGCTCCAGGTGTCGCGCCTCGCCTGCGGGTCCAGTCCCGTCGTGAGCTCGTCGAGAATCGCGACCTTCGGATTGCCGACCAGAGCGAGCGCGATCGAAAGCCGCTGCTTCTGCCCGCCCGAGAGAGCCTTGTACTGCGTGCTGCGCTTCTCGGTGAGACCAAGGAGCTCCATGAGCTCGCGCCAGTCGACGGGGTTCCGGTAGAAGGAGCCGTAGAGCTCGAGGGCTTCGGCGACCCTGATCGCGTCTGGGAAGCCGCTCTCCTGCAGTTGCACGCCGAGCCGCTCACGCACCTCCGCCCGGTCCTTGACCGGGTCGAGTCCCAGCACAGAGATCGAGCCCGAATCGGGCGTTCGCAGGCCGGCGATGCTCTCGACGGTTGTCGTCTTGCCGGCGCCGTTGGGCCCGATGATGCCGAAGATCTCCCCCTCTTCAACGGCGAAAGAGACGTCGTCGACGGCAACGTGCCGCCCGTAACGCTTGTGCAGATTTCGTACTTCCAATGCGGTCATACCGCGAAGTTACGGACGCACCGCACCCCGCCACATCGACCGTGGCGTCTCAGCTTGGGTTGATTCACGCCTCCACCGTTCGGTGGATCTGCAGCACCTCGCGGGGCGCCGGTTGTCGGCAAGGTCACCTCTGAGACCTGGGACTCAGATGGCGCCTCCGTTGACAAAGATCACCTGCCCATTGATCCAGCGGGCCGGGCCCGCGAGGAAAGTCACCACCTCAGCAATGTCGTCCGGAGTGCCCACACGTTCCATCGGCGCCAGTGCGGCGACTCTGTCACGGACCTGCTCTCCCCCGTCCTCCACGAACTTCGCGAACATCTCGGTCTCGATCGCCCCTGGGGCGACCGCGTTGACCGTGATGTCGCGACCACGCAATTCTCGTGCGAGGACCAGTGTCATGGACTCAACGGCACCTTTCGTCGCCGCGTATGAGATATTTCCGGGGTTGGCGAACCTAGTGACCGAGCTGGAGAAGTTGACAATTGCGCCACCGGTTCGCAATCGGCGCGCAGCCTGCTGATCGACGACGAAGGTCCCTCGAATGTTGGTACGCAGGACCTGGTCGAGGTCCGCAAGGTCAAGATCGACCAGTGAGCCCAGTGGCATGACGCCTGCGGCGTGGACCACCACGTCGACACCGCCGAACTCACTCTCCGCCGCGTCGAACAGCTCCATTACGGCATTCTCGTCCGCGACATCGGCGCGTACCGCGATCGCCGAGGCCCCACCCGCGACCAGCTCCGCGACGGCAGCGTCCGCCGCTTCCTGATTCCCCGCATAGTTGATGACGACCGCGTGGCCCTCCGCTGAGAGACGCTCCGCGACCTGGCGTCCGATTCCTCGGGAACCACCGGTGATGATCGCTACGCGTCGCGACGTGCTGGTCATGCCGACCTCCAGAAATGTGTGCCTGCCCGCGCAGCTCCCCCAAGCGGGACATTTCCATCCTGACGCCACACCTCTGGATGGTGAATACTTGAGAGTGCGCATTACTTGCGCGAGAGTACGACCATGGCTGCCGATCCTCTGTCCGACACGCTCGCGCTCATCGATGCCCGGTGTGTGATCTCCGGCGGATTCTCCGTCGGTGGTCCGTGGGCCCTGCGTTTCCGGCCGCAGGCTCGGCTGAAACTGGCCGCCGTCATGGAGGGGTCCTGCTGGCTGACGGTGGACGGCGTCCAGGGACCCGTTCTCCTGGAGAAGGGGGACGTGGCTGTGCTGAACGACCGGCTTTCGGTCACTCTTGCCAGTGACCCGGCTCTTGATCCGACCGAATCGGCGGCCCTATTCGCAGAACGCTCAGAAGCCGTGATCAGTATCGGCGAAAAGCAAGGGGTTGTCGTCATCGGCGGTCATGTGGAGTTGAACCGAAGCGGCGAGGATCTCCTGCTTATGGCCTTGCCTCCGGTGATTCACATCCGCGCGAAATCGACAGGAGCTCCCGCAATTCGGTGGTTGCTCGACCAGCTCCTGAAGGAAATGACGACAAAATCGCCCGGCGTCGACTTCGCCGCACACCTCCACGCGCAATTGCTGTTGGTGGAGGTTCTTCGCGCTCATCTTGCCGAATCGCAATCATTCCCGGCAGGATGGCTGCGAGTCCTCGCCGACGCACAACTCTCCCCCGCGCTGCGCCTGATGCACGAAGAACCCGGCCGGTCCTGGGGTCTGGGTGAGCTTGCCAGATCGGCGTCAATGTCCCGGACGACGTTCGCTTCGCACTTCAAGTCGGCGGCAGGCGTGCCGCCACTGACTTACCTGTACCAATGGCGGATGCGCCTCGCCGAGCACGCACTCCGCGAGGACGACATCCCGATCTCGAAGCTTGCCCTGACACTCGGCTATGCCTCGGAGAGCGCCTTCAGCAACGCCTTCAAACGGACCAGGGGTATCGCTCCGACGCGCTACCGCAATGCGGCCAGGGCTACGGCCAGCCGTTGAAGGCCCCCTCCGACGGGGAGCGCTGGGAAGCCCCTGCTGGGCGCCCAGCAGCAGTCATCGGTGGTGGCGGCAACGCCGCAACGCGCATCGAGCAGGCTCAGGGTCCGTCCAGCACTCCGCCGCGAGCAGCTTCGCCGACCTCGTGAGCCGGGCGCGCTACAGCTGTACAGCGGCGAGGCCCGGGAAGTGCGTCCCGAAGACCGTCGCATGCCGTTCGGTGAGGCGCTGGGCCCACACGCTTCGCTGCTCGACCGCGGCAGCGTGATCCAGATCCGAGTTGTTGGTGAGTTCGGGGCGTTCGATCTCGACGGGGTGGTGATACAGATCCCCGACGAAGGCCGCGGTGAGGTCACCGGACTCGGCCACGGCAACACAACTGCCAGGCGTGTGGCCAGGAGTATGGAAGAGAGTGAGCCATGGAGCGAGGGCGAGTCGCTCCCCCTCCCACAGCTCCACCAGCTCGCCCAGACGAAGCATGCGTTCACGCACCCACTCGTCCGAGCCGCGTTCCACCCAGTGCCGCCATTCAAGTGCGTGAACGTAATGGCGCGCATGGGCGAACGAAGGTGTGCCCTGAGCGTTGACCGCCCACCCGACGTGGTCCGCGTGGAGGTGAGTGAAGATCACGTCCGTCACGTCCTCGGGTGAGACGCCCTGCTTGCGCAGCGCGTCTGGCAGCATCCCCTCTTCCCCCACTCTCACATCGAGTTCCGGCGGCAGGGGGTACCCCGTTCCACCTCCGAGGTCGATCAGAACGATGCGCCCGGCCGGCCCTCGCAGGAGGCAGACGTGGTTGGGAATAGGGAGTCGGCCCTCCTGATTCAACAGGTTGGTGCCTGCCAGATCCTCCAGGTCCTTCGCCGGATAGATGAGGGTCGGAGGCACAGAGTTCTCCCCGTCCAGCAGGGGTCGGACATCTAGTTCACCAAAGCGCATGGGTAACCCTCCAGGTAGGTCGCGTGTGCGCGTTACAGGTGCTCCGCGATGCGGGGTCTCGGCAGCGGGAGCAGGATGATGAGTGACAGACCGATCAAGGACGCTCGTGGAGGGCATCAGCCCGGAGCTGAGGGTTTGGAGACCCGGGGCGGGCTCGGCAGCGCCCGGCGCCGACCGCCCTCGACGGCTCTGTCGCGTCGTCGCGCTCCGTCGTGCCTGCCCTACTGATCTTGAGAACCGCCAGGCCAAGCAGTTGTGAACCCATGGGTCCGTTTATAGCATACGCGGTAAGGGACTGGACCCGACTGAGACGCGTTGATCGGACGCGAGATCACGCCTGTCGGTGGATACGGTGCCTGGGGGCCCTCTGGCGGCGGATCCCGCCGGCTGATCGCGAGGTCTCCCCCTCTGGAGCGTCCGGTCGCTCGTGGCCCTTCGCGGAGCCTCGATGCCACTCACTCAATCGCAAGGACAGGAGACGCCCGATTGTCCACCCTCCACCGGCTCAGGCCTTTCCTACCGCACTCAGGTTCCGGTGTCCCGGCCGGTACCGCTCCCCACGAAGTAACGGACCCGACAAGATGAGAATTGGCGAGCTGGCGGCCCGTACCGACGTCTCCCCCAGAATGCTGCGCTACTACGAGGCGCAGGACCTCCTGCGAGCGGAACGTGACGGGAACGGCTACCGCTTCTTCGGAGAGCCGGCGGTCGAGCGGGTGCTGCTGATCCGCGAACTGCTGTCGTCCGGATTCACGACGGAGCTGATCCGCTCCAGCCTGCCCTGCTTCGCAGGCCCTCCGGAGCAGGGCGAGCAACTGGCCTGTGCGACCCCGCAGACTGTCGAGAGACTGCGACGCCAGGTTCGGAACGTCGAACGGCGTCTGGAAGCCCTCGGAAAGACGCGTACCGCCCTGCGCAGCTACCTGATCGCGGCCGAGGCGGCGTTGCGGAACGCACAGCCTGGGGAAGTGCCGGGGAGAGCTTCCCGAGCTCCGATTTGACCTTGTCACTAGTGACAAGGCGCAGCCTGGGAGTACCTCTTCCAGGAAGGAAACCCATGAAGATCGGCATTCTCGGCGCGGGCAACATCGGCAAGCAGATCGGTCGGCTGGCCGTCTCAAGCGGTCACCACGTTCTGCTGAGCAATTCGCGGGGGCCTGAGACGCTCCCGTTCGACATCGTGGCCGAACTGGGCGACAGTCTGACCCCGTCGACGGCGCGGGAGGTCGTCACCGAGAGCGATCTCGTCGTGGTCGCCATCCCGCTCGGCAACTACTCGCGGATCCCGGAGCCGCCCGCCGGAAAGATCGTGATCGACGCCGGAAACTACTATCAGGCCCGGGACGGTGTGATCGCCGAGCTGGAGTCCGGCTCGGCCACCACGTCCGGACTGCTCCAGGCACATCTGCCGACGGCGCGCGTGGTCAAGGCTTTCAACCACATCGCCTCCGCCGAGCTGACCACCGACTCGCGGAAGCCGGGCTCACCCGGCCGTCGCGCACTCATCGTCGCCGGCGACGATCCGACCGCCCGCGCGACTGTGGCGGGGCTGGTCGACGCGTTCGGCTTCGATCCGCTCGACATCGGGGAACTCTCGGAAGGATGGCGGGTGCAGGCCGGGACTCCCGCCTACTGTGTGCCGCTCACCAAGGAAGAGCTCAGCGAAAGCCTCAGCCGAACTGAGCGCCCCAGCGCTTCCGCCTGAAAGAACCTCCCCGCCGCGCTCTCAGGCCCGCCGAAACGTTTCGAGGTATCCGAGTGCGGCGTCGAGTGAGATTTCCAGGGGGCGGACCGACCGCATGGTTTGGGACAGGATCAGTCCGCCTTCGAGCGCTGCCATGAGGGCGGTGGCCAACGCGTCGGGATCGGCCTGTTCTACGAGGTCCCCGTCTTCCCGCATGGCGGCGAGGCCGTCCGCCAGATACCTCTTCCACTGATCGAAGGCATCGACAAGGGCGGTCCGGCCGGGTTCGTCCTTGTCTGCCAGTTCGCTGGCCAGGGAGCCCACCGCGCAGCCTCCGCGGCATTCGCGTCCCTGTTGCAACGCGACCATCAGGTCTCGCCATGCGCGGAGGCTCTCCCACGAGTCCAGCAGCTCTGCCGTCGACCGCTGCGTTTCCAGGAACCTGTCGACCTGGAGGCCGATCGCCGCCTGGACCAGGTCCGACTTGTCGACGAAGTAGTGGTAAAGCTGCGAGTTGCTCGTTCCCGAGACCGCACGTACTTCCTCAAGGGTGGTAGCCGCAACGCCCTGTCCGAACATGAGCTCGTTGGCGGCTGCCACAATGCGCTGCCGCGTTATCTCGCCCCGGTTCGTGAGCTTGGGCCGGTCTTGTCCGAGTGATGCCTGGTCCGCTGTTTTCGGCATACTCCGAACCTAGCAAAAAACTGGAGTGGCTAAGCCAGTAACGCCTGCGGCACTGTGGACGCAAGGGCTGACGAAGCCCGGTGCATCCACAGGAGGACCCATGCGTTTGAAGGACAAGAGAGCACTGGTCACAGGTTCCACCAGCGGCATCGGGCGGGCGACCGCCCAGGCCTTGGCGCGTGAGGGCGCCCACGTCATCGTTTCGGGCCGCGACGAGGCACGGGGCAAGGAAGTGGTCACCGCGATCCGGGACCAGGGCGGCCGGGCAGACTTCGTCGCCGCCAACCTGGCGGACGCCGCGAGCACCGCCGCCCTCGCCGCTGAGGCCACACGCCTGCTGGACGGCCGGATCGACATTCTGGTCAACAACGCCGGCACCGGAAAGGGCGGCCCCACCGCGGAGATGACCCAGGAGGACTTCGAAAGGATCTACGCGGTCAACGTCCGGGCCCCCTATTTCCTCACCGCCACCATCGCACCCGCCATGGCCCGACACGGCAGCGGCAGCGTGATCAACCTCGGCAGCAAGACAGCCACATTCGGCTCCGCCCACTCCAGTCTCTACGGCTCCTCCAAGGCCGCGCTGGAGCTGCTCACCCGCTGCTGGGCCGCCGAGTTCGGGCCCCAAGGCGTCAGGGTCAACACCGTCAGCCCTGGGCCGACCCTCACTCCGATGATCACCTCCTCGGCAGGGCTGAGCACACTGGAGCGCCAGGCGGAGGATCTTCCCGCCCGGCGCCTGGCCCTCCCCTCCGAGATCGCCGACGCGGTCGTCTTCCTCGCCAGTCAGGAATCGGCCTACATCCACGGTGCACGCATTCCCCTCGACGGCGGCCGTAGCGCCCTCTAGCCCCCACCACCAGGAAGGGTTCTCCCGAATGTCCATGGACACTCACACGCGCTATCTTCTGGACCGCATCGAGATCCAGGACGTCATCGCGCGGTATGCCATAGGCCAGGACGCTCACCAGAGCGACGACGATCTCCTCCAGCACTGGGACCACGTGTTCACCCCCGACGCCGTTGTCGACTACACCGCGGGCGGGTTCCGCGTCGGCACGTACACCGAACTCGCCCGATGGATGCGCGGCAACGCCATCGACCACGGTGAACGGGACGGAGTCATGCACGGCTTCACCGGTTGGCAGCACATGCTCGGGCTCCCCACCGTGACCGTCGACGCAGACACCGCCACCGCGCGCACAGACCTGTTGGCCACCCACCGGATCGGCCCCCACCACAGCGCGACCGGCTACCTCAGTGACGCCTGTACCTTTCACGATTCGCTCAGCCGTACCGCGGCAGGATGGCGTATCACCCATCGCCGGCTCGAAGTCCACTGGGTGGACACTTTCCCCGTCCTCCCCTCCCAGGCGTAGATCTCCGCGCCACGGCGGCGTACGCAAGATCGCCGGCATGAGCCTAGAGTGGCGGCGTGGAGTCAGGAAACGCCGTGGTCGCCCGTAACATGCGCACGCTGCGGGAGCAGCGAGGTCTGTCTCTCAACGAACTCGCCCGGCAGGCGGGGTTGTCGAAGCAGACATTGTCCAACGTGGAACAGGGCGGCGGAAATCCGACCGTGGAGACGCTGTTCTCTGTGGCGACGGCGCTCGGTGTGCCGGTGACCCGGCTGGTCGCCGAGCAGGAGCAGGTCATGACGGTGCAGCGCGGTGGCGAGGTGGTCTGGCAACAGGCGGACGGCTACGAGACCCGGTCGCTGGACCATGTCTACGGATCCGGTGTGATCGAGAACTACCTCCTCCGTCTGCCTGCCGGAGCGGATTCGCCTGGGCTGTCCGAGGCGCATCCGGTGGGCACACTGGAGCACTTGTATGTGATCAGCGGCCATGTCAGGGTCGGCCCGGCGGACTGCCCGGTCGAGTTGGCCGCCGGTGACTTCGTCCGGTATCCCGGCGACCGTCCCCATGTCTACGTATCGCTGAACGGCGAGAGTCTCCTGCATGTCGTCGTCAGTGTCCCCCGGGTACAGCCGGGCACCGGAGGCAGAAGGACCGCGCGTACCCATCGTGAAGAGTCGGACCGGCCGGTGGGCGGCACCTGACCGTTTCTCCCGTGCCATCGAACGGCACAGGAGCTGGTCGGTCTCCCGCCCAGCGGGGAACGTGGCATCAGCCGATCAAGAAGGCGGTGCCACGTGGTACTTCACTGTGCGGTTGTGGGTTCGGGGAACATAGGCTCCGACCTGATCGCGAAGATTCAGCGCTCTCCTGGACTCAAGGCCGGGCTCCTGGTGGGGATCGATGCCGCATCGCCGGGGCTGGCCCGCGCCAGGGAGGCGGGCATAGAGGCGACGAGCGGCGGTGTGGACGCACTGATCGAACGGGCCAGCGAATTCGACCTCGTGTTCGAGGCCACGTCCGCGGGCGCGCATCTGCTGAACGCTCCCCGTTATCGTGCCGCCGGCCTGACGGCTCTGGATCTGACGCCTGCGGCGGTAGGGCCCTTTGTCGTACCGGCGGTCAATCTGGACCAGGTGCTGTCCGAGGCCAATCTCAACATGGTGACGTGCGGCGGCCAGGCGACGGTGCCGATCGTGGCGGCGATCAGCGCGGTGACGCCGGTGGCGTACGCGGAGATCGTTTCCACGATCTCCAGCCGGGCAGCGGGCCCGGGTACACGCGCCAACATCGACGAGTTCACCGAGACGACCGCGTCCGCCCTGGAGCGAGTCGGCGGGGCCGCCCGCGGCAAGGCCCTCATCATCCTCAATCCGGCAGACCCCCCGGTGATCATGCGTAACACGGTGTTCTGCGCCGTTGACCCGACGGCCGACGAGGACAGGCTCCGACAGGCCATCGCCGACATGACCGCGGTCGTGGCGACATATGTGCCGGGCTACCGCGTCACTACGGATCCGCTGATCGAACCGGGCAGGGGGCCGGGCGGTACCACGAAGATCAGCGTGTTCCTGGAAGTGCGCGGCGCCGGCGACTACCTGCCCGAGTACGCCGGGAATCTCGACATCATCACGGCCGCGGCCGTGGCCACGGCGGAGAAGCTGGCGCCTGCCCTCACCACGGGGGTGTCGCGGTGACTACGAACAGGAACGAGCACGTGTCGGAACGAGCAGAGAAGGCCTCAGTCGGTTCGCCCGTCGTAGGAGACGGTTCCGGTGGCCCGCTGGCCGACCGGCAGATCCGCATGTGTGACACCACACTGCGTGACGGGTCGCATTCCGTGCGGCACCAGTTCACCGTGGAACAAGTACGCGAGGTCACCCGGGGCCTCGACCACGCTCGGGTGCAGGTGGTCGAGGTGACCCATGGGGACGGCCTGGGAGGCTCGTCCTTCAACTACGGCTTCAGCCATACCTCGGACGTCGAATTGCTCCGGGCGGCACGTGAGGAACTGGCACACAGCCAGCTCGCGGCGTTGCTGATTCCCGGCATCGGTACGGTCGAGCAGTTGAAGGAAGCGGCCGACGCCGGTATCGACGTCGTACGGATCGCGACCCATTGCACGGAAGCGGACATCGCCGTGCAGCATCTGCAGGCCGCCAAGGATCTGGGGCTGGAGACCGCGGCCTTTCTGATGCTTTCCCACATGATCTCTCCTGAGGGGCTGGCCCGGCAGGCACGGATCATGCGTGACGCGGGGGCGGACACGCTGTACGTGGTCGATTCCGCGGGCGCTCTCCTGCCGCATCAGGTGACGCACCGGGTTCAGGCGCTGCGGGCGGAGCTGGGGGACGACGTGCCCCTGGGCATGCATGCCCACAACAACCTCGGCTGCGGTGTCGCCAACGCCCTGGCCGCCGCCGAGGCGGGCGCGGTCATTCTGGACGGCTCCCTCCACGGTCTCGGAGCAGGCGCGGGAAATGCCGCGACCGAGGTGCTGGCCGCCGCTCTCGACCGTGCGGGGGCGCGGACCGGCATCGATGTGCTGGCGCTCACGGACGTGGCCGAGGATGTCGTCGCCCGGGTGTGTGCCGGTCGGCTGCCCTCGCTCGACCGGGGCAGCCTGATGCTCGGGTACGCCGGTGTGTACAGCTCGTTCCTTCTGCACGCCCGCCGGGCCGCGGAGAACTTCGGTGTTCCGGAGTCCGACATCATTCTGGAACTCGGCCGTCGGCGGGTTGTCGGCGGGCAGGAAGACATGATCATTGACGTGGCTCTGGAGCTCGCGGGCGCCGTTCCTCCAAGCTGAGGGCCGGCCCGGAGGCTTGCCGGGCAGCGGTCGCGACCGCCACAGCCCTGGATGCTTCATAGGCGACCCGGCGCAGAGCCGGTGCGTACCGAGCAGGGTCGAAGCGGTGGTCGGCGCCGGCCACGGAGAGCGCTGCCACGGGAAGACCCTTGCCTCCCATGACCGGCACCGCCACGCAGGCCAGGCCGAGAGTCGCTTCCTGTGCGTCGTACGCGATTCCGTTCTCACGTACGACGCGCAGTTCGGCCCTGAGCGCACCGGCGTCCGTGATGGTGTACTCGGTCCGGGCCGGCAGCCCCCCGGCGATGGCCCGTTCGGCGGCGTCGTGGTCGAACGCGAGAAGGGCCTTGCCGACGCCCGTGCAGTAGGCGGGCAGCAGGCTCCCGACTTTGGAGGGGGAGCGAGCCGGCCGGTGGCCGTGGATCTTGTTGATGTACATGATGTCGGTGTCGTGGAGGATCGCGAGATGGACGGTTTCGTGCGTCAGCTCGTACAGATCCGCGAGAAAGGGCAGCAGGCGCTCCCGGAGCAGCACGGGCGTCGGCCCGTACACCCGGGCGCCGATGTCGAACAGGTCGGTGCCGAGCCGGTAGTTGCTGCCGACCCGTGCCACCATGTCGTTGCGCTGGAGGATGCCGAGCAGCCGGAACGCGGTGGACTTCGACAGGCTGGTTCTCCTGGCGAGTTCCGTCACACCGATCTCGTCGTCCGTCTCGGCCAGCGACCGAAGCAGCACCAGCGCCTTGTCGACAGCTGTCTGTTGTTCGGCCGACGCGGCTCGGTGCTTTGCATGAGGCATGGCGCTCTCCGGTACGGCTCAACACGAGTGACCACTTCAATGGCCACTAGTCCACTATAAGTGACACCTCTGGCTCATGCCCAGTGGTGGTGTCGCGGATTCGCGGAGGTCCGGGTCACACCGTTCAGCTGGGTCGGATCACGATCTTCCCGGCGAGGTGTCCGCCGAGCATCGCCTCGAAGCCGGAGTGGATCTGTGTCAGCGGCAGGACGCGGTCGACAGAGGGGCGGATCTCCGCGTTCTCGATGAACCGCAGCAGGGCGACGAACTCGTCCCGGGTGCCGCCGGTGGACCCAAGCACCCGCTGCTGGAGATAGAAGATCCGGCTCAGGTCGGCGGGCGGGTTGGAACCGCTGGTGGCGCCCGCCACCACCACGGTGCCGCCGGGGCGGAGCGATCTCAGCGAGTGCGCCCACGTTGCCTCGCCCACCGTCTCCACAACCACGTCCACCTTCTCCGGCAGGCGGTCACCGGTCGGTACGGCGTGGTGGGCGCCGAGGGTGAGAGCGGTGGCACGTTTGGCCTCGGTGCGGCTGGTCGCGTAGACCTTCGCGCCCGCCGCTCGGGCGAGGGCGATGGCCGCCGACGCGACCCCGCCGGTGGCCCCCTGAACCAGCACGCTGTCCCCGGGGCGGATCGCGGCCCGGGTGAACAGCATGCGGTACGCCGTCAGCCAGGCGACCGGCAGGCAGGCGGCTTCCTCGAAGGAGAGGCTCGCCGGTTTGGGGATCAGATTGCGCCGGGGTACGCACAGCAGCTCGGCGAACGCGCCGTCGTGCCGCTCGGAGAGCAGGGCACGCCCCGGATCCAGCGTCTCGTCCCCTCCACCCGCGGCAGGGTCGCCGATCACCGGATGGACCACCACCTCGTTCCCGTCCTCGTCGATTCCCGCGGCGTCGCAGCCGAGCACGATGGGCAGCCGGTCCGCCGGATGCCCGACCCCCCGCAGAGTCCACAGGTCGTGGTGGTTGAGCGCCGCGGCGACCACGCGTATCACCGCCCATCCCTCCGGCGGTTTCGGTGCGGGCACCTCGCGCAGTTCGAGACCGGCAAGCGGATCGTCAGGGTTCTGGCGTACAGCCACGGCGGCGAGCATGCGGGGCCTCTCCTTGGCCGGCACCCGCCGGATTGCGGGTCTCTCGGTGCACCTGAGCTTCGCCGTCCCCCGTACGCCTGTGCCACGCCGTGTGCCGGGGCACGGCACAGCGTGAAGGACCGGCGGTCCCTGCCGCCCGCCGGCGCTTGTTCCGCACGACGGCACACCGACTGGGCGCCACGCGCCACACGGCGTGAGATGACCGTATGCAGCCACCTGACCCGACCGTCGACACGGCCGCCACCGCTCCCACCCTCGGCGAACTCGCGGCTCTCCTGGAACGCGCCGAAGCCGCCCGCAGGCCGATGGCGCCACTCACCGAATTGCGCCCCGGTCTGACCGTCGCCGAGGCCTACGTGGTGCAGGAGACCAACACCCGGCTCCGGCTCGCGGCGGGCGACCGCCTCGCGGGGCGGAAGGTGGGCCTGACCTCCGCGCCCATGCAACGGCAGATGGGAGTGGACGAGCCGGATTTCGGGGTGCTGTTCCGCTCGATGGTCGTCGGCGACGGCGGAACCATCGACAGCGCCCGTCTGATCGCTCCCCGGATCGAAGCGGAGATCGCGTTCGTACTCGGCGAGCGCCTGGCCGGCCCCGCCGTGAGTGTCGGGGACGCGCGCGCCGCGGTGTCCCATGTCGTGGCGGCGATCGAGGTGATCGACAGCCGCATCAGAGACTGGCGGCTCACACTGGCCGACACGGTCGCGGACAACGCCTCTTCCGCCCTCGTCATCACCGGCCCCGCCATCGACGCGGACCCGGCCCTGCTGACCAGCCTGGGAAGCGAGTGCCTGGAGCTCACGGCCGACGGCCGATCAGTCGCCAAGGGCATCGGCGCCGAAGTGCTCGGCGATCCTCTGGAGGCGGTGGCCTGGCTGGCCCGGACGCTGCACGCGTACGGCGTGGGCATCGAACCCGGCGAACTGGTCCTGGCCGGAGCGGTGCACGCCAGCATTCCGCTGACCGGAACAACCACGCTGTCCCTGCGGTCCGACCGCCTGCCCACCCTGACGGCAACCGTCCGATGAACCGACGAGACGAAGGGGCCGACCCCCAATGCAACTGACCGGACTAGGATATTTCGGCCTTCACACCCAGCACATCGACCCCTGGCGCACCTTCGCGGAGGACGTCCTGGGTCTGAGCACCAGCACTACCGATGACGGCCTGCGGCTACGGATGGACGACCGGGACTGGCGGATCGCCCTCCACGCCGCCGAAACCGAGGGGTTCGCCTACGCCGGCTGGGAGGTCGCCGGACCCACCGAACTGGAGGCTGCCGCCAGGGAACTGGAATCCGCCGGCGTCAAGACCGAGCACGGTGACGAGGCACTGTGCCGACAGCGTGACGTTCTGGACCTGATCCACCTGCGGGACCCCGACGGGGTCAGAATCGAGATCTTCTACGGCGCGCGGACAGCGGTCACCGCCTTCGCCTCACCCACCGGAGCCCGCTTCGTCACCGGTGAACAGGGCCTGGGCCACATCGTGTTCAACGTCGAGGACTACGACGCCACCTACCGCTTCTACACCGAACTGCTGGGCTTCAAGGCCAGCGACTTCTGCGATCTCGGCCGCAAGCGCATCGCGTTCCTGCACACCAACTCACGCCACCACAGCCTTGCCTTCGCCGGCCTCGTCGTCGATCCCGAACGCAAGCCGCGCAAGGACATCGAGCCGGGCGAACTGTTCCACTTCATGCTGGAGGTCGACGACCTCGACACCGTCGGTCTCGCCCAAGATCGCTGCGCCGCCGGCGCAGCCCCCCTCGCCATGACCCTGGGCCGCCACAGCAATGACCGGATGGTGTCCTTCTACGCCGTCACCCCGTCAGGGTTCGAGGTCGAGTACGGACACGGCGCGATCACGGTCAGCGACCCCTGGACGGCGACCCGGATGGCCGGCACGAGTGTGTGGGGTCACCGGCGCCCCGGCCGTACCACGGAGGTGCCCGCATGAACACCGACGTCAGCGGGCTGTTCGACCTGGACCGGGGGCTGATCGACCGCACAGTCTTCAGCGACAGTGACCTCTACCAGCAGGAGCTTCGCCGAGTCTTCGCACCCAACTGGCTCTTCCTCGCCCACGAGAGCCAGTTCACGAAGCCGGGTGATTTCTTCACCACCTACATGGGCGAGGACCCCGTCCTGGTCGTCCTGGGCCGCGACCGGAGGCTGAGGGCGTTCCTGAACGTCTGCCGGCACCGCGGAATGCGGGTGTGCCGGGCGGACGCCGGCGCGGCCAAGGCGTTCACGTGCAGCTATCACGGCTGGTCCTACGACACGGCCGGCCAGCTGGTGAACGTACCGAACCACGAGGGCTACCCCGATCACTTCGATCAGAAGCAGTGGGGGCTGACCGAGGTCGCACACCTCGACACGTACAAGGGGCTGGTCTTCGCCACCTGGAACACCGAGGCCCCGCCCCTCGCCGAATCGCTGGGAGGTATGACCTGGTACATGGACGCGATGCTGGACCGGGATCCCGAAGGCACCGAAGTCGTCGGAGGCGTCCACAAGTGGGTACTCGAAGGCAACTGGAAGCTGGCCGCGGAACAGTTCGCCTCCGACTGGTACCACGTCAACATCTCCCACGCCTCCGCCCTCATGGTCATGTCGCCCTCGGGCAAAGGCCCCAAGACGGAGATCGCGCAGACTCCGGGACGCCAGTACGCCGATCCGCTCGGTCACGGAGCAGGCTTCCCCACCCATCCCAAGAGCCGGTTCGACGACGCGGTCGTACACAAGCACTACGACTACGAGGCACTGCGCGAGCGGCTCGGCGACGCCCGCGTCGAAGGACCGATGACCACCGGACACGCCACCGTGTTCCCCAACTTCTCCTACCTGCCGGTGAACGGCAGCATCCGGGTCTGGCACCCCAGGGGACCGGACCGCATGGAGGTGTGGGCGTGGACCCTGGTGGACCGCTCCATGTCCGACGAGGCCAAGGACGCCCAACGGCTCTACAACCTGCGCACGTTCGGGCCCACCGGGATATTCGAGCAGGACGACGGCGAGAACTGGAGCGAGGTCCAGGCCACCGCACACGGGTTCATCGCGGGTTCGATGCGCCTCAACTACCAGATGGGGCTCGGGCTGGAAGGCGAGGACGGTATCCATCCCGGCACCACCGGACACCTCTACAGCGATGGCGCCGCCCGCGCCTTCTACACCCGCTGGCGCGACCTGATGAACACACCTGCCTGGCATGAGACGGACGGCACCCCATGACAACTACCAGTACCGGTATCCGGGTCGCCGCCGTCGGCGACATCCCCGAGGGAGAGGCGCTGACGGTCACCGCCGAAAGGACAGGACACGACGGACCGATCTCCGTCTTCCACGACGACAGCGGCGACTTCTTCGCCCTGGACGACACCTGCTCACACGGGCAGGCGTCGCTGGCGGACGGCTGGATCGAGGGCGGACAGGTCGAATGCCCCCTGCACAGCGGAAAGTTCTGTCTGCGCACCGGGAAGCCGCAGTCGATGCCGGTCACCGAGCCCGTACGCGCGCACCGGCTGGAGATCCGCGACGGCGAGATCTGGCTGTACGCCGGTGAAGAGGCCGCCGGATGAAACGGATCGTCTTCGTGGGAGCGGGACTGGCCGCCGTCTCCACCTGCGACGCCCTGCGCTCGCTCGGATACGACGGCCGGCTGGTGCTGCTGTCGGCCGAGGCCGGCCTGCCGTACGACCGGCCGCCGCTCAGCAAGGACGTCCTGCTCGGCAAGGCGGGCCGCGACGGCATTCCGCTGCGTCCGGCGTCGTGGTACGAGCAGCAAGGCGTCGAACTGCGTACCGGTACCCGGGTCACGGCGCTGCGCCCACAGGGCGGATCGGTCCAGACGGCCGACGGTACCTCCGTCCTCGGCGACCGGGTCGTGCTGGCGACCGGTGGTACGCCCCGCGCGCTGCCGGTACCCGGCGGGGACGACCCGGCCGTACACCTGCTACGCACCTGGGAGGAGGCCGAACGGCTGCGCGCGCGGCTCCTCCCGGGCACGCACGTGGCCGTCGTCGGCGCCGGACTGATCGGCGCCGAGACAGCCTCGGCGGCGGTAACGCTCGGCTGCCAGGTCACTCTGATCGACCCCGTTCCCCTGCCGCTGGCCCCGGTGGTGGGTGTCGCGGTCGCCACCGCCCTGCGCCGGCAGCAGAGCGAGGCGGGCATCGAGCTGGTCACCGGGGGCGTCGAGCGCATACAGCATCGGCCGGGCCGGGCCCTGGTCCACATCTCGGGGCGGGATGATCCGCTCGCCGTGGACACCGTTGTGGTCGGTATCGGCATTCGCCCGTCCACTGCCCTGGCCGAGGCGTCGGGACTGAGCACCGCCGACGGAATCGTCGTTGACGCGTGTCGGCGGAGCTCGCACCCCGCTGTCTACGCGGTCGGCGACGCGGCAAGGAGGCATGAACAGCCGACACGCCACGAGCACTGGGACGCCGCCCAGCGCGACGGCCGTGCGGCAGCGATCGGATTGCTCGGCGAAGCCCCCGAAGCCGAGCGGGCCACGTGGTTCTGGTCGGACCGTCACGGGTCACGGCTGGAGGCGGCGGGAACCATGGCCGAAGCGAATCGCCTGGTGCTTCGGGGGTCCGCAGACAGCAGCGCCTTCACCGTGTTCGGACTCCACGACGACCGCCTCGTCGCGGCCGCCGCGATCGACCGCGCCCGTGACATCGCCACGGCCCGCCGCCTCATCGACCGCGCCGTTCCCCTCGACGCGTCACGTCTCGCCGACGAGACCGCCGACCCGCGCACGCTGCTCCGTAACTGAGACATCGGGTGTGCCGGACAGCGGCACACCCGCTCCCCGCACCCGCCGGCCAGCGGTTCCAATGACATCAAACAGACCCACGACGCTGCCTGCGCGGCCGAACCACGAAGGAGGAGTGATGAGTGCCTCACGCGCCGAACCGGCGGCCGGGACGTCCGCCGGTGCGGATCACCGGCCGTTCGACGACGACATCCGACTGCATTTCGAGGCGCAGCGGCTGTACACCCTGGAAGCGCGTCTGCTCGACGAACACCGCTACGCGGACTGGCTCGATCTCCTTGCCGACGATCTCCACTACTGGGCGCCGGTCCGCACCAACCGGCTCCGCCGCCAGCAGAGTCTGGCCGATGGCGCGCCGGGCGAGGTCGCGATCTTCGACGAGACCAAGGCCAGCCTGATGTGGCGGATCCGACGATTCGACTCCGGTATGGCCTGGGCCGAGGACCCGCCATCGCGTACCCGGCATCTCGTCACCAATATCGCGGTGCGAGCGGATGACGAACCCGGGCAGTACCTCGCCGACTCGGCGTTCCTCTGTTACCGCAACCGGCTGGAGCGTGAAGTGGACGTCTACGCGGGCTCCCGCACCGACCTGCTGCGGCGGGGTGCCGACGGCCAGTTGCTCATCGCCCGGCGCACCATCCTGCTGGACCAGAACGTCCTGCTCGCCAAGAACATCAGCACCTTTCTGTGAAGGGGAGCCACACGTGATCACCGAAGAACCGGAGCTGTCCACCCGTACGGTCCCCACCGCCCTGGGCCCCATCGCGGTGAGCGAGACCGGGTCCGGAACGGCCCTGGTGATGATGCACGGCGGAGGGCCCGGCGCCGACGCGGTGGCCAACTACCGCCAGAATCTGCCCGCCCTCTCCGCCGCACACCGGGTGATCCTCCCCGACCAGCCGGGGTTCGGCGGCAGCTACCGCCCGTCCGAGGAGGACCTCGCGGCCCGAAGCATCACCGCGATCACTGTCGACGCGTTGCTGGAGACCCTGGACGCGCTGAACGTCGACCGCTTCCACCTCCTCGGCAACAGCCTGGGCGGGGCCGCGGCCATCGCCACCGCGCTCGCCGTACCCGAGCGGGTGGAGAAGCTGGTACTCATGGCACCCGGCGGAGGCTGGCTGCCATTCGGCCCCACTCCCACCGAGGGCCAGAAGGCCATGTTCCGCTACTACAACGGCAGCGGACCGAGCGTCTCCAAGATGCGTGACTTCATCCGGGTCATGACCGCCGAGCCCAAGCGGTGGGAGAAAACGGTCCAAGCCCGCTACGAGGCCTCGCTCGACCCTTCCCACATCGCCTTCTACCACCGCTACAACGCCGCCTTCGCCCGGCGCCACGGCATGGACCCGCTCTGGCGCGACGTACACAAGATCAAGGCACCGACGCTGCTGCTCTGGGGCCGGGACGACCGCACCATCACGCTGGACGGCGCGCAGCTCATGCTCCGGCAGATCCGCGACGTCCAGCTGCATGTCTTCGGCGGCTGCGGCCACTGGGTCCAGCTGGAGAAACAGGACGAGTTCGAGCGGCTGGTCCTCGACTTCCTCCAGGAGCGCTGACGCCATGGGCTGGTTGAGCGGCGACACCGCGTTGATCACCGGAGGAGGTTCCGGGATCGGCCGGGCAGTCGCCCTGCGCTACCTCTCCGAAGGGGCGAACGTGGCCATCCTGGGGCGTACGGACGCGCAGCTCCAGGAGGTCGTGGCGGCAGCCGGCGATCACGCCGACCGGGTCGTGACCGTCACGGGCGACGTACGTGTCCCGGCTGACATGCACCGCGCGGTGGAGACGACCGTGGACCGGTTCGGACGGCTGGACATTCTCGTCCCCAATGCCGGGATCTGGGACTATCACCGCAGCGTCACCAAGCTGACGGGCGCGGAACTGTCCGAAGCCTTCGACGAGATCTTCGCCGTCAACGTCAAGGGGTACGTCCTGGCTGTCGAGGCCGCATGGCGTGAGCTGGTCGCCGCCCGCGGAAGCATCGTCATGACCCTCTCCAACGCGTCCTTCCACACGGACGGCGGTGGTCCGCTGTACACGGCCAGCAAACACGCCTGCCTCGGGCTGCTCCGCCAGTTCGCCTACGAACTCGCCCCCCGCGTCCGAGTCAACGGCGTCGCCGTCGGCGGGATGCGCACCCAGCTGAGCGGACCCGAGAGCCTCGGCCTCCAGAAGCGCACCCTGGCCGCGTCCTTCGCCAGGAACGAAGCATCCGGCAATGCACAGCCTCCGATGATCCCGCTGTACGACTCCAGTGTGGAACCGGAAGACTTCACCGGGCCTTACGTTCTGCTCGCCTCACGCGCTGACAGCTCCACGATCACCGGCACCGTCATACCCGCGGACGGCGGGATCTCGGTACGCGGATTCCGTACCCCGGCCGGTGGTGCCGGTCTCTGAGCACAGCCTCACCTTTGCCCTTAGTGCGACGTCATCGAAGGAGCCGTCATGGTCGTCGACATCAGCCCCGCCACAGCGGTGCACCGCAGAGCCCGTCACTCCGCCGAAACCGTGTGCCTCCACTACGAGGACCAGAAGATCACCTCGGGACAGCTGAGCGCGACGGTGAACGCGCTCGCTACAGGACTGGCCCTGCGCGGGCTGCGGCGCGGCGACCGGATCGCCTACCTCGGCTACAACAGTGCCGCGCTGCTGGAGACCCTGCTCGCCGCCGCTCAGCTCGGCGCGGTCTTCGTCCCCGTCAACTTCCGCCTCGCCGGCGACGAGGTGCGCGGCATCCTTGACAGCTGCGGCGCCCACAGCCTGGTCGTCGAGGAAGGCCATCGCGAACTGGTCGAGTCGATCTCGGACCGCTTGCCCGCGCGCCAGTACATTCTCGTCGACACCGACCCCGTATGCCCGGCCGCCGCCGACCCGTTGACGCAGTGGGAACCGCTGTCCGCCCTGCTCACACACGACCGGCCCGCGCCGCGGCCGGTGAAGCTGACCGACGACGACCTCGCCGTCCTGATGTACACGTCCGGCACCACCGGGCGTCCCAAGGGCGTCATGCTCACGCACGGCAACCTGTGGTGGAACGCCGTGAACGTCGAGAGCGTCGTCCCCACTCTCCCCGACGACATCACCCTCGCCGCCGCGCCGCTGTTCCACATCGGCGGTCTGAACGCCCTGACTCTGCGCACACTGACGCGCGGCGGGTCCGTCGTCCTGCACCGTGTCTTCGAACCGCAGAAATGCCTGGACGACCTGGTTTCGTACCGCGTGAACAGCCTGTTCGCCGTACCGGCGATGTTCGCCGCAATCGCGCGTGTACCGAGCTTCACCGAGGCCGACCTCGGCGCCCTGCGGGCCCCGATCGTCGCCGGGGCCCCGGTGCCACCTCAACTGATCCGTGACTACGCGGCGCGCGGGGTCATGCTCCAGCAGGCCTGGGGACTGACCGAGACAGCCCCCTTCGCCACCTACCTGCCGCCCGAGTTGACCCTTACCAAGTCCGGCTCGGCCGGGATGCCCATGCCGTACACGGAGGTGTGTCTGTCGAACCCCGCCACCGGCGCACGGATCGATCAACCGGACGTCCAGGGCGAACTCTGCGTCCGCGGGCCCAACGTGACACACGGTTACTGGAACGATCCCATCACCACGGCCGAAGCCTTCGACAAGGCGGGCTGGTTCCACACCGGTGACATCGCCCATCGCGACCGCGACAACTGCTACTACGTCGTGGACCGGCTCAAAGACATGATCATCAGCGGTGGGGAGAACGTGTATCCGGCCGAGGTGGAGCGGGTACTGATCGAGCATCCCTCGGTCATCGAGGTGGCCGTCCTCGGCGTACCGGACGCCAAGTGGGGGGAGACGGTGCTGGCCGTCCTCACCTGCGAGCCCGGTACGGAACTGACGGTGGAAGAGATCCGTGAGTTCGGCGGCCTGCACCTGGCCCGCTACAAGCTGCCCACCAAGGTGCTGTTGATCGAGGAAATGCCGCGCAACGGCAGCGGGAAACTGGCCAAAGGAATCCTGCGGCGGTGGGTGGAGAAGCATGAGTGACCCCTACGCCCCCGTACCGGGACCGCCGGAGCCGGTACTCGGCGGCGGCTGGGCTCTGCGCGCCACCGATCCGCTCAGACCTGTCACCCGTACGTCCCGGGGGTGGAGCGTCGTTCGCGACGGGACTCCGCTGCTGGAGCTGACACTCCACCGGGTGCTTCACCACCCGCTGCGGCACTGCTATCCCGTGGGAGCGCATGACCTGGCGGTCGAACTCTCCGGCGGCAGTGCCCGTACGGAGCCTGCGGCCGCCGAGCTGTTGCGGGCTCTCGTACCAGCGCTTTTCCGCGCCGACCCTGAGTGCCGCCGTGTCATCTCCGCACCCGACGCGGATGATACGGAGACAATCCGTCGCTTCGAAGCCAACGGCTTCAGGGCCATCACCGACGCCGACCTGGAAGGTCGCACCGTCGTCCTACTCGCCGCGGAGCCGGCCGCCCTGGCCGGTCTGTCCACCGCGCTCAACGACATGCCCCATTGACCCGCCCAACAACCCGTAAGGCAGGAGCTCTTGTGCGGCGAGACGGCATACGGCCTGTTCCGTAAGCCTTCCCCTCCGATGGAGTGACCGGCGTCGTCTCCCCCAGGGCGACGTCCGTCGAGTTCATGGAGGCTCCCCTGTGATCGACCCGAAAAGGTCCGCCGGTTCGCGCCGCGTCTCACGGCTTGAGCGTTCCGCGCGGAGGCGGAGGCGGTGGCGCCCCCGCCCACGGCCGGTTCCCCGGTCTCGTCGCCCAGCCTTGGTCCACGGACCGGATCGGCCAGCAGGGGTCGAGTTACGGAGGCTTGACCTCCTATCGGGCCGCCGCGCTCCAACCTCCGCATCTGGTTGCCATCGCCCCGGCGTGCCCAGGACAACCCCTACGGGGACAGTCCGTACCCGGGCGGGATCTGGGCGACATCCAGCACGGAACCGACCGCCCGGCCGCCGGCTGCGATCCCGCGAAGGAGCAGCCGCCCGGAACCCTGCTGGCACGGTGGGACCGCTGGCTCGACGGCGACCATTCGGCACCACTGCCGGACGCCCGCTTCACCTCCGCCGCGCTCAGCGAGGACACCGTGCTCGCCGGATCGGTGCGGCTTCGCCTGAACACGGCGCTCAGCGCGCCGGACGCCAACTTCTACGTACAGTTGGACGACATCGCGCCGGACGGCACCGCCACCCAGGTCAACGACGGATTCCTGCTCGCCTCACACCGTGTTTCGGACAGTGCCCCCCAGCCGGTGAGGGTCGGCACGCCGACTGGCCACACCGTGAAGGTCTGGCCGCAGCACTGGCGGTTCGCCGAAGGACACCGGCTCCGTCTCACCGTCTCCGGCGGGGATCCGACCATGCTCAAGGCCCCGGATCCGGTGCAGGTCACTGTCAACACCGTTAACTCCTATGCCGACTTCCCCTTCCGTACCGCTCGATAGTTGACCGTCATGAAACGCAAGCGGCCGCGG
>NZ_JBHUUW010000020.1:0-130594 GCF_042670825.1 Streptomyces sp. NPDC057137 | reverse complement strand
CCGCCGGACGTCCCGGGAGGCCGTTCACGGAGCCCCTCGGCCTCGTGCCGCGTGGGCGGCGGACCGGCTCACCCGGTGGGCGCCGCCATGGTCACGGTGGACCGGAACACCGGCTCGCCGTCCTGGTGACCGGTCACGAGCACGGACTCCTCGCCGTCCGCGCCCGATCCGGGGAGGCGGCTCGACTCGATCAGGCAGGGCGTGTCCAGCTCGGCGTAGCGCATGAACTCCCCGGTGACCTCCAGGGGCGGGGCGGCGTACCCCAGGTTCGCGACGGTGGCCTGCCGGGCGGCTTCGAGCAGCATCATGCCCGGCACGTGGTCGACGGGGTGCTCGAACAGCACGGGGTGGCGGGTGTCCACCCGCAGATGCCAGCGGTCCGGCCCTCCGGCGGGGGAGAGGACGACATCCATCGGTGAGACACGGCCGACGTTCTGCGGGGCCGTGGGGGCGGTGAGGGGAAGCAGCGGGCCGCGTTCCTCCAGCCGGTCGGCTCTCAGTCGGCCGTACGTCTTGGGGGAGGCGCAGGAGAACGTCGCGCTGCCGGTCGCGGCGATGTGGCCGTCGCGGCGGATCACCGTGTCGTAGTGGAGCCCCGCCAGGGTGTCCCGGCGCCATTTCACGTCCGCGCAGACCACCTCGATGTCGAGGGAGGCGGGTGCGTGGTCGACCAGAAGGTGATCCGGTCGCACGGCTATGGAGAGGTCCCACATCAGGAAGTGGTGGTCGAGGGGGACGCCGTACTCGGCGTGGGCGAGCAGGGCCCCGACCTGGCGGATCGTCTCGGCGGCGATGAGCGGGTCGTGATGGCCGTCGACGTTGCTGAAGAAGCCGTGCCCGCGAGGCCACTGGGCGGCCACGCCGAACTGGTGGTCGCCCGCGCGCCTCCAGTCGGTGAGGAACACCTCGGCGACGCCGGCCCTGTGGACGAATTCCTTCGGGACGGTGGTCGTCAGGGCCGGTCCGGTTCCTGTCGGTCCGGTGGTGGCGTGGACGGCGCGCTCCGCGCTGTGGAGTGCGCGATCGATACGGAAGGTGCTCGAAGACATGGTTCCCCCAGAGCCTGCTGAGCCCGAATGTTGTGGTCCTCACTAACTCTCGGCAAGAAGATACATACCAGCCGGTTTAATTACCAGTGTCGAAGGTGCCTGAGTGGGAGGAGGAAGTGGAGTGATTCCTTCCTCCCCCGGCCGGCCGGTGCGGGGATCGCCGCGCACGGGTCGGCGTCCGGTGCGCGTTGCCGTCGGCGGCGCCCGTGGCCCCATGGCGTGTGCGGGGTTCCGAGGGCCGCACCATCCCCGTCCGTCGGCGTCGGCTGTCCTTCACCTGGAAACAGCGTGCGCGGTTTGTTAATCTCCTGGTGGGTCCGGGGTGGGGTCTTCCCCGGACCTGATCCGGGAGGGGGCTGACATGGCGAGGTCCCGGTCCAGGCCGCGAGGTGCTGATCCGCTCCGCACGATCCACGCCGTCCCGCCGTCCCGCGAGCACGGCGGCCCACGCCAGTAGGCAACGAAACAGCGGGCGTGGCGGTCGCGAGCGACGTCACGCCGACAACCCGCAGCCAGGAGACGCATGATGGTCAAGCAGGAGCGAGCGGCACGTACTCGGCAGGCGCTGATTCGCGCGGCTGCCGAGGTGTTCACCGAGGAGGGGTTCGCGCTCGCTTCGCTGGCCACCATCAGCCGTCGCGCGGGCGTCAGCCGGGGCGCGCTCCACTTCCACTTCGACAACAAGAAGGTCCTGGCGGACGCGGTGGAACGCCAGGCGGCGGACGTCGTGGCCCGGATGACCGGCGAGGCGGAGGCCGCGGGTGACGCCCTGGACGCGCTGGTGGCGGCGACGCACGCGCTGATGAGCAGGCTCGCGAGCGACATCGTCGTGCGGGCCGGGTTCGAGTTGTGCGGCGGCCCGACGCGGAACACCGGCGCCGCCCTGCGGTGGCAGTGGCAGGTCTGGGTCGAGGGGACGCTCGACCGGGCCGAGCGGGAGGGTCTGCTCGCCGAGGGGGTGTCGTCCGCGCGGGTCGCGCCGGCCATCGTGGCGGCCACCGTGGGCTTCGAGGTACTTGGTGCCAGAGACCCGGAGTGGCTCTCGGAGGAGCGGGTGGCCCGTTTCTGGGAGCTGATGCTGCCCCGGCTGGTGGCGGTCGCGCGCTGATCTGACGTGGCCGGACCTGATCGGGCCTGGCCGGACCCGACTCAGCGCGGGGCGCTGCTTGTGGAAGTTTCAGGACCGCCCGCGCTGTTTTGCCGTTGGATTGAACGTCTGGAGTGTGCGGAGCAGTCCGCTATGTCGCTTTGGTTGGGCGGCGGATGGCGGGGGAGCGGGCTGAGGGCGGGTGAAAGTGGTGGTCAGGAGAGGGATTAAACAGCGCGGACGGTTTGTGATTGACAAACCGTCCGCGCTGTTTTTTACTCGTGGGGTACCCGAGATCGGGCGGCCAGGGGTCGGCGGTCGATCACTCAAGTGCATAGGGGGAGACGCCATGGACATCTCTGTACTGGGCGGCCTGACTGTCCGGGAAAACGGAGTCTCGATCACGCCGACGGCGCCCAAGCCGCGCCAGGTGCTCGCCCTGCTGGCTCTCCGAGCCGATCAGGTCGTCACCGTCCCGACGCTGACCGAGGAACTCTGGGGAACGGCGCCGCCGCGCAGCGCGCGCGCCACACTCCAGACGTACGTGCTGCAACTGAGGGAGCTGATCGGCGCCGCCCTGGTGCGGGACCCCGAGGGCGCGGCGCCGCGTACCGCCAAGGACGTACTCGTCACCACCCCCGGCGGCTATCTGCTGCACAGCTCCGGCGGCGGCCACGACGTGCGCGAGTTCGAACGGCTCGCCGGTCTGGGCTACCGGGCCATGGACGCCGGTGACTTCCAGGGCGCGGCCAGGCAGTTGCGCGAGGCGCTCTCCCTGTGGACCGGGGCCGCGCTCGCCGACGTACAGACGGGAACGCAGCTGTCGCCGGAGGAGAAGCGCCTTGAGGAGACCCGGCTCTGCGCGCTCGACCAGCGCATCGACGCCGACCTGCGGCTGGGCCGGCACCGGGAGCTGCTGGGAGAGCTGTCGGTCCTGGTGAGCCGCTATCCGATGCACGAGACGCTGCACGGCCAGTTCATGCTGGCGCTGCACCGCTCCGGCCGGCGCACCGAGGCTCTGGAGACCTACCAGCGGCTGCGCCGCTCCCTCATCCGTGAGCTGGGCCTGGAGCCGTCCGCGGGACTGCGGCGACTGCAACTCTCCCTCCTGATGGCCGGTCCCGAGGCCGGGCAGGACGCCGCGGTGCCCGCCCGCGGTGGTGAGCGAGCGGTCCGGGTGGGCTGAGGGCCCGGCGAGTCACGAGCCGCCCGGCGCTCCCCTCGGGGCCGTGGTGATCGCGGACACCGACAGCACACTGACGACGTGGCTCCTCCGGCGGACCCGGACGAGCGACTTGGAGCCCTTCCATGCCCAGTGATCACCAGCCCTCCGCCGCCCTCCTGACCTCCGCCCCGACGCCGGCCGGCCCACTGGCCGACGTGGTGGCGGTCCTCTCCGGGGTGATCAAGGTCGCGCCGGAGAACATCGACGCCCGGCAGTCCTTCCGCTTCCTGGGTCTCGACTCGCTGCTCGCGGTGGAGTTCGTGGCGGGCGTCAACGCCCGGTGCGGGATCCCGGTCAAGGCGGACGCCCTCTCCGCCCATGCCACGCCGGCCTCGTTCGCCCGGTACGTGGGTGAGCTGCGGTCGGGACGGCCGGTGCCCGCCGGACAGCCACTCGGCGGGGTGCCCGGGCCGGAGGGCTTCCCGTACGGGGCCACCGTCTCCGCCGCCGCGCCCGCCCGCGCTCGCGCCACCGTTTCCGTCCCGCCGCTCGCACCGCCGCCGTCCGCCGTTGACCGGGAGGTGCTCGTCGTCCTCCGGGAGGAACTCGCCCGGCTGCTGCGCTGCGACCCCTGGGATCTCGACGTACACGCGCCGTTCCCCGTCCTCGGTGTCGACTCCATCCTCGGCTCGGAGTTCGTGGAGACCGTCAACCGGTTCTACGGGACGACGGAACGGGCCGCCGCACTCGGCACCCACCCGAGCCTGGCCGCCCTCGCGGCGCACCTCACCGCGCTCACGACCCGGCCGGCCGCGTCGTCGGGCGTGGACATGGTGCTCGACGCCGTACGCGGCGACCTGCTCACCATCGAGCAGGCTCTCGTCCTGCTGTCACGACGGGCCTGAGGCGAGCACGGGGTCATGGACGCACGGGAGATACTTGTCCGGTACAAGGAAGGGTCCCTGGACCGGCGAAGCGCCTCACAACTGCTCGGCTCGCTCGTGGCCGACGAAGCCGATGAGGCCGACGAACAGGGGACGACTGGAGAGTCCTGGGAGACCTGGGAAGACGGCGGCCCCCCGCCGCCGGAGAGCCGGTCCCCCCAGGTGGTGCCGGGGGACCCGGCCGCACCGCTGCCCGGGACCGCCGGGGACCCGCCGGCTCCGACGGCCCCGCACCGAACCGCCGGGGACGCGCCGGGCCTGGCGCCGGACGGAACCACTCGGCACGCGCCGGGCCTGGCCCCGGACGGGATCGCCGTCGTCGGCCTGGCGGGCCGCTACCCGCAGGCGACCGACCTCGCGGCCTTCTGGCAGAACCTGCGGGAAGGGCGCGACACGGCGACGGATGTGCCGCCGGCCCGCCCCGGCGCCCCGCTGACGAGCGGCGGGGAACGAGGCTATTTCCTCGACGGCGTCGACCAGTTCGACCCCGAGTTCTTCGGACTCGGCGAGGACGAAGCCCGCCTGATGGACCCTCAGGAACGGCTGTTCCTGGAGACCGCCTGCGAGGCGCTGGAGGACGCCGGCGGTACCGGCGCCCGGCTCGACGCCCTGACCGGCGGTCCCGGACAGCCGCGCGCCGTCGGGGTGTTCGTGGGCGCGGGCTCAGCCGACTACGCCCTGCTCGGAGCCGAGGCATGGGCACGTGGACACCGCGAGACCCCCCGTGGCGGCCACTGGGGCATGGCGCGCCGGTTGTCCGGCCTGCTCGGTCTGACCGGGCCCGCGCACGCCGTCGACGCCGGCTGGTCCTCCGGACTCGTCGCCGTCCACCTCGCCGTACGGGCGCTGCGCGGCGGCGAGTGCGCCATGGCCGTGGCCGGCGGCGTCGAACTGCTGCTGCATCCCTCACGGGCGCGCTCCGGCGCGGGCGAGGGAGTGGGCGCGGTCGTGCTCAGGCCGCTGCGGGACGCGGTGGCCGACGGCGACCGGGTGTACGCGGTCCTCCGTACGACCTCGGCGGGAGCATCCGCTCCCCGTTCCCCGGCCACCGGCCGGGAACCGGCGTCCGTGGGTCTGCGCGAGACCCGGGCCGCGACCGTGCGCCGCATCGGGGACGCCGGTGCGGCCACCGGGATCGCCGCGCTGACCTCGGCCGTCCTGCAACTGCGGCACGGGGTGCTGGCGCCCGTACGGGACGGGGCCGACGCGAGCCCCTGGCAGGGGCCGCGCCGCGCCGTCGTCGAACTGCTGCCGGAGCCCGGCGGCGACCCCGGCGGGCTGCGGGCCGACGTCGTCCTGGAGGAGTACGCGCCCCGGGAACCGGACGTGGTCGGCTCCCCGCGCCGCGCCCCCGCCGAGGCGGACACGGAACACGACGAGGCCGTACTGCTCTCCGCGCCCACCCCCCGGCACCTCGCCGCCACCGCGCGTCGGCTGCTCGGCCGGCTGGACGAGCCCGGCCCCGCCGTCGACCTGCCCGCGCTGGCCCGCGGGCTGCGCACGGGCCGCTCCGCGCACCCCTGCCGCATGGCCCTCTTCGTACGCGACGTACCCCAACTCCGCGCCGCACTCCGCGCGTTCCTGCACGGGGAGGAGGCCGTCGACCCGCGCGAGGGCGGCGGCGGCGACCCGCTCGGTCTGAGCGCCCTGCCCGAGACCGCCGACTACCTGGCCGCGCTGTGGCGGAGCGGACGCGTCGAACAGGTGACCCGTCTCTGGCTCTCCGGGGTCACGGTCGACTGGGCGGCGCTGGAGGCGCCGAGCGGCGACCCGTCCCTCGTGACGCCGTTGCCGGCGCCGGTGTTCCTGCGCCGGTCCCTGTGGCTGAGCGGTGCGGAGCCGGGGGAGCAGGCCGGATGAGACCCGCCCCGGAGACCGGGCCCGAGGCGGTGAAGCTGTGGTTCTGCCCGAACGACGACCTCGCGCCGGGCATCGCGGCCACGCTCGCCGCGCAGTGGCTGGACGAGCACGAGCGGGAGAGCGCCGCGCAGTTCCTCTTCGAGCGCGATCGCCGCCAGTACGTCGTCTCGCACGTCCTGCTGCGCCGTGTACTGGCCCTGGAGAGCGGCATACCGGAGAGCGAAGCGGTCATCTGGCGTTCCTCACGCGGCCGGCCCTTCCTTCAGAAACCCGCGGGCGGACTGCCGCGCGGCGGGCGCGAACTGGACTTCAACCTGTCCCACGCGGGTGGCCAGAACCTGTTGGGCGTGGTGCGCCGCAACCGGATCGGTGTGGACGTCGAACGGCTCGACCGGGGCGACCAGGGGTTCGACATCATCGTGAAGACGTTCGCGCCCGAGGAACGGGAGTGGGTCGACCAGGTGGGACCGGGCCGGGCCAGGGACGTACGGGTACTGCGGCTGTGGACGCTGAAGGAGGCGTACTCCAAGGCGCGCGGCTTCGGGCTCGGGATGGCCTTCGACGCCTTCGCCTTCCGGCTCGGCGATGACCGGGGCGTCCTGGGTTTCCGGCCACCTGACGACGACCTGTCCCGGCGGTGGCGGTTCGTCGAACTGGAGCCGGTGCCGGGGGTGTTGGCCGCCGTCGCCGTCGTGTCGGACGACGACGAAACGGTCCTCGAACTGCGCCACGGCTTTCCGTGGGCCAGGTCGGCCCCTCAGCGACTGCCGATTCCGCGGGCCCCGGCAGGGCCGCACCAGGCCCCGGGCACCCAGCGCAACACCCCGTTCTAGGACGGGAGTTCGGTGGGACGCGCCAGGACCTTCGCGCGTCCCCGCCCCGCTCGCACGGCGGCCCGCCCGCCCTCCCTCCCTCCCTCGCGCGTGGCCCGAAGTCGTCGCCCACGGCGGTCTGTCGAGCCGTTCTCGAACGCTTCTCCAGCGGCAGGGCCCACGGTGCTTCTACCGAAGAGCCGCAGGAGAGCCGCACCATGGTGACCAACCCGGTCGGCGGGTCCGCGCTGCGGCACCCGGCCCACCGCCACAGCCGCCCCGGGACGCCCACGAGACGCCCGGGCGGCGACTCTCCCCGCGCGCAACGAACGTGAGGAGAGGTCTGACATGGCGTCGGGTGAGCGTGTGCACCGAACCTCGCACAAGTGGGAGATCGGCGCCCCGGCCGGGGTCGTCCACGGTCTGATCGCGGACGCGGAGAGATGGCCGCTGTTCCTCCCGTGCGGCGTCCACGTCGAGGTGCTGGACTTCGACGGGAACGAGGAACGGCTGAGGATGTGGGCCACCGCACCCGGCACGTCGCGATGCTGGACGGCACGCCGCTTCCTGGACGCGGCGCGACGCCGGGTCGACTTCCGGTACGAGGGTCAGTCCGGGCCCGTCCGCGCGATCGACGGGGTGTGGCAGGTCGAGGAGCGCGGCCCGGCGGCGTGCCGGCTGGTGCTGCGGCACGCGTTCACGGTGACCGGGGCGGCGCCCGGCGACGGCGCGGAAACCGTGCGGGCCGTCGACTCCGGTATCCGGGCGGCGCTGGAGCGGCTGCGGTCGTCGGCGGAGCGGTGGACGGAACTGGACGGGCTGGTGCTCGCGTTCGAGGACGAGATCCGGGTCAAGGGGCCCGCCGAACTGGTCTACGACTTCCTGTACCGGGTGGGGGAGTGGCCCGGGGTGGTGCCGCACGTGGCGCGCGTGGAACTCACCGAGGACGCGCCCGGCGTCCAGCGACTGACGACGGACACCCGGGGCGCCGACGGCACGCTCCGGACCACGGAGGCGATGCGCGTGTGCTTCCCGCACGCGGGCCGCATCGTCCACAAGGAGACCGACACATCGGCGCTGGTGGCCGCGCGCACCTGCGACTGGCAGCTCGTGCCGGACACGCGCGGGGTCTCCGTCGTGTGCCGGCAGGCCGTCGTCGTCCGCGACGAGGCCGTCGAACAGATCCTCGGCAGCGGTGCCGGCCTGGCCGAGGCGCGCCGCCACCTGCGCGAGGAGCTGGGCCGCGAGGCCCTGGCCGTCCTTGAACCGGCCCGCGACCACGCCGAAAGAGCCGTCCGGACGATCCACATGTCCTGAGTCCTGAGAGCACGTGCTCTGGGATCACGTGCGCTGGGATCACATGCGCTGGGAACATCGGCCCTGTAGACCACATGTTCTGAGATCACGCGTCCTGAACACCTGCCCTGAGATCAGCTGCCCGGTGGATCGTGCGAACCCCACCGGCTTCCCGCACCTCCGGCCGCGCCCCAGGATGCCCGCTCGCCGCCGGCCACGCCAGACCGGACCGGTGCCAACGGGGCCGGGCCTCCCCGAGGTTGGCCCGAAGACCGGTCGACGGCCGCTGGAGAACCGCCCCATCCCCGCTGCCGTACGGAGCGGGACACCCCGCCCACCTGCCACGCGGCCTCCGGTCCGACGCGTCCGCCCCTGGCGGCGACCGCGGACCACCGGCGATTCCCCAGCGGGTCTCCAGCGGACCCCGAGCGATCCCGGAGAGAGTCGGACGGTACGGGTGCGCGGAGCGTCCGTACCGTGACCGGCCGACTCGAAGGACAGCCATGGGCGTCGTCACTCACCTCTCGCCGCCCGTCCACGTGCGCGGGCCCGGCGGAACCCGGCAGCCGGTGCGCGCCGCCATGGCGGCCACGGGCACCGCCGTCGTGCACACCACCTGGGGCGAATGGCTCCCGGCCGCCCTCACCCACCCGGCGCTCCGTCCCCTGCTGGGGCGTGACTGGCCCCGGTACCGCGGCACCGCCGACCCCACCGTCCGCCACCGCTTCGCCGTCTCCCGGCTCGTCATCAAGTACGTGGCCGCCGCCGCCCTGGACACCGTCCCGGCCGAGCTGGACCTCGCGTACAAGATCGGCGGGCGGCCCTATGTGCGCGGGCTCGACGGGTTCGACATCAGCCTCACCCACAGCGGGGACCTCGTCGGAGTCGCCGTCAGCCGCACCGGACGCATCGGGATCGACACCGAACCCGCCGCACGCGGAGTGGACGTCGAGTTGATGAGTGGTCACATCTGCGCCCCCGCCGAACTGCGCGCCCTGCGCCGACTGCCCGAACGCGCCCGGGAAGGCGAGCTGTTGAGGCTGTGGACCCTCAAGGAGGCGTACAGCAAGGCGCTCGGCCGAGGACTGCTGCTCGACTTCGGCGGGTTCGGTCTCGACACCGACGGCACGGAACTGCTCGCCCCCGACGGCACCCCGGCGGCGCGCGGCGCGTGGGGCTTCAGCACCCATCGGGTCCTGGACCGCTATCTGTTGAGCGTGGCCCACCACGACGCCGCCCCGGACAGGGCGCTCTCCGGCGCGGTGACCTCCGCTCACCGGCCGTCACGGAGCACCATGGCCGAGAGCTGTTGGGGGAGTGCTCCAGGACCGCTTGAGGAAACGTACGTACGGAGCGCACCCCGATACCGTGCTCAGCAGGTCGCGGACGACAGGGCGAGGAGGCCCCCGTGGAGGAGGAACCCGGCCGGTCCGCATCCATGACCCGGCACCCGGTCCGCGCGCGGCCGGGCGGCTTACGCGCGCGGTGCGCCGTAGCGCGGCGGTGCCGAACCGGAGAGGCCGTCGTGGCACCCGTCATGCAGTACGGGGCGCCGCGCGAGAGGGGCCAGGCATGTCGATGACCGACCACCGCACCGGCGCCGACCGGCACGCCGACGGACCGATGACCGTGGTCGTCGACCCCGGGCAGCCGCCGTACCGCGTCCCGCCCGTCCTGGAGGTACGGGGCCCGCTCACCGCGGGCCGCGTCGCGGCGGCGCTGGACCAGGCCGCCGCGCGCACCCCCGGCAACCGGACCTGGCGCCACCGGATCCAGCGGCTGGGCCCCGGCCACCATCTGCTGCACGTCGAACCGCGGACGGCCGGCACCGCGCCCGACGACGCGCACCACGGTCGCGAAGACGAGAAGGACGCGCACCACGGCCCTGACGCCTTTCCGGCCGGTCTCGTCGCGGATCTGCTCACCGCCAGTGACACGCCGGCCGTACCGCTCGGCCCGGCCCAACTCGACCTGGTACGGCGCCGCGACGCCGAACCCGGCCTCCATCCCTGGCGGGCGCTGGACACCGCCGAACCGCTCGATCCGGCGACCGTGGACAGCGCCCTGCGGGCCCTGGCCAGAGCGCACCCGCTGCTCGGCGCCCGGATCGACACGGAGGCGGGCGGCATCCACGCCGCGCCGCTCGGCTACGAGGCCGAGTGCACGACCGCCGACGGTGTCGGACGCGCCCGCGAGCGGGGGGCCGTCGCGGAGGCGAGCCGACACCTGGACCCCGCCACCGGGCGCACGCTGCGCGCCGTACTGCTGCGCGGGCGACGCCGTCTCGTGGTGGTGGCCCATGAACTCGTCGCCGACCGGACCTCGATGGACGTCCTCCTGGCCGACCTCCGGGCGGCGCTGGCCGGGCCGGGGGAGGAACCCGCGGCCGAGGGCGTGCGGTACACCGACTGGGTCGCCGCACTGCCCGCGCTGGCCGCCGCCCCCCGCGAGACCGAGCGCTGGCGCGTCGTCGCCGAGGGCCGCGCCGCCGCTTCCGCGTTCCGCCCCCGCGCACCGCTCCCGGCGGGAACCCCGCAGCGCCACCCCGGCTTCACCCTGAGCCGGTCGGTCACCGGGCGGCTGACCGGCCCCCTGCCCCGGCGGTACGGACTCAGCCCGGCCCAACTGCTCACCGGAGCAGTGGGCTTGGCGCTCATCCGGTGGCGCGGTACCGCGAGCGCCTCCTTCGACGTGCGCACCGACGGGCGTCGGCGCAACCCCGCCCTCGCCCGGACGGTCGGACCGCTCGTCGCGACCGAGCCCGTGCTGCTCGACGGCGCGGGCGGCGGGAATGGCGCGGACGGTGAGAGCGCGCGGGGCTTCATCGGCAGGGTCGCGGGGCACCTCGCCGACGTGGGCGGCGGCGCGTTCGGGGCGTGCCGCGAGTACGCGCCCGACCCGGCGCTCCGGCTCGCCCTGCGCGAACTCGTACCGGTCCTGGTGCGGTTCACCCCGGACGCGGACACGGACGCGGACCTCCGGGGCGCCCCGGCCGCCAGGTCGTACGCGCTCGACATCGACGCGCGGGAGCGCGGCGGCCGGCTGTGCGTCGGGCTCGGCCTGCTGCCCGCCGCCCGCGACGGCGTCACCGAAGAGTCCGCCGCCCGCCTCCTCGCCGAACTGAAGGCCGTCCTGGCGGAGTTGGCGGGGGACGCCGGAGCCGCGCCCGCCGCGCCGGCCACCGTCGCGGCGAGCCCGCTCCAGCGTGAACTCCTGGCCGACGCGGACGCCCATCCCGGCTCCGGGCGGCAGATCGAGCAGCTCACCTGGGTGTGGCACGGAGCCCTCGACGTCACCCGGTTCACGGCGGCCTGGCAGTCCGTCTTCGACCGGGAGGCCGTACTGCGGACCGCCTTCGACCACGGGCCCGACCCCACGATCACCCTGCACGACCGGGTCACGCCCGAGGTGGTGCGGGTCGACCGTACGGGCGCGCACCCCGCCGACGTCTTCGCGGGCGACCGGCGGCGCGGGCTCGACCCGCGGTCACCGGGGCCGCTGCGGATCACCCTGCTCGACGGTCCGCTCGGAGGCGGTGCGCGGGGAAGCGGTCCGGACGGAGACAGTGCGCGGGGAGGCGGCGCGCAGGAAAGCGATCCGCGCGGCGACGGTCCGCACGACCTCGGCGCCCCCGCGCCGAGCACGCGGGTGCTGCTCACCTATCACCAGGCGCTGCTCGACACCTGGAGCGTCCGGCTGCTCCTGGAGGAGTTCGGCCGCGCCTATCTGGCGGACGGGGCGCTGCCGGGCGGCGACCGGCGCCCCGACGTACGCGACCACGCGCGGTGGATCGAGGGCCAGGACCTCGCCCCCGCGCGGGACTTCTGGCTGCGGGTCGCGCCCCGGACCCCGGCCGCGTCCTCGTTGGCGGCGTACGCCACGGCCTCGCCCCTCGCGGAAGGGACGGGCACCGAGCGGGCCAGGGTGCGGCTGGCCTCCGCCGAGGCGGCCCGTCTGAAGGAGTGGGCCGCGCGGTGGGGCGCCACGGAGAGCGGCGCCCTCCAGGCGGCCTGGGCGCTGCTGCTGTACCGGGCCGCCGGGGCGGACGGCCCGGTCCCCGTGCGGTTCAGCGTCACGGTCTCCGGGCGGGGCATCCCGCTGGAGGGGGCGGAGCGGCTGCCCGGCGCCCTGCGCAACCCGCTGCCCGTCTCCGTCGAGGTCGACCCCGGCGCCACCGTGCCCGACCTGCTGGCCGCGCTGCGTGACCGGGCCATCGACCTGTCCTCGTACGAATGGGTCTCGGCCGGTCAGATCCACGACTGGGCGGGCACCGCACCGGGCGGGTCCGCCGGAGCCGGGCGGAGCGACGACAGCCTCCTGGTCTTCGAGAACGGCTCCGACCCCCTGGAGAAGCTGGAGCTGTCCTTCGCCGCGCACGGCATCCGCATGGAGTTCCCCGAGGTGACCGGCGCCGCGACCGCCTTCCCGGTCACGCTCCTCTCGCACCACGACGAGGCCGGCGGTCTGGTGCTCTCGGTCAACCACGACCGCGGCCGGCTGACGGACGCCACCGGTCTGCTGGCCCACTGCGCCGGTCTGCTGCGTGAACTCCCTTATGAGTCCGACGAGTCGACGTCCATCGCCGACTTCCTGGACCAGCTGCCGGTCACCGCGGCCACCTGGCCCGCCTTCGTCACCCTGCGGCCGGGGACGGGCGGGGTGATCTGTCTGGTGCCCTCCCAGGGGGTCCCCCGGACCTGGTACTCCCGACTCGCCCGGCTGTACGCGGGGCCCGAGACGCTGATCCTGCTGCGGCCCTCGCCCGAGGGGGCCCGCGCCTGGTGCGGGGCGTTGCGGACCATGGCGGAGGGCGGGAAACGGCTGGTTCTCGGCGCGTTCTCCGGCGGGGGAGCGGGCGCGTACGAGACGGCCCGTCTGCTCGCGGCGGACGGCGGCCGTCCGCCACTGGTCGTGCTGACGGCCGGCATCGGTACCGAGGACGCGGTGGGACACCTCGTACGCCTGCTGGACGAGGCGGCCCGACGACCCGACGGGGACTGACGCCCGGGGCCCGCTTCGAGGAGCGCTGGAGGGGGGCTTGAGATCACGAGGCGTCCTGGGACAACCGGACTAGCGTGTGGCGCAAAGCAGTTGTTCGTGCCGGGTGGGGAACTGGACGAGGTGTGGAGGGGAACATGGAGATCAGGGTTCTGGGTCCATTGTGCGCTGAGGTCAACGGGGATTCGATCGTTCCGACGGCCGGAAAGCCGCGGCAGATCCTGGCGCTGCTCGCGCTCTACCCCGGGCGGGTGGTGCCGGTCCAGACGCTCCTGGAGGAGCTGTGGGGGACCCGGCCGCCGCAGAGCGCGCTGACCACGCTCCAGACCTACATCCTCCAGCTGCGAAGGCGGCTGGGTACGGCGATGGGGCCCGGCTCCCCGGCGGGGGCAAAGGACGTGCTCGTCACTCGGCATGGCGGGTACCTGCTCCAGATCCCGGAGGGGAGCGTCGACGTGCACCCGTACGAGCGCTCGGTGACGGAGGGCCGGGCGGCGTTCGAGTCGGGTGACAACGGCACGGCGGCCGACCGGTACCGGCAGGCGCTGGACCTGTGGGACGGGCCCGCGCTGGTGGACATACGGCTCGGCCCGATCCTGGAGATCGAGGTCACGCGCCTGGAGGAGAGCCGTCTGGTCGCGGTGGAGCGACGCATAGACGCCGATCTCCAGCTCGGCCGGCACGGTGAACTCGTCGCGGAGCTGTCCGAATTGACGGCCCGTCACCCACACCACGAGGGGTTCCACTCGCAGGCCATCGTGGCGCTGTATCGCTCCGGGCGGCAGGGCTCGGCCCTGGAGATCTACCGGAAGCTGAGGGTGCGTCTCATCGAGGAACTCGGCGTCGAGCCCTCGACCCGGCTCCAGCGCCTGCACCAGGCGGTCCTCACGGTGGACCCGCTGCTGGAGGTGGCCGCGGGGCCCAAGCGCACCTCGACGTTCGACCTGTTCGCGGCCTGAGCGGCAATCGAGCCGCTTTCCAGAGGGTCTGGCCAAGCTCGGATGCCACCGGCACCGCCCGTAGGGGGTGCGCGTATCTGAGACGGAGGCCGTGTCATGTCCACAGACGGACCCCTGCCCGGACCCCTGCTCGGATCCCTGACCCGACCCCATTCCCGACCCCTGACCCGCCTCCGCCCGGTCCGCGCCGGCCGTGACGGCGCGCGCTTCGCCCGCCGACCACCGGAGGGAACGGCCGCACTCGCCCGACGGGCCCCGGCCGACCCGCCTCGGCGGCCGTCGGCGGCGGTCGGCGCGGCGGGGCCGACGACCGGGCCCCGGCGCCACGGGACCGTACCGGCCGCCGGCCACCCCGGCCACGGGCGCGGCGCCGACTCCCGTCGACCGCCCACCTGCCGGGCTTCGCCCCGCCCGGGCTCCCTACGCGCGCATCCCGTCCGTTCCCCCGCTCACCGCCCACCGGGGGACGTTTTCCGCCGACCCATGACCCGCGCCCCGGCCCTTCGGCGTTCGACGCGCCGCCCCCGGTCCCGGCCGTGGGCGGCGCGTCCCTCGTCCCTCGTGCCCGGCCCGGTCGGCGCGCCCGGCTGCCCGCCCGAAAGCTTCGCGCGCCCGGGACAGCTGGGTACGGAGCCCCGCCGCACCCCGCCGCCCGTGGCCCTCGCAGCCGGACGGAAGGTGCCCCCCGGGTTGCCGTACTTCCGCGACCACGCCCCGAACGGGGCACGGTCCTTCGCCGTGCGACGCACCGCACGGAGCCCGGGGCCGATCCGTGAACAGCCCACCGGACAGGAGCGAGCCGGGTCCGGACGCCGCTGCCACGCGGAACACCACCGGCACCCGGACATCCCGGCGCCGACGCCCGGCTCGGGCCGCGGCGGGTACGCCGCAGCCTCGCTCCGGGACTCGGACAGGGAGTCCGCCCAACCAACCCCGGACCGGCGCCCGTCGGTTCTCCGCATCAGGTGAGGAGAGTGCCCGTGACATCTCTGGTGAAGGCTCTGGAACCGAGCGAGGGGCCCCCCGGACTCGACGGTCCGGCCGCCCCGCCGCTCCGGCGCACCCTACGGCGGGGCCGCACCCGCCCCGGCGACGGCGCCCGGTGCGCCCCGCTCTTCGGACCGGGCACGTCGAACCGGTCGGCGGTGTGAGGCATGGCCCGACTCGGACACCTCACCACCCTGAACACCGACGTCCTGGTGGTCGGCGCGAGCCCGGCCGGACTCGCGCTCTCCCTGATGCTGCTGCGCTCGGGCGTGCGCGTCGCCCTGGTCGAGCATTCCACCGCCGTCCACGACGAGTCGGACGGCGAGATCCTCCAGCCCGCCGGGCAGCGGATCCTGGACCAGCTGGGCGTGCTTGACGGGTCGCGCCTGCGCGGCGGCCGTACGCTGCACGGCTTCCAGGTACTGGAACGGGGCCGGAAGCTCCACGACAGCGACTACCGGCGTCTCGACGCTCCGTACAACCGGCTGCTGGCGCTGCCGCAGCGCCATCTGCGGGAGGAACTGCTCGCCTCGGTGGCGCGGTTGCCGGGCTTCGAGCACCTGCCCGGTTACGCGGTCACGTCGCTGAGCGTCAGGGACGGCCGCTGCACGGGCGCCGAGGCGACGCGCCTCGGCACCCTGCGGACCCGTATCCGGGCCTCCGTGGTCGTGGCGGCCGACGGGCGGCTGTCCAGGACCCGCGCGCGGGCCGGTATCGACGCGGGCCGCGACGAGGCGTCCGTCCGGGACACCGTCTGGTTCACACCGCCGGCGCCCGGCCGGCCGACCCGGCAGGTCCGGGTCTACCGGGCGGGTGACGGAGCACTGCTGATCCACGACACGTTCCCGGACCGGCTGCGGATCGGCTGGACGCTCCCACGGGGCGGCTGGAACGACAGGGCGAGCCGCGGCGTCGCCGCCGTACGCCGCGAACTCGCCGGGATCGTGCCGGAGTTGGCGGACGTGCTGGAGGAGCACCTGGTGAGCGTGGAGGACGTGGTCCCCCGGGCGGGCTTCACCGCGCTGGCCTCCGCATGGGTACGCGACGGGCTCGCCCTGATCGGTGACGCCGCGCACACCCACGGCCCGCTCAGCGTCCAGGGCGCGACCCTGGCCCTGGAGGACGCCGTCGTCCTGCATCCGGTGCTGCTCGACGCGCTGGCGGCGGGCGACGTGGGCCGGGCCCGGCTCGCCGCGTACGAGCAGATGAGGCGGCCCGTCGCCGAGGCCCTGGCCCGGTCCCGGAGCGGCCGGGCGCGAGCGGGCCTCGGGGGCGGCGGCCAGGCGGCCTCGCTCCTGCGGGCGGTCACCGCCGGTGTGGTGAACCGCACCCCGTACGGCGGGCGTGCCACTCGCCGTATCGCGTACGGCAGTTCGCCGGTACACGTACGCACCGAGACGCTGACCGGGCCGTTCGCCGGGCGCCCGGCAGGCGGTTCGCCGCGTGCGGGGGGCGTGGACCGACTGGCGTCCTGACAACCACGGCGGTGGGCACGGCGGAAGGCCGTGATGCCGGGCAGAACCGGCGTCACGGCCTTCGTGTCGGGGGAAGTCCGGAGGCACGTCGAGCCCCCGGCAGGCCGCCCGTATCCGCTGACGTACTCGCTGACGTGGCCCCGACGCGGCCCCGACGCGGCGGTGCGGGCCCGCGGTCCGCTGTCGGCCGGCCCGCCTCGCCGCCGGGCGGACGCCCGGACGACCCGGCCCGCCGGGAGCGGTCAGGCTCGCAGTGGCGCCCCGGTGGCGTCGGCGGTGGACGCGCCGTCGACGAGCGCGGCCATCTCGGCGAGCGTGGAGTTCGCGTAGACGTTCTCCAGGGTCAGTTCGACCCCGAACTCCCGCTTGACGCGCAGCAGGAGACGCGACGCGAGCAGCGAACTGCCGCCGATGTCGAAGAACCCCGCGTCCGAGGGGATGTCCTCCTGGCGCAGCAGCCTGGCCCACAGCTTCCCGAGCCGCTGCTCGGTGTCGGTGACGGCGCCGGTGTCGGTGACGGTCGGATCAACAGTCATTTCTCTCCTTCAATTCTTCTCGGCCGCGGCTGCCTCGGAGATGAGCCTGATGATTTCCGGCTGATGCTCCGTCAGGAAGAAATGGTCACCGCGGAAGACCCGGACGTCACAGGGGCCCGTCGTGTGCTGTTTCCACGCCGTCGCCTCGTCGAACGTCGTCTTCGGATCGCTGTCGCCCGTGAGGACCTGGACGGGGCAGCGCAGCACGGAACGCTCGGAGAGCCGGTAGTTCTGCACCGCCCGGTAGTCGCCCCGGAGCGCCGGCAGGATCATGGGGAGGACGCCCTCGTCGTCCAGGAACCGCGTGTCGGTGCCGCTGAGCCGCCGGATCTCGGTGAGCAGGGCCTCGTCGCTGCTCAGGTCCACGGTGTCGCTCCGCGAGGTGGAGGGCGCCCGGCGGCCGGAGAAGAACGCCGTCCGGGGGACGACGCCGAGGTCGTACTCCATGCGCAGGGCGACCTCGAAGGCGAGCGTGGCTCCCATGCTGTGCCCGAACAGGAGCACCGGCCTGTCGAGCCAGGGCTCGATCTCGGCGAGGACCAGGTCGGCCAGCTCCGTCATGTCGTCGACGCACTTCTCGTCCAACCGGTCCTGTCGGCCGGGGTATTGCAGACAGACCACGTCCAGCTCGTCCGTGAGCGCCGCCGACAACGGGTGGAAGTAACTCGCGGAACCCCCCGCGTGCGGAAAGCAGAAAAGCCTCGCGGGCGCCTCCGGCCGGGCATGGAACTGCCTCGTCCAGAGATTGGGGGAAACGGCCACTCGCGTCATGGTGATTCCTTGTCGATACCGGCGTCCTGGTGAAGAACGGCGAGCTGCGGTGCCCTTGCTGCACAGAACGATCGGGATCCCGGCGAGGCATGTCAAGGGAGTCGACCCCCGCTGGACGGGGGCTCCAGGCGTATGCGAGATCCGGGGTTCCCGGCGGTTCGATCGGCTCTCCAGTGCGACTTGAGGCGGGCCCCGTTGAATCGTTCCGTGTGACGGGTCCCAGGGAACGGCCCGCCGGTCGCCGAAGGGCGGCCCGTCGCCGGGGAGGCCCGGCGAAGCCGCCGCCGACGTTCATGAAGGAGTCGCCACCATGGCCATCGTCCAGGGCGAGGACACGCAACGGGAGGGGCGGGAGCGGCCGGCCGGGCCCGCGTCACTGCCGCGTGGAAGCTGGGCGGTGCTGGGAGTCCTCGGCGCCGCCTCGTTCTTCGACGGCCTCGACGCCAACATCGTCGCCGTCGCCCTCCCGAACATCCAGCGCGATCTCGGTGGCGGCTTCACCACCGCGCAGTGGGCCGTGGCGGGATACTCCCTGGCAACGGCGGTGCTGTTGATCACCGGCGGCCGGCTGGGCGACATCTACGGCACCCGGCGCGTCTTCCTCATCGGTGTCGCCGGATTCACGCTCAGCTCGGTGGTGGTCGCCGCGGCGGCCGGGCCGGAGATGCTGGTGGCGGGCCGGGTGGCCCAGGGCGCCACGGCCGCGCTGATGATTCCCCAGTCCATGGCCGTGGTGAAGCAGCAATTCCCGCCGGAATACTGGGGAATCGCCTCCGCGATCACCGGCATCGCGATCAGCGCGGGCAGTATCGGAGGCCCGGTGGTCGGCGGTTTCCTCACCGACCTCGACCTGTTCGGAACGGGCTGGCGCGCGGTCTTCTGGATCAACGTGCCGATCGGTGCCGTCCTGTTGGCCTGTGCGATCCGGGTGCTCCCGGAGAGCCGGGCCGAAAGCCGGGCCGAGAAGCGGCCCTCGCTCGACCTGTCCGGCGCCGCGCTGGTGACCCTCGCCTCGCTGGGGCTGATGTTCCCGCTGGTGCAGGGGTCCGAGCACGGGTGGTCGCCGTGGTTCCTGGCGCTGATCGCGCTCTCGCTCGGCCTGTGGCTGCTCTTCGCGGTCCATCAGAAGCGCCGCGCGGCCCACGGGGTCGACGTGCTCGTCCCGCCGTCCCTGTTCCGCGAACGGACCTTCACCGCCGGGCTGATCGCGGCCCTGCTGACGTTCGCCGGGGCGACCTCGTTCACGTTCCTGCTCACCTACTACCTCCAGTTCGGGCTTGTCTGGTCCTCCACGCGCACCGCGCTGGCCGTGGCCGCCGTCCCGCTGGGCATCGCCGTGGTCTTCCAGATCGCCTGGAAGTACGGACCGGGGCGCCCCCGGCTGTTCATCACGGCCGGCGCGCTGACCATGGCCGCCGCCGCGCTGACCATGGCGGCCATGGCGGCGGTCGGTCAGACGACGTTCGCCCTGCTGATCGTGGTCGCCTTCCTGCTGGGAGCGGGCACCGGGCTGACGTCGCCCGTGCTCACCTCGGTGCTGCTGGTCTCCCTGCCCCCGCGCGAGGCGGGCGCCGGCGCCGGAGTGATCTACTCGGCCACCCAGTTCGGCTCCGCCGTGGGCATCGCGCTCATCGGCGCGGTCTTCTTCGGCGGCCTCGGGGAGATCGACGGCGGCGCGCCCGCCCGGACCGAGGCGGCCACGGAGATGTACGCCGGCGCCCTCGGTACGGCGCTGCTCTGCACGGCCGGAATCTTCGTCCTCGTCGCGTTGGTGGCCCGCGCCCTGCCGCGCCTCGGGGCCGAGCCGACCAAGGATCCGGTGCCGCTCTAGCGACCGCGGCCATGCTGGCCGTACCCCCGAATCCCCGCACCACGGACCGCGGATCGCACAGCGCCGCGACAGTGACGCGGGGGCGGTCGGGCCCCGGTTCCCCCAGGGACACAGGAGTCCCCACCCATTGCCGGAGACGCGAGACGGATGGCGGAGATGAGCACCCAAGCAACCCAGGAACGGCTCCAGCGGGCGATGGCCGCCGTGATGCGGCTCCAGCAGCGCAACGAGGAGCTGGAGAACCGGCGGGCGGAACCCATCGCCATCGTCTCCATGACCTGCCGGCTGCCCGGCGGCATCAACTCCCCCGAGGAGTACTGGCAGTTGCTGGCGCGGGGCGGGGACGCCATCGGGCCCTTCCCCACGCGCTGGGACGCTCTCGACCTGTACGACCCCGGCCAGGAGACCCCCGGCAAGAGCTACGCGCGGGAAGGCGGCTTCCTGAACGGGATCGACCGCTTCGACGCCGAGTTCTTCGGCATCCCCCCGCGCGAGGCCCTGTCGATGGATCCGCAGCAGCGGCTCGTCCTGGAGACCGCCTGGGAGGCACTGGAACGCGCGGGCATCCTGCCCGGAAGCCTCAACGGGAGCCGTACGGGCGTCTACATCGGCGCCATGCGCTCCGACTACGACACCGTGCTCGCCGACCTCCAGACCCTCGACGGCTACCAGGGAACCGGCATCTCCGGCAGCGTCATCTCCGGCCGGCTCTCCTACCTCCTGGGACTGCGCGGACCCGCCGTGACGGTCGACACCGCCTGCTCCTCCTCGCTGACGGCCCTGCACATGGCCGCCAACGCGCTGCGCGACGGCGAGTGCGAACTCGCCCTCGCCGGGGGCGTCACCGTGATGAACTCACCCGCCCTGTTCGTCGAGTCCAGCAGGCTCGGCGCCGTGGCCCCCGACGGACGGTGCAAGAGCTTCTCGGCCGGCGCCGACGGCGGCGGCTGGTCCGAGGGGTGCGGCATGGTGCTCCTCAAGCGGCTCTCCGTCGCCCGGCGCGACGGCGACCGGGTGCTGGCCGTGATCCGCGGCTCGGCCGTCAACCAGGACGGCCGCAGCCAGGGCCTCACCGCGCCCAACGGCCCCGCCCAGCGCCAGGTCATCGAGACCGCTCTCGCCGCCGCCCGCCTGACCCCCCAGGACATCGACGCGGTCGAGGCACACGGCACCGGCACCCCGCTCGGCGACCTCATCGAGGCCGGCGCCCTCAGCGAGGTGTTCGGCCCCGGGCGGGAAGCGGGACGGCCGCTGCGCCTGGGCTCGTCCAAGTCCAACATCGGCCACACCCAGGCCGCCGCGGGTGTCGCCGGCGTCATCAAGATGGTGCTGGCCCTCCAGCACGGAACGCTGCCCCGGACCCTGCACGCCGATGAGCCCAGCCCGCACGTCGACTGGGACGAGCACCACCTCTCGCTGCTCGGTTCGCCGGTGCCGTGGCCGCGCACCGACCGCCCGCGCCGCGCGGGCGTCTCCTCGTTCGGCATCAGCGGCACCAACGCGCACCTGGTCCTGGAGGAGGCGCCGGCACCGGCCGGGGCGCCCGAGGAAGCGGGCGAGGACGGGGACGGCGGCGTCACGGCCGACCGGCTCCCGCTGCTGCTCTCCGGGCGCGACCCCGAGGCGCTGCGGGCGCAGGCGGCGCGCTGGGCCGACTGGCTCGACCACCACCCGGACCAGCCGCTTCCGGCCCTCGCCCGGACCGCCGCCGTACACCGCACCCACCACCCGGCGCGGGCCTCGGTGCTCGCCGCCACCGCCCGGGAAGCGGCCGAGGGCCTGCGCGCGCTCGCCGGGGACCAGGAGGACGAGCGGGTCGTGACGGGCACGGCGGGCGCCCGCGGCAAGGTCGTCTTCGTCTTCCCCGGGCACGGCAGCCAGTGGCGGCTGATGGGCGCCCGGCTGATGGCCGAATCGGCGGTCTTCCGCCAGGCCGTCGACGAGTGCGACGCCGCGCTGCGCTCGTGGACCGGCTGGTCGGTCCGCGCGTTGCTGGCGGGCGAGGAGAGCGAGGAGACACCCTTCGCCCGGCTCGATGTGCTTCAGCCCGCGCTGTTCACCATGGCGATCGGTCTGGCGGCCGTCTGGCGCGACCTGGGCCTCGAACCCGAGGCCGTCGTCGGCAGCAGCCAGGGCGAGGTGCCGGCCGCCGTCGTCGCGGGCGCGCTGTCGCTGGAGGACGCGGCCGGGATCGTGGCCCTGCGCAGCCGGGCGCTGCTGCGCGATTGCAGCGGGCTCGGCGCCATGGCACTGCTCGAACTGCCGGTGACCGAGGTCGAGGAGCTGATCGCCCCCTACGGCGACGCGCTCTCCGTCGCCGTCGTCAACACCGCGCACTCCACCGTGGTCTCGGGCGACCCCGACGCCGTGGACGGTCTGCTCGCGGACATGGCGGGGCGTGACGTCTTCGTCCGCCGGCTCAAGGCGGACGCGGCGGGGCACTGCGCCCACGTCGACCCGATCCTGCCCGGGCTCCGCGACGCGTTCACCCGGATCGAGCCCAGCCGCTCGCGGCTCCCCTTCTACTCCACGGTCACCGGAGACGTACTCCCCGGCACGGAGCTGGGCGGCGACTACTGGTGCCGCAACCTCCGCGAGACCGTGCGGATGGACCGCGCGCTGGACCGGCTCCTGGCGGACGGGTTCGGTGTCTTCGTCGAGATCAGCTCGCATCCCGTCCTCGGCATCCCGCTGGCCGGGATCACCGCCGGGTCCGGCGGCACCACCATCGGCACCCTCCGCCGCGACCGGGGCGGCCTGGCCGAGGTGCTCCACTCCCTGGCCGCCCTGCACAGCCAGGGCCACCCGGTGGACTGGGCGCGCGTCCTGGGCGACCAGCGGCGGACGACCCTGCCCGAACCGCCCGCGTACGCCTTCCAGGGCCGCAGGTACTGGTTCGACGGGCCGCTGAACACCACCGTGGGGCGCCCCGCGACCGGAGACGGGGAGCACCCGGCTGACGGCACGGACCAGGAGACGGCGGGCGGGAACACCCTGCGCGCCCGGCTGGCGGCGCTGCCCGGCGACGAGCGGCCCGCCGCGCTGACCGACGTGGTCCGGCGGGAGGCGGCCTCCGTCCTGGCCGCCCCCGAACCGGTGCCGGGCGACGCCGGATTCCGCGACCTGGGCTTCGACTCCATCATGGCCCTGCGGCTGCGCAACCGCCTGTGCTCCCTGACCGGCGCCGACATCCCCGCCAACATCGCCTTCACCCACCCCCGGTCCCAGGACGTCGCCGCCTACCTGCTGGACGAGGCGCTCGGCGCCCTCGACACACCGGGCACTCCCGACGCGCCCCGGGGCCCGGAGCTGGAGCGCGCCGAGCGACGCGACGTGCACCCGGCGACCGAGGGCCAGCGCAGGCTGTGGTTCCTGGACCGGATGAACCCGGGCTCCGCGCAGTACAACGCGCCGCTGTCGCTGCGGCTGCCCCGCGCCGTCGACTCGGACACCCTCGCCCGCGCCCTGCGCTGGGTGATGGAGCGTCACGAGGCGCTGCGCACCGGACTGGAGACGCGGGCGGGCGAGCTGGTCCAGGTCGTCCACGAGGTCGGCGACGTCCCCCTGGTACGGGAGGACTTCACCGGTCGGGACGAGGACGCGGTCGCCGAGCGCGTCGGACGGGAGGAACGCGGCGTCTTCGACCTGTCCGGCCGGTCGCTGCTGCGCTGCCTGCTGCTCGACGTGGACGGCGGCGGACAGGTCCTCGTGGTGACGACCCATCACGCCATCAGCGACGGCTGGTCCCTCGCCGTCCTCCTGGAGGAACTGCGCTTCGCCTACGAGCAGTTCGCGGAGGGCGGGACACCCCGGCGCGAGCCGGTCGGCCATCACCTCGGCGACCTCGCCGCCTGGGAGGCGCGCCGGCTGACCGAGGGCGGTTTCGACGACGCGCTGCGCCACTTCTCCGACGGCCTGGCGGGCATGGGCCGCCTGGAACTGCCGCGCCGTGAACCGGACGAGGAGGCCGGCGGTACGGTCCCCTTCGTCCTGCCGCCCGAGCTGCACACACGGGTGGCGGAGCTGGCCGCGCGCGCCGACGTCACCCCGTACACCGTCTACGCGAGCGTCTTCGCGCTGCTGCTGTCGCGCTCCTGCGGGCAGCGGGACTTCGGTGTGGGCACCATCTGGGCCAACCGGCAGCGGGCCGAACTCGGCTCCACCGTCGGGTTCCTGGTCAACACCCTGCCCCTGCGGTTCGACGTGCGCGCCGACCCGACCTTCGGTGACCTGCTGGCCGCGACGTCGCAGCGGGCCCTCGGGCTCATGCGGCACCAGGACGTGCCTCTGACGGAGGTGCTGCGGGTCGCGGGCGGCGAGCGGACCGGTGAGGAGAACCCCCTCTTCAGGGCGCTGTTCAACTACCGCGCCACCTCCCTGCCGCCCCTGGGCTCCGGGGACGACGCGTGGACGGTCGCCCCGTTCAGCAGTGTCGCGGGCAACCCGCGCGGGGTGGCCAAGGCCGAACTCGGCCTGACCCTCGGGCCCGGGGAGAACGGCGTCGACGGTGAGCTGGAGTTCGGCTCCTCGGTACTGAGCCGGGCCGGGGCCGAGCGCATGGCGGCCAACTTCCGGGTGCTGCTGGAGTCGGCGCTCGCCACCCCGGAGCGGGCCGTCGGTGAACTCGCCCTGCTGAGCGACGAGGAGACGGCGTGGCTGGCCTCCCGGGGCACCGGCGCCTCCGACGCCGCCCCCCGGGTCCCGACCGCGCTGGACCTGGTGCTGCGGCAGGCGGAGCGGACCCCGGACGCGGTGGCGCTCGTCCTCGAGACGTCCGGGGCGTCCACCGGGTCACCGGAATCCGGGGCGTCCGGGGCAGCCGGGGCGTTCCCGGCGGAGGAGCTGACGTACGCGCGACTCGTGGCCCGGTCCGCCGCGCTGGCCCGGCGTCTGCGCGAGGCCGGTGTCGGCCGGGGCGCCCTCGCCGGGGTCCATCTGCCCCGCACGGGCGACCTGGTGACCGGGGTGCTCGCCGTGTGGATGGCGGGCGGCGCGTACGTACCGCTGGACCCGGAGTATCCGGGTGCCCGCCTGGACCACATCATCGAGGACAGCGGGCTGCGGGTGATCGTCTCCACCCGTGCGGGAGCGCCGTCGGTCGAACGGGACGGCGTCACGGTCGTCCTGGTGGACGGCCCCGGCACGGAGCCCGGGGAGCCGGCGCCGGGGCCGTTCGAGGCCACGCCCGTCGCGCACGACCTGGCGTACGTGATCTACACCTCCGGCTCCACCGGGCGCCCCAAGGGCGTGATGCTGGAGCACGCGCAGTTCACCAACTTCCTCGCCGCGATGGACTCGTGCGTCGGCGGCGGCCCCGGGGACACCTGGATGGCCGTCACCAGCCTGTCCTTCGACATCTCCACCGTGGAGCTGCTGTGGACGCTGACGCGCGGCTACCGCGTGCTCGTCGCGGACGGCAACCCGGCCTCCTGGGGTTCCTGGCTGCCCTACGCGCCGACCCATCTCCAGTGCACCCCCTCACTGGCCCGCATGCTGCTGGCCGACCCGGACGGGCGGGCGCTGCTCGGCGGTCTGGAGCGGATGCTCGTCGGCGGTGAGGCGCTGGACCGGACGCTCGCGCGGAACCTGCTGCGGCACTGCGGCGGCGACGTGCTCAACATGTACGGCCCGACGGAGACCACGGTGTGGTCGGCGGCCTGGCGGGTGGCACCGGGCGAGGTCTCGCTCGGCGAACCGCTGCACGGCAACGTGCTGTACGTCCTGGACGAGCACGGCCGCCGGCTGCCGCGCGGGGCCCAGGGCGAGTTGTGGATCGGCGGGGCGGGCGTGGCCCGGGGCTATCTGGGGCGCGAGGAGCTGACGGCCGAGCGGTTCGTGCCGGACCCGTTCGCCGGGGAGCCCGAAGAGTCCGTGGATCCTTGGGATCCCGGGGCGCGGATGTACCGCACCGGGGACCTCGTACAGTTCCGCGACGACGGGAGCCTGGCCTTCCGAGGCCGCGCCGACTCCCAGGTGAAGCTGCGCGGGCACCGCATCGAGCCCGGCGAGATCGAGCAGGTCGCGGCCGAGAGCGCGGCGGTCGCCGAGTGCGCCGTCGTGGTGCGCGAGGACGTACCGGGCGACCCCCGGCTCTGCCTCTACTGGGTCGCCGCGCGGGGCGCCACCGACGACGGCCCCGCGCTCGGCGCGCACCTGGCCGCCCGGCTGCCCGCGTACATGGTCCCCTCCCGTTCGGAGCGGGTCGGTGAACTGCCGTACACCCCGAACAAGAAGGTCGACCGGGCGGCGCTGCTGCGCCTGCCCGCCCCCGGCGCCTCGTCCGCCACGCCGTCCACCCCGGCGCTCACCCCGTCCGCCGCGTCGATCGCAGCTCCGGCCGCCGCCCCGGCGCCCGTCACGGCGACCGGAGCCGGTCCCGACGACGGGCTCGACCGGATGATCGCCGAAGCCTGGGCCACCGCCCTCGGCCTGGCGGAGGTCGACCCGGACACGGGCATCTTCGAACTGGGCGCCGGCTCCATGACGGCCCTCGCCGTGCACGGTCTGCTCAGCACCGCCCTCGACCGCGAGTTCCCGCTGTCCGCGATGATCCGCTACCCCACGGTGCGCCGGCTCGCGGCCTACCTCCGGGACGGCAGCGCGAGCCCGGACACCGCCGGCGGACCCACCGCCGCACGGGGCCCCGTGGACGGGGACGCGGTCGCGATCGTCGGCATGGCCTGCCGACTGCCCGGAGCCGCCGGGCTGGAGGCGTTCCGGGAGAACCTGCGCAACGGCGTCGAGTCCATCACGCACTTCACCGACGACGAACTGCGCGCGGCCGGAGTACGGGAACAGGACCTGCTCGACCCCCGCTACGTACGGGCCCGGGGAGTGACCGAGGACGTCGACCTGTTCGACGCCGCGTTCTTCGGGGTCTCGCCGGGCGAGGCCGACGCCATGGACCCCCAGCACCGGCTGCTGCTGGAGTGCTCGTGGGAGGCGTTCGAGAACGCGGGCATCGTGCCCCGGGACGTCGCCGGGAAGGTCGCGGTCTTCGCCGGTTCCGGCTACGGCGGCTACCCCCAGCAGCCGGCCGACGACATGTCGGCCTTCTACCGCAACATGATCGGCACCAAGGACGACTACCTGGCCACCCGTATCGCCCACAAACTCGACCTGCGCGGACCCGCCCTCACGGTGCAGACCGCCTGCTCGACGGGGCTGGTGGCGGCCCACCTCGCCCGGGAGAGCCTGCTGCGCGGCGAGTCGGACGCCGCCGTCGTGGGCGCCTCGTCCCTCACGTTCCCGCTCGTCCAGGGCTTCCTGCACCAGGAGGGGCTCGTCCTCTCCCCGGACGGCAAGTGCCGGGCCTTCGACGAGAAGGGCGGCGGCACGGTCCTCGGCAGCGGCGTGGCCGTCGTCCTGCTGAAGCGGCTCTCCGACGCCCTCGCGGACGGCGACCGGATCCACGCCGTGCTGCGCGGCAGCGCCGTCAACAACGACGGTGCCGGCAAGGCCGGGTTCACCGCGCCCAGCGTGCCGGGCCAGTCCGCGGTCATCGCCGAGGCCATGGCGGTCGCCGGGGTCGGCCCCGCCGACATCGGCTTCGTGGAGGCGCACGGCACGGCGACCGCCCTCGGCGATCCCATCGAGGTGCAGGCGCTCCAGGCCGTCTTCGAGGGCGAGCGGCGGCAGGCGCCCTGCGCGCTCGGCTCGGTCAAGACCAACATCGGGCACGCCGACGCCACCGCCGGACTCGCCGGGCTCATCAAGGCCGTCCTCGCCGTCCACCACGGCGAACTGGTGCCCAGCCTCAACTACGAGAGCCCCAACCCCGAACTGGACCTGGACCCGGAGCTGTTCGAGATCAACACCCGTCTGCGGGAGTGGGAGCAGGAGGAAGGACCCCGGCGCGCCGGCGTCTCCTCCTTCGGCATCGGCGGGACCAACGCGCACGTCGTCGTCGAGCAGGCACCGCCCCTGCCGGCGCCCGCCCCCCGGACGGCGGTCTCCGAACCCGCCCTGCCCGTGGTGCTGTCGGGACGCGACCAGGCGGCACTGCGCGACCAGGCGCGCCGCTGGGCCGACTGGCTGGCGCGCCACCCCGGTGTCCCGCCGCGCGACGTCGCGCACACCGCCGCCGAGCGCCGCACCCACTTCCGGGAGCGGGCCGCCGTCACGGCGGCCGACCGCGACCAGGCCGTCGCGGCGCTCACCGCGCTCGCCGAGGACCGTTCGCACCCGGCGCTGGTACGGGGCACGGCGCGGCAGCGGCGGGGCCGGAAGGTCTTCGTCTTCCCGGGCCAGGGAACGCAGTGGCCCGGCATGGGCCGGGAACTGCTCGCGACCAGCACGGCCTTCGCCGAGACGGTCGAGGCGTGCGACACCGCTCTGCGGCCGTACACCGGCTGGTCGGTGCGGGACGTGCTGAACGGCCGGGCCGTCCGGGAGGACGGGACGCCCGTGGAGCCGGACCGGCTGGACGTGTCGATGCCCGCCTCCTTCACCATGTACGTGGCGCTGGCCGCCACCTGGCGCGAGCTGGGCCTCGAACCGGACGCCGTCGTCGGGCACAGCCAGGGCGAGATCGCCGCCGCCGTCGTCGCCGGGGCGCTGACCCTGGAAGAGGGCGCCCGCGTGGTCGCCCTGCGCGGCCGGGAGCTGGCCCGCGGAGCGGGCGCCGGGGCGATGGCCTTCGTGGAACTCCCGGTGGACGAGGTCCAGGAGCGGCTCGCCGCGTACGGCGACGCGCTCTCCGTCGCCGTCGTCAACACGCCCCGCTCCACGGTGGTGGCGGGCGACCCCGAGGCGCTGGACGACTTCCTCTTCGCGCTGGACGACGACGACGTCGTGTGCGGCAAGCTCGCCGCGCCGTTCGCCTCGCACAGCAGCCACATGGACCCGCTGCTCCCCGTCCTGGGCGACCTGCTGCGCGACCTGCGGCCCGGCGCCGCCCGTATCCCCTTCTACTCGACGGTGACCGGGACGCTCCTCGACGGCGAGCGACTGGACGGCGCCTACTGGTGCCGCAATCTGCGCGAGCCCGTCCGTCTCGACCTGGCCCAGCAGAGCCTGCTGGCCGCCGGACACGACGTGTTCGTGGAGGTCGGCCCGCACCCCGTGCTCACCATGCCGCTCACCGAGGGCGACGAGCGGGCGCTCGTCGCCGGGTCGCTCGTCCGCGACCGCGGCTCCGTCGGTGAACTGCTGCGCACCCTGGGCACGTTGCACACCCACGGGTGCGACATCGACTGGGCTCGCGCGCTGCGCGGTGCCTCGGCCGGGGAGCCCCCCGCGCGGGTCGCGGACCTGCCGACCTACGCGTTCCAGCGCCGCAGGCACTGGAACGAGGCCCCGCAGGCGCCCGCCGCGACGGGAACGCCCGAGTCGGCCGCCTTCTGGGAGGCCGTCGAGGACGGGCGGCCCGAGCGGCTGGCCGAACTGCTGGGCGCGCGCGACCACCTGCGGGACAGCGTCGACGAGCTGCTGCCCCTGCTGGCGGCGTGGCGGGACCGGCAGGAGACCGACGCCGGAACGGGCGCACTGCTCTACGAGGAGGCGTGGGAGCCGTCCGCCGTCGCCGCGCCCGCGCGCCTCGACGGGCTCTGGGTCCTGGCGTCCGCCACGGACGAGACACTGGCGCAGGAGACGGAACGGGCCCTGCGCGCCGCCGGCGCCGAGGTGCACCGCGTCGCCGCCGACCGCGACCGCACGGCACTCGCCGGCGAACTCGCGGCACTGGAACGCGCCCCCCAGGGGCTGCTCACCCTCGGCTCGCTCGACGGCACCGCCGGGCCCGGCGGCACCACGCGGGGCTTCCTCACGACACTCGCGCTCGCCCAGGCCGCCGCCGACGCGGGCGTCGGCGCCCCGGTGTGGGCGCTGACGTCGGGCGCCGTGGACACCGACGGCACCGGGCCGGGCCCGGCACCCGCCGGGGCGCTGGTGGCGGGGCTGAGCCGGGCGCTCTCCCTGGAGGACCCCGTCCGCTCCGGCGGCGTCATCGACCTCCCGGCCGACCGCCCCTCGGGCTGGGCCGGCCACCTGGTGGCGGCGCTCGCGGCGCGGGACCACGAGGACCAGGTCGCCGTGCGCGCCGACGGCAGGTACGTACGCCGGCTGCGCCGGGCCGCGCCCCTCCCGGACGGCCCGGCGTGGACCACCCGGGGAACCGCCCTGATCACCGGCGGGCAGGGCGCACTCGGCCGCCACCTGGCGCGGCTGCTCGCCGAGCGCGGCGCCGAACACATCGTGCTGGCGTCGCGGACCGCCGCCGCCACCCCGGAGACCGGCGAGCTGCGCGCCGAACTCGCCTCCGGGGGAGTGGAGTTGACCGTCGTACCCTGCGACGTCACCGACCGGGCGCGCGTCGGGGCACTGCTGGCCGAGCTGGACCGGGCGGAGCGCCCGCTGCGGGTCGTCGCCCATCTCGCGGGCGTCACCGGCATGGGGGCGTTCACGGACCTCACCGAGGAACAGGCGGCCGAGGAGACCGCGGCCAAGGTGCTCGGCGCCAGGCACCTCCACGAGGCCCTCGGAGAGCGCGAGTTGGACGCGTTCCTGCTCTACGGCAGCGTCGCGAGCCTGTGGGGCGGGGCCGGCCAGGCGGCGTACAGCGCCGCCAACTCGGCGCTCGACGCGCTCGCCCGCAGCCGCCGCGCCGCCGGTCTGGCGGCCACGGTCGTGCACTGGGGCGGCTGGGCGGGCGGCGGCATGGTCACGGACGAGGCGGAGCGGACGGCCCGCTCGCGCGGACTGCTGCCGCTGGCGCCGGCCCGCGCCCTGCGCGCCCTCGGGCGGGTGCTGGACACCGGGCTGACCGCCGTGGGCATCGCGCACCTGGACTGGTCGCTGTTCGCCCCCGCCTACGGCGCCGCGCGGCGCCGACCGCTGCTGGACGGCATCGAGGAGGCCCGTACCGCCACGGCCCCGGGACCGGCGGGCGAGGACGTCTCCGCGCGGGACGCCCTGGCCGCCGCGCTCGGTGCCCGGCCCCGGGAGGACCGGCTCGGCGTCCTGGTCGAGCTGGTCGGCCAGGAGGCCGCCACGGTGCTGGGCGTGCCCGCCGACGAACTCGACGTGGCGGCGCCGCTCAACCAGCTCGGCTTCAACTCACTGATGGCGGTGACGGTACGGGGCGAGCTGACCCGGCGCACCGGGCTCCCGGTCACCTCGGAGCTGCTGCTGCGGCAGCCCACCTGCGAAGCCATCGCGGGAGAGCTGCTGGAGCTGCTGGGCCCCCTGCCCTCGGAGACCGGGAGCGACACCGAGACCCAGACCGACACCGACACCGTGACCGCTGTTCGCACCGCCACCGGCGCGACCGGCACGGAACCCCGGGGCGCCTGGCTGAGGGTGCTGCGCCCCGTCGGGACACCCCGGGCCCGCGTCCTGTGCGTCTCGGGCATGGGCGGTACGACCGGCGGCCACGTCCCGCTCGCCGCCCACCTCCCGGACGGCGTGGAGATGCTCGGGGTCCAGATGCCCGGCCGGGAGACCCGCGCCGGCGAGCTGCCCGCCACCGACATGATGGCCGTCGCCGACCAGGTCGTCGCCGCCCTCGCGGCACCGGCACGGCTCGACGTACCGCTCGTCCTGTACGGCCACAGCCAGGGCTCCTGGCTCTGCTGGGAGGTGGCGCACCGGCTCGCGCACCGCCCCGCGGCCCCGCCCGTCGCACTGGTCCCGGTGTGCGGACTCCCGCCCATGGCCCGCCCGACGGAGGGCCTGAGCCGGCTCGCCGAGCTGATCACGGACGAGGGCGCCGACCCGGGCCCCGCCGAGGCGGCAGCCGCCCTGGCGGGCGTCCTGCCCCCCGCCGTACTGGCGGACGAGGAACTGCTCACCGAATACCTCGTCCGGCTCAAGAGCGACGTCGAACTGGCCGAGAACCACCGGAGCGTGCTCCGCGACGTCACCCGCCCGGCCCTGGACATCTCGGTGTTCCCGGTCGAGGGCAGCGACGACCCCGTACTGCCCCGGGGCTCGATGGAGGTGTGGGCCCCGCTGACCACCGGCGAGTTCGGGATGCGCGTCATCGACGGCAGCCACTCCGCACCGCTCGACAACCCGGCCGCCCTGGCCGCCGAGATCGCCCGCGCGCTGGCACGGATCACCCCGCCCACCGCGTGACCGACCGACCCGCAGATTTCCGATACACCCACGGAGGAACCGAAGTGCCCACCACAGAACGCGCCGACGGTGCGCGGATCCACCACGAGACCCACGGCTCCGGCTTCCCCGTGCTGCTGCTGGCCCCGACCGGCGCCGCGACCAGGGCCGAGTCCTGGGAGCGGAACTTCTACGAGCCCGTACGCGAATTCGCCGGCCGCTTCCGCGTGATCACGGTCGACCAGCGCCACACCGGAGACAGCCGGGGACCGCTGGCACCCTTCTCCTACCCGGAGGCCGCGGCCGACCAGCTGGCCGTCCTGGACGACCTCGGCATCGGGGCCGCGCACGTCGTGGCGGTCGGCGACGGCTGCCCGCTCGCCCTGCGCCTGGCGTACGAGGCACCGGAGCGGGTGGCGTCGGTCGTCCTCCAGGCTCCTCCCGGCCGGGACACCACCAACACACTGGGCACCTTCTTCGGCCCGTTCGACGAGGCCATGCGCCTGGCGCGGGCCGAAGGACTGGACGGCGTGATCGAGGCCGCCGCGCGGGACGGGGTGTTCGCCCGCAACCCCGGCGCCGGGCCCTTCGCCCAGCCGCTCCGGGACGACCCCGCCTTCCGCGACGAGGTGCGCGCCCTGCGCCGCGAGCGGTACGTCGCCGCGCTGGTCCGCTTCCGTGACGGCGTCTGGCCGGACGGGACGCCGTACTTCTCCGTGCCGGCGGAGTGGCCCCGCACCAGCCCGACTCCGCTGCTGGTGCTGCCCGGCGACGACGCCCGGCACCCGGAGGGCGTGGCGAAGCTGCTCGCCGCGGAGGCGCCGGGGGCCCGGCTGCTCGACCCCGGCTTCGACGCGCCGGAGAACCGGGCGCGGACCGTCGAGACCCTCACCCACTTCCTGACCGAGCACACGCCCGACCGAGAGGGCCGCTGAACCATGCTGACGCTAGACACCCTGGACATCACCGACGAGCGCCAGTGGGCGAAGAACGGCTACCCGTACGCGGAGTGGGACCTGCTGCGCCGCGAGGCCCCCGTGTTCTGGTACCAGCGGCCCGGCTTCGAGCCGTGCTGGGTGCTGACCCGCCACGAGGACATCGCCGTGGTCTCCCGCGACACGGGGATCTTCTCCAGCTCCCAGCGCATCACCGTCGACCCGCCGGACGCCGTCGACATGCTGGAGGGGGAGAAGGAGCTGCGCGCCGGGATGTTCGGGCACAGCCCCGACGACTCGCAGGCGCTCAGCGACATGGACGCGCCGCGCCACCGCCATCTGCGCCAGATCATGGCGCCGTCCTTCACCCCGAAGGCGATGGCCGAACTGCGCGCCCGGTTCGACGAGTTGGCCGCCGGATACGTCAGCGAGCTGACCGGGCGGCTGGAGACGCACGGGGAGGCCGACGTGGCACGGCACCTCGCCGCGCGGCTGCCCGTCGCCGCGATCTGCGAACTCGTCGGCGCGCCCTCCGAGGACTGGGACGACATCTTCGACTGGACCGAGGGCACGATCGGCGCCGCCGACCCCGACTACCAGCGGGACGGCGAGAGCGCCGAGGAGGCGTTCCGGCGCAACATGACCGCCCTGAACGGCTACATCGTCGGCCTCGTCCAGGCCCGGATGGCCGATCCGACCGGCACGGACCTCGTCAGCAGGCTCGTCCAGGCCCGCGTGGACGGCCAGGCGATGCAGCTCCACGAGATCCTGTACGCCACCTTCAACCTGCTGATCGCCGGCGTCGGCACCACCCGCAACTCCATCACCGACGGCATCCGCGCCCTGATCGCCAATCCGGACCAGCTGCGGGCGCTGGTCGACGACCCGTCGCTGACGGACCGCGCGGTCGAGGAGATCCTGCGCTGGTCCGCCGTCGCCCCGCACTTCGTGCGCACCTGCCTCCAGGACACCGAGATCGGCGGCAAGCTCATCCGCAGGGGCGAGACGGTGGCCCTCTGGTACCCGGCGGCCAACCGGGACGACACCGTCTTCGACGACCCGTACCGCTTCGACATCACCCGCGAGCACAACCCGCACCAGTCCTTCGGCGGCCACGGCCCGCACGTCTGCCTGGGCCGCCACCTCGCGCGCCTGGAGCTGAGCTCGATCCTGCGTGCCGTGCTGCCGGTCCTGCCGACCCTGGAGACGGTCAAGGACCCGGAGATGAGCGTGCAGCACCTCCAGGCGACCGACTACAAGCGCTTCATCGTCCGCACCCGCCCATGACCGGCACCGCCCCCGGAGCGGGGGGCCGGACAGGAACCCCGAACCGGACACGGACCCAGGACCGGACCCGCAACCCGGCACGAACCGAGAGCCGAGAAGGACGCCATGCCTGAAACACCCACCACCCTGCACGAGTTCGCCGCCGGTGACGAGTCCGACCTGGAGGTCGTGCTGCCCTGGACGGGCCCCGCGATCGACCCGGAGACGGGCGGGCTGCGCGGGCCCCTGCCGGAGGAGTACCTCGTCGCCACCTCGGTCGGCTGGCCCAAGCCCGGTCTGGAGGAGACGGGCGGCCGGCTCAACGGGGCCATCCTCCAGGAGCTGTGGACCCACGAGGGCATGCTCGCCGCCTCCGTCGCCGTCTCCGCGAACAACTTCAACGCCGCGCGCAACCTCGTGCTCTGGCGTGACGAGGAGGCGCTCCGGGGCTTCCTCCACTCACCGGTCCACCTCGACGCGGCCCGGCAGACCCGCGGCCTGATGTTCGACTGGGAGGGCACGAACTGGACCAGTACGAACCGGACGGAACTGCCCACCTTCGAGGAGTCCCGGGCCCGGCTGGACGCCATACGCGCGGCGGGCAACAGTCCGTACGCCTCACACGGCTGACCGGCGCCGCGACCTCCGCCCACGACCTCCCCCACGGCTGATCCGCGCCCCCCCGCACTCCCAGGAGCCGGCGCGTCCCCGCCCCACCCAGACAGAGAGACGAATCCCATGACCACCGCTGCCCCGACCGTGGCCCCGCCGCTGAACACACACCTCGCCGAGGCCCTGGACGCCGGTTACGAACTGGTGCTGATGCTCGCGGACGGCTTCGACGACACGACCGCGTTCGAGGCCCCCGAGGGCCACATGCCCCTCGCCTGGTTCCTCGGCCACCTCGCCTGCGCCAAGGACTACTTCTCCACCATCCACCAGGGCCACGAGAAGGCCGTCACCGAGGAGTTCTCCGACAACTTCGCCGACGGGGCCGACACGAACTTCACCATCGTGCCGCCGCTCGACGAGATGCTCCGGATCTACCGGGAGACGCACCGCACCATCCGCGACTTCGTCCTCGAAATGAGCCCGGAGGACTTCACCCGCAAGACCCCCGTCTTCCCCGACGAGAACATGGGCGAGTACGCCGAGCGCTTCCGGACCCTCGGCCAGGCACTGGCCCTGACCCAGATGCACGACTCGTTCCACGCGGGCCAGATGGCGAAGCTCCGCATCGCGCTGGGGATGGAGTCCCCGGTCTGATCCGCCCTCACCCGACAGCACCCGACAGCCCGACAGCACCACCTGTCGACACCCGTCACCCTGCCCCGGCACCGCCTGGGGCGCCCCCATCGTCCGCTGAGGAAGGAAAGACCTGAAATGGACGTACTCGCCCAGGCGGCGCTCCGCGGTGCCCCGCCGGAAGAACTGGCAGCGCTGCCGGTGCCCGACCGGTTCCGCGCCGCACACACCCGCGTCGAGGACATCGGGATGTTCAACGGCGTCGCGGACAAGGACGTCCGCAAGTCGCTGCACGTCGGCGACGTGCCGATGCCCGAACTGGCGCCCGACGAGGTGCTGATCGCGGTGATGGCCAGCTCGGTGAATTACAACACCGTCTGGTCGGGCATCTTCGAGCCCCTCCCCACCTTCACCTTCCTCAACGCCTACGGGAAGCTGGGCCGCTGGCAGGCCCGGCACGACCTGCCGTACCACGTCCTCGGCTCCGACGCCGCCGGTGTCGTCGTCCGCGTCGGCGACGGGGTCCGGCGCTGGAAGACCGGGGACCACGTCACCGTCAGCCCCGTCCAGGTGGACGACCAGGAGGCCGCCGCCCAGGCCGACGGCATGCTCAGCGAGGGCCAGCGGGCCTGGGGGTACGAGACGAACTTCGGCGGCCTCGCCGACTACACCGTCGTACGGGCCAGCCAGCTCGTGCCCAAACCGGCCCATCTCACCTGGGAGGAGGCCGCCTCCGCGACCGCCTGCGCCGGCACCGCGTACCGCATGCTGGTCGGCAAGAACGGCGGCCGGATGAAACAGGGCGACGTGGTGCTGATCTGGGGCGCCGGCGGCGGCGTCGGCGGCTACGCCGTCCAGCTCGTCAAGCAGGGCGGCGGCATACCCGTCGGTGTCGTCAGCTCCGAGGGGAAGGCGCAGCGGCTGCGCGACCTCGGTTGTGACGTGGTGATCAACCGGTCCGAACTCGGCATCGGCGACAGCGACGGCACCGACCCCGAGCAGGTCGTCGCCGCCGGCAAGCGGCTCGGCCGCATCATCCGCCGCGAGACCGGCGAGGACCCGCACATCGTCTTCGACTGCGTCGGCCGGGCCACGTTCGGCATCTCCATGTTCGTACTGCGCCGGGGCGGGGCCATCGTGACCTGCGGCTCCAGCACGGGCTACCTCCACCAGTACGACAACCGCTACCTGTGGATGAAGCTCAAGAGGATCATCGGCTGCCACGGCGCCAACATGCAGGAGCAGTGGGAGAGCAACCGGCTCATCGACCTCGGCCGGATCATGCCCATCCTGTCCCGCAGCTACCCGCTCGCGGAGATCGGCGAGGCGGCCCGGCTCGTACAGAAGAACGCCCACATGGGCAAGGTCGGCGTGCTCTGCCTGGCCCCCACCGCCGGCCTCGGCGTCACCGATCCCGCCAAGCGGGACCGGCTGGGCGAGGACCGCATCAATCCCCTCAAGGGGGCGTGACCGATGTCCCAGTCGTCCCACGCGTCATCCGGACAGCGCGGCAGCACGGGCGTGCTCGCCACCGGCTCGTACGTGCCCACCGCCGAGATGACCAACGCCGAGCTGGCCGAGCGCTTCGACGTCACCGAGGAGTGGATCGAGCGCAAGACCCGCATGCTCACCCGCCGTTACGCGGACCCCGCCGAGGCCACGTCCGACATGGCCGTCAACGCGGCGCGAGCGGCACTCGACCAGGCCGGCGTCGACGCCGACCGGATCGACTACCTCATCGTCGCGACGACCACCCCCGACAGCGCGGTGCCGCCGGTCGCCACCATCGCCCAGGCGGCGCTGGGCGCCCGCCGGGCGGCCTGCTTCGACCTGAACATCGGGTGCAGCGCCTTCGTGCACGCCCTCGCCGTCGCCCAGGCGCTGCTGGAGCGGCGACCCGGCGCGCACGCGCTGGTGATCGGCGCCGACACCTGGTCCCGCTTCACCGACCCGGACGACCGCAGCACCGCCGTGCTCCTCGGCGACGCCGCCGGCGCCGTCGTCCTCGGCCCGGTGCCCGCCCCGTACGGCATCCTCGGCCACGACCTGCTCGGCCACGGCGACGAGGCACCCCTCCTCGTCATCGACGCGGGCGGCAGCAGGCGCCCCGCCTCCCACCTGACCGTCGACGAGAAGGCCCACACGCTGCGGATGAACGGCCGGGGGGTGATCGAGTTCGTGATGACCCACGTACCCCCGTCGATCAAGGAGGTCCTGGGCGCCTGCGGGGTGGACCGGGAGGACGTACGGCACCTCGTGCCGCACCAGGCCAACGGCGCGCTGCTGGGGCAACTCGCCACCGCCGCCGGCCTGGAGGGAGCCACCCTCCACACCACCCTGGAGCGGTACGGGAATTCGGGCGCGGCCTCCATCCCCGTCACGCTGGACCACGCCCACCGCGCGGGTGAACTCGCCGACGGCGACCTGGTGGTGCTCTCCGGCTTCGGCGGCGGCATGGCCGTCGGCACGGCCCTGCTGCGCTGGTACGCGGGAGAGAGCCGGTGAGCGCCACCCGGGACCTCACCCGGGTCGGGGTGGCGGGCGGCGGCCTGATGGGGTCCGGCATCGCGGAGGTGTGCGCCCGCGCGGGCTGCGACGTCCGCGTCGTCGTCACCACGGACCGCTCCCTGGACGCCGCACGGGCCCGGCTGGAACGGTCCGTGAACAGCGCCGTCGCCAAGGGCAGGCTCGGCGCCGACGAGGGCGCCGCGACACTGGCACGGGTCACGTTCGGCACGGAGCTGGGCGAACTCGCCGACCGCCAGCTGGTCTTCGAGTCGGTCACCGAGGACGAGCCGACCAAGGCCAAGCTGTTCCGGCAGCTCGACGCGCTCCTCCCGGACCGGGACGTGATCTTCGCGACCAACACGTCCTCACTGCCCGTGACCCGCCTCGCCGAGGCCACCGCGCATCCGGAGCGGGTCATCGGCACGCACTTCTTCAACCCGGTGCCGGCCATGCCCCTCGTGGAGATCACCGGGACGCCGCTGACCGGTGCGGAGACCGTGCGGCGGATCGAGAGCTTCGTGACGGGCGCGCTCGGCAAGGAGGCCATCCACTCCGCGGACCGCGCCGGGTTCGTGGTCAACGCCCTGCTCGTCCCGTATCTGCTCGCCGCCGTCCGGATGGCCGAATCAGGCCATGCCACCGCCGCCGACATCGACACGGGCATGACCCTGGGGTGCGGACATCCCATGGGACCGCTCCGCCTGGCCGATCTGGTCGGTCTCGACACCCTCAGGGCCGTCGCGACGGGCCTGTACGAGGAGAGCGGGGATCCGGCGTACGCGCCCCCGCGCCTCCTCTCCCGGATGGTGGAATCCGGTCACCGCGGACAGAAGTCCGGCCGGGGATTCCACAGTTATTCCTGACAGCACGACATAAGGAGAAATATGGCTCACATCGCGTTCTTCAACTTCCCGGCCGTAGGCCACGTCAACCCGACTCTCGGTGTCGTGGAGGAGCTGGTGAAGCGGGGCCACCGGGTCACCTGTACCTCGACGGAGTACTTCGTACCCGCGATCAAGGCGGTGGGCGCCACGCCCATCGTCTACGAGTCGCCCTTCGGCGAGTTCTACCACAGCCCGTTCAACGAGGAGATGATGGCCGGCGAGGGCGTGCGCTGCCTCGACGAGGCCATCGCCCTGCACAAGCAGGTCAGCCAGTACTACGGCGACGACCGCCCGGATGTCATCGTCCACGACTTCATGGCCTGGGGCGCCCGCTTCTACGCGTCGGAGCACCAGATCCCCGTGGTGCGGCTCTTCCCGTCGTACGGCGTGAGCGAGACCTTCAACATCGCGCAGAAGTTCCCGTGGTCGGCGCCGGACGACCCCAAGATCCTGGAAATGGTGGAACGGCTCGTCGGTCTGCTCCCCACCTTCGGCCTCCCCGCCGACATGGGCGCCTTCGTGACCGACGTGGCGGAGCTGGGGATCGTCTTCCTCCCGCGCGAATTCCACTACGAGGGCGACTCCTTCGACGAGCGCTTCGTCTTCGCGGGCCCCAGCATCAGTGACCGTTCCGCCTTCCAGGGCTCGTGGCAGCCGAAGTCCGACCGGCCCGTGCTGCTGATCTCCCTGGGCACGGCCGCCACCGGCTGGCCGGAGTTCTTCTCCCTCGCCATCAAGGCGTTCGCCGACTCGGAGTGGGACGTCGTCATGGCCGTCGGCGACCACATCGACCCCGCCGAACTGGGAGAAGTTCCGGCCAACTTCGAGGTGGCGCGGCACGTGCCCCAGCTGGACGTCCTGCGGCACGCCCGGGTCTTCCTCACCCACGCGGGCATGAACAGCACCATGGAGTCGCTGTACCACGGCGTGCCGATGGTGGCCGTGCCGCAGATGAACGAGCAGCGGGCCAACGCCCTGCGCGTCGAGGAGCTGGGCCTCGGCCGTCACCTGCCGCGCGAGGACACCGACGTGGCGACGCTGCGCGCCGCGGTGGACGCCGTCGCCGCCGACCGGAGCGTGACCGAGCGCGTGAGCGCCATGCGCGACAGCATGCGCGCGGTCGACGGGCCGACCCTGGCCGCCGACACCGTCGAGAAGCGGCTGGCCGCCAAGGACTGACCGGCACACCCGCACCGCCGAGCAGCCCTCGCCCCCGGCACCCACCGGGGGCGAGGGCTGCTCCGTCATGACCGGGGATCGTCATGACCGGGGCCGTCCGGACGGGGGGAGGCTCCTGACCGGGCCGTCCGGACGGGCGAGGACGTCAGTCGGGGCGGGTCCCCAGGGTGACTCCCCGGGGCGGCTCCCTCGTGCGCGACCGGCCGGCCCGCCGCCCTGTACGCAGGCTCCAGTCCGCGTCAAGGGCGATGCGGAAACGTCGTCGTGGTCACCGGTGAGCGGCGCAGCCACGCCCCGCCGGTGGGCACAGCGAGCCTTCCGCCGAGTTGGAGAAAGAGACGTGTCAGACATCCCCCCCGGTCCGGTCAGACTGCCCACCGAGCGCACCTCCGCCTTCGATCCTCCCGCCGAATTCGCCGAGCTGCGGGAGAAGTGCCCCGTCGCGCGGATGGACTTCCCCGACGGGCACCAGGGCTGGCTGATCACCAGCTACCCGGAGGTGCGGTCGCTGCTGGCCGACCCCGAGTTCAGCGCCCGCCAGGAGCTGCACCACCACGCCCCGTACGACCATCCCTTCGGGAAGGAGCCGATCCGGCCCGCGGAGCCCGGCTTCTTCATCGGCATGGACGCCCCGGAGCACAGCCGCTACCGGCGCCTGGTGGCGGGCCAGTTCACCAAGCGGCGCATCGGCCTGCTCACCCCGCGCATTGAGGAGATCGCCGAGTCCTGCCTCGACGCCATGGAGCGGGACGGCGCGCGGGAGGCCGACCTGGTGGCGCAGTACGCGCAGCCGATCCCGGCGCTCGTCATCTGTGAACTGCTCGGTGTGCCACTGGCGGAGGTGGACCGCTTCAAGGGCGCGATCCAGCGGTTCTTCCACCTCGGCTCGGACGCGGAGGAGTCGCGCAACGCCTATCTCGCGATCCTGGAGTACGTCGCCGAGCTGGTCACCCGCAAGCGGGCCGAACCGGGCGACGATCTGATCAGCGGCCTCATCGCGCGCGACGAGCTGACCGACCAGGAACTCGCCGCGGTCTCCCTGCTGCTGCTCGTCGCCGGCTACGAGACCACCGCCAACATGATCGGCCTCGGCGCCTTCACCCTGCTCACCCACCCCGACCAGCTCGCCCTCCTCCGCGCGGACGACAGCCTGGGCGACAACGCGGTGGAGGAACTGCTCCGTTACCTCCCGCTCTTCCGCTCCGGCGGCATGCGCGCCGCCACGCGCGACACCGACGTCCTCGGCCGGCAGGTCAAGGAGGGCGAATGCGTGGTCCTGTCGCTGGCGGCGGCCAACCGGGACCCCGCCCGGTTCGGCGCCGACGCCGACCGCTTCGACCTGCGCAGGACAGCCACCGGTCACGTCGCCTTCGGCCACGGGCCCCACCAGTGCCTCGGCAGCCAACTGGCCCGCCTGGAGATGCGGATCGCGTACACCGCGCTGCTGCGGCGCTTCCCCGGCCTGCGGCTGGCCGTCGCGCCGGACGAGGTGCCGCTGCGGGACGACATGGTGATCCACGGGGCGCACCACTTGCCCGTCGCCTGGTGAATCGCCGCTCCCGACGCGTCCCTCCCACTCAACCGGCCGGATCGAACCGATCGCGCACCAGGAAAGTCACCATGAAGATACTCGCCAGGAAGAGCCTGTTCAGGACGGGAGTGTTCGTCGCCGTCGCCGTGCTGCTGACGCCCTTCGCCAACGCCGTGGACGCGGGAGCCGGACCGTACGGAAAGAAGCCCGCCGTCGCGTTCGCCGCTCCGGGCCCGCTGTCCGGCCCCGCCGGCCAGGGCGGTTTCCGCTTCGGCGCCGCCAGTTCGGCCACCCAGATCGAGGACCGCAACGAGCACACCGACTGGTACAAGTGGACCGCCCCGGCGCCCGAGGGCCTGGGCCGGAGCCCGTTCGTCGGCGACGCCGTCGGCGGCTACACCCGGGCCGTCGAGGACATCGACCTCATCGAGTCCATGAACCTCGACGCGTACCGCTTCGGCGTCGAGTGGGCCCGCGTCGAACCACGACGCGACCACATCGACGAGAAGGCGCTCAAGCACTACGGCGACTTCATCGACGCGCTGCTCGCCCGCGGCATCCGCCCGATGATCACCGTCCACCACTTCTCGAACCCCGTCTGGGTGGACGACCCGGGCGACACCACGTGTGCCGCCGGCCCCTCCGACACCAACCTGTGCGGCCTCGACCACCCCGAGGGCGGCCCCAGGGTCGCCGAGGAGATGGCGGAGTTCGCCGGGCTCCTCGCGGAGCGCTTCGGCGACCGGGTCGACGAGTGGGTCACCATCAACGAGCCCATGGTCTACCTGCACTTCGCCCACGCCTTCGGCGCCGGCCCGCCCGGCAAGGCCAACCTCGTCGGCGGCTTCGCGGGCCCCTACCGGGCGGCGCTGCGCAATCTCATCGACGCGCACGCCCGGATGTACCGGGCGATCGCGTCCGCCGACACCGTCGACAGCGGCACCGGAGAGCCCGCCTCCATCGGCCTCAGCATGAGCGCCAAGCAGTACGTCCCCGTACGGGACGGCCGCGTCAGCGACGAACGGCGGGACATCGACGCCGCCGGCCGCATGCGGCGCTACTTCGAGTGGAACGTCACGGACTCCCTCTGGAGGGGCGGCTTCGACACCGACCTCGACGGCACCCTGGACGAGAAGCACCCCGAGTGGCGTGGCACCCTCGACTTCCTGGGCATCCAGCTCTACGAGCGGATCGGTGTCTCCGAGCCGGGGGCCGAACCGTCCCCGAACACCTTCCCCGTCGCCGACGCCGACGTGTGCGGCACCGCGCCGTGCCTGCCGCCACGCGACGAGACGTACTTCGTCCCGGACATGAACTACGAGTCCGACCCCACGGGTCTCTACCCCGTCCTCACGGACTACGCCAAGCGGTACAAGGGCCTGCCCCTCACCGTCACGGAGTCCGGCATCGCCTCCGACTCGGGCAAGCGGCGCGCCGAGTTCACGGTGCGGGCCCTGGAACAGATCGAGAAGGTCCGGGGCGAGGGCGGCGACGTCCGGGGCTACTACCACTGGAGCCTCATGGACAACTTCGAGTGGCTGGGCGGCTACGGCCCCCGCTTCGGGCTCTACGCGGTGGACCGCTCGACCATGGAGCGCACCCCCACCGAGGCGGCCGAGGTCTACGGCCGGATCGCCGCCGCCCGCGCGCTCCCCGGCGACGTACGACAGCGGTACGGCGGTGCCGGGCCGATGACACCCGAACCGGGCGCCCCCGCCGCCGGCGACACCCCCGGGACCGCACGACCCTGATCCGCCGCGTTACCCCCGCCGCGCACCCCGCCGGGACGGCCCGGTCCGACGAGCACCCACGAGCATCGAGCATCGAGGAAACGCAGATGGGCTACCCCAAGAGCAGCAACGAGTCCTCCTCTTCGGCCCCTTCGGCCATCTCCGCGGACATCACGGCGTTCCTGCGTGAGTACGTCGCCGGGATGCTGGACGTGCCCGTCGGATCCGTACGCGTCGACCGGCCGCTCGGCGAGCAGGGCCTGCCGTCCGTGCGCGCCGCCGAACTGGTCGGGAGGCTCGCCATGCGGCTGGGCCGGGACATCCCCGGCACCGTCGTGTGGGACCACCCGACCATCGCCGGCCTGGCGGCCCATCTCACCGGGACCGGTGCCGCGCCGGGGACCGCGCGCGGGGACCGGCCGCACCCGGTCACGGGCGGCGACCCGATCGCCATCGTCGGCATCGGCTGCCGCCTCCCCGGCGGCATCGAAACCCCGGACGCCCTCTGGCAGAGCCTCCTCGACGGCGTCGACGCCGTCCGCGAGGTGCCGGGGGACCGGTGGAACGCCGACGAATGGCTCGACCCGGACCCGGGCGCACCCGGCAAGACGACCACGCGCTGGGGCGGATTCCTCGACGCCATCGGCGAGTTCGACGCCGAACTGTTCCGGATCTCCCCCGCGGAGGCCAGGAACATGGACCCCCAGCAGCGCCTGGCACTCGAAACCGCCTGGGCCTCGCTGGAGGACGCCCGCATCGCCCCCGGCGGGCTGGAGGGAACGCGCACGGGCGTGTTCCTCGGCACGATGGCACAGGAGTACCACCTCGCCACCGGCGCCGACGCGCACAGCATCGAGACTCACTCGGCGGTCGGCTGGGACAACTCCATCGTCGCCGCCCGCATCGCCTACGCCCTCGGGCTGCGGGGCCCCGCGCTCGTGGTGGCCACCGCCTGCAGCTCCTCCCTGACCGCCACCCACCTCGCCGTACGCAGCCTGCGCGCCGGCGAGTCCGACCTCGCCCTCGCGGGCGGCGTCAACGTCATGCTGCACCCCAACACCACCGTCGCCATGACCAAGTTCGGCGGGCTCAACCCGGAGGGACAGTGCCGCGCCTTCGACGCGGACGCCAACGGCTACGTGCGCGCCGAGGGCTGCGGCGTCCTCGTACTGCGCCGCCTCTCCGACGCCCTCGCCGCCGGCGAGCGGGTCTACGCCGTGATCCGGGGCACCGCCATCAACAACGACGGTGCCTCCAACGGCCTGACGGCGCCCAACCCCCGGGCCCAGGCCGAGGTGTTGCGCGACGCCTGGCAGGACGCGGGCATCAGCCCGCGCGAGGTCGCGTACGTGGAGGCGCACGGAACGGGCACCCCGCTGGGCGACCCGATCGAGGCCACGGCGCTCGGCGAGGTCTTCGGCCCCGGCCGCGACGAGCCGCTGCTGCTGGGCTCCGCCAAGACCAACTTCGGCCACCTGGAGCCCGCCGCGGGCGTCACCGGGATGATGAAGACGGCGCTCGCGCTGCACCACGGCGCGCTCCCCGCCAACCTGCACTTCGACGCGCCCAACCCCCGCATCGACTTCGAGGCCGCCAAGCTCCGCGTCGTCACCGAGGCGCGGCCCTGGCCGGGCGACGGTGTCCGGCGCGCCGGCGTCAGCGGCTTCGGGTTCGGCGGCTCCAACGCGCACGTCGCGCTGGAGGAGGCCCCCGGCCGGCGCGGCCACCTCCCCGAACCGGACCGGGACCCGGACCGGGACCGGGACCCGGGCAGCGGGAGGACCGCCGGGGAGCGCCCCGCGCTCGCCCTGTTCTTCTCCGGCCACGGCTCCCAGTGGCTGGGCATGGGCCGCGACCTGCTGGCGGAGCCCGCCTTCCGCACCGCGCTGGCCGACTGCGACCGGGCGCTCCGACCCGTACTGGGCTGGTCGGTCACGGACGAACTCCTGGCCGGTGAGCGGCACTCACGGCTGGACCGCACCGATGTCGTGCAGCCCGTGCTGTTCTCCGTCCAGGTGGCGCTGGCCCGCACGCTCGACGCGTGGGGCGTCCGGCCCGACGCGGTCCTCGGACAGAGCATCGGCGAGGTCGCCGCGGCCGTCGCGGCGGGCGCGCTGCCCCTGGCGGAAGGCGCCCGGCTCATCGGTGTCTGGTCGGCCCTGATCGCCGAGCGGGTCTCCGGGCACGGCGGGCTGATCGTCTGCGACCTCACCCCTGACGAGGCGGTGCGCCTGATCGCCGACGGCGGCCACGCCCTCTCCGTCGCCGGGCACCTCGCGCCCGGCCAGGTGTGCCTGTCCGGGCCCCTGGACGCGATCGCCGCGGTCGAGCGGGAACTCGCCGCGCGCGGCGACGGCTCGGCGGACGGCACCGGTTCGGCAGGCGGTACGGCTTCGGCTCGCGGTACGGGTTCGGCCCGCGTCAACATCGACTACGCCGCGCACAGCCGCGAACTCGCCGCGCTCGCCCCCGAACTCGGACGCCGCCTGGGCGCCGTGCGCACCGGCACCGGCACGACCCCGTTCTGGTCCACCGTCACGGGCACCCGCCTCGACGCCGCCGGCCTCGACGCCGCCTACTGGGCCCGCAACATGAGCGAACCCATGCTGGTGCGGGAGACCGTCGACGCGCTGGCCGCCGCACACCCCGGACGTCCGCTGCGTATCGTCGAGATCGCCCCGCACCCGGTCGCCCGGCACTCCCTCGAACGGATCCTCAGTGCGCTCCGGGATCGGGACCGGACGGACGCCGCCGTCCTGACCCTCGGCCGCCGCGACACCCCGGCACGCCGGGGCATCGAGGCCCTGGCGGCGGAGCTGTGGCACGACGGCTTCGACATCGACCTGGCGGCCGTCGCCGGCCGCCCCGGGCAGCCGCCGCTCACGGCGCCGCTCCTGCTGGCCGTGTCCGGCCGGTCCCGCGAGGCCCTCGCGGAGAACGCGGGCCGGCTCGCCGACCGGGTGGCCGGCGCCCCCGACGCCGAACTGCGCGACATCGCCTACAGCTCCACCGTGACCCGCTCCCATCTGGAGCACCGCGCCGTGGCCGTGGCCGGCACCGCCGAGGAGGCTGCGGAGGCGCTCACCGCACTGGCCCAGGGCCGCCCCCACCCCGGCGCCGTCGAGGACGAGAGCGACGAGGAGACGGGCAGCTGGGAGGGCGGCACCTCGGTGCTCTTCACCGGGCAGGGCAGCCAACGCGCGGGTATGGGACGGGAGTTGTACGCGGCGTTCCCCGGCTACCGGGACGCCTTCGACGCGGTGTGCCGGGCCCTGGAACCGCATCTGGCGCGCCCACTGCCGGAGATCGTGTTCGCCCCCGCGGAGAGCGAGGACGCGCGGCTCCTGCACGAGACGGAGTTCACGCAACCGGCGCTCTTCGCGTTCGAGGTCGCGCTGTACCGCCTCTGGGAGAGCTGGGGCGTCCGTCCGCAGGCCGTCGCCGGGCACTCCGTCGGAGAGCTGAGCGCCGCGCACGTCGCGGGCGTGCTCGACCTGGCGGACGCGGCACGCCTCGTCGCCGCCCGGGGCAGGCTCATGCAGGGCTGCGAACGCGGCGGAGCCATGGCCTCCCTGGAAGCCGGGGAGACCGAAGTCCTGGACGCGCTGGCGGGCGGTGGAGAGCGGGTGTCGATCGCCGCGCTCAACAGCCCCCGGCAGACCGTGATCAGCGGCGACGAGACCGCCGTGACCCGGGTGGTCGAACACTTCGCCGGACAGGGGCGGCGCACCCGGCGGCTGGAGGTGTCGCACGCCTTCCACAGCCCGCACATGGACTCCATGCTGGCGGAGTACCGCCGGGTCGCCGAGGGGTGCACCTTCCGCGCGCCCGTCGTCCCCCTGCTCTCCACGGTCACCGGCACCTGGTCCGGCCAGGACGAGCGGGCCGACCCCGAGACCGCCCACGAGCCCGACCCGGATCTCGACCTCACGACCCCCGCGTACTGGGTACGGCAGGTACGCGCGGCCGTCCGCTTCGCCGACGCGGTGGCCGCCCTCGAAGCGGCGGGCATCGAACGCCACCTGGAGTGCGGGCCCGCGGCCGTACTCTCCGCCATGGGCGTCGCCTGCACGGAGCGCGAAGTGGGCTTCGTCCCCTCCCAGCGAGCGGGAAAGCAGCCGGACGAGGTACGCGACCTGCTCCGGGCCCTCGCCGAACTCCACGTGTCCGGCCAGCCCCTCGACTGGGAACAGGTCTTCGCGGGCACCGGCGCCACCCCCACCGACCTCCCCGGCTACGCCTTCCAGCGCCGCCACCACTGGATCGAGCCGCCCACCCGGACAGACACCGGCCCGGCCGAACGGGCCCTGGCCGACGACTCCCTGTGGCAGGCCGTCGACAGCGGCGAGATCGAGCGGATCTGCCAACTGCTCGGCACCCCGGACACATCCGCCGTCGCGACACTGCTCCCGCACCTCGCCGCCTGGCGCGGCAGGCAGGAGCGCGCGGACGCCCTCGCCGACTGCCACTACGAGGAGACCTGGCAACCCGGGGCCCCCTCCGGCGTGGCCCCCGACCTCACCGGCCACTGGATCCTCGCGACCCCCGCCGGCCCCACCGGGACCCCTCTCGCGAACGCCGTCGCCGACGCGCTCGCGGCAGCGGGCGGCACGGTGCACACCCTGCCCGCCGCCGACGACCGCGCCGGATACGCCGCCGCGCTCACCGCCCTCACCGCCACCCCGGGAACCCGGACCCCGCGCGCCGTACTCGCCCTCACCCCCCTCGACGAGGACCCGCACCCCGACCGGCCGGCCGTCACCTCCGGCGCGGCACTGACGCTCGCACTGACCCAGGCCCTGGGGGACGCCGGCGTACGCGCCCCCCTGCGGATCCTCACCAGGGGCGCGGTACGTACCGGTGAGACCGACACCGCCCCGCGACCCGCAGGGGCCCTCGCGTGGGGACTCGGCCACGTCATCGCCCTCGAACACACCGAACGCTGGGGCGGGCTGGTGGACCTCCCCGCGGCGACGGCAACGGCCACGGCGGACGAGGAACACACCGCACCCGGTCCGCTCGACACGGCAACCGCCCGGCACCTCCTCACCACCCTCGCCGAGCAGCCCCCGACCGGTGAGGAGTACGTGGCGCTGCGCCCGGCCGGCCGTCTCGTCCGCCGCCTCCGCCGGGCCGCCCCCGCGCCGTACCAGCCCTGGCGGGCACGCGGCACAGTCCTCGTCACCGGGGGCAGCGGCGCCCTCGCCGGCCACCTGGCGGTCCACCTCGCCGAGCGCGGCGCCGAACACGTGGTGCTGGCCTCCCGACGCGGCCCCGCCGCCGAGGGCGCCGCCGCGCTCGCCGCCCGCACCGAAGCGGCCGGCGCCCGCGTCACCCTCGCGTCCTGCGACATCACCAACCGCGCGGAGCTGGAACGGCTCTTCGCCGACATCGACCGTGACGCCGCACCGCTGCGCGCCGTCTTCCACGCCGCCGGAAGCCTGGACGACCGTCTCCTGGACCGGCTCGACCCGGAAGCGCTCGCCACCACCGCCGCGCCCAAGCTCCAGGCGGCGACTCACCTGCACGAACTCACCAAGGACCGGGAACTCGACGCGTTCGTCCTCTACTCGTCGGTCATCGGCACCCTCGGCAACATCGGCCAGGCCAACTACGCCATGGCCAACGCCGCCCTGGACGCGCTCGCCGAGCTGCGCAGGGCCGAGGGGCTGCCCGCCGTCAGCATCGCCTGGGGCCCCTGGGCGGACGGCGGCATGACCCACGGGGCGGCGGAGAGCCAACTCCGGCGCATCGGCCTCGTACCCATGGCCCCCGATGTCGCGCTCGCCGCACTCGACACGGCCCTCGCACCCGGCACCGGCACCGGTACGGCGAGCCGGGTCCTCGCCCGTATCGACTGGCCGCGGGCGGTCTCCGCCTACAACGGGACACGGACCCGTCCCTTCCTCCAGGACATCCCCGAGGCCCGCGCGGCGTTCGAGGACGCCGGGAGCGCGCCGGACGCGCGGACGGGCGCCGACGCGCGCGCGGGCGGCGGGAATCCGCTGCGCGCCGCACTCATCGACATCGCGGAAGGCGACCGAGAGGCCCATCTGCGGTCCCTGCTCGCCGTCGAGGCCGCAGCCGTACTGGGAGTCCGGGACCCGGCGTCCCTCAGCGCCGAACGCGGCTTCAAGGACCTCGGGTTCGACTCGATGATGGCGATCCAGCTGAGCGGACGCGTACAACAGCGCACCGGGGTCGCCACCCCCAAGACCCTCATCTACGACCACCCGACCCTCGCCGCCGCGGCCCGCTGGCTGCTGGACGACCTCATGCCCGCGTCCGAGACATCGGCATCCGAGCCGTTCGAGTCCGAGGGCCCCGCGCGGGGCACGGGCGCCGTGACCGGCGGGCGCCGCCACGACGAGCCGCTGGCCATCGTCGGCGTCGGCCTGCGCATGCCCGGCGACGCCGACGACCTCGAAAGCCTGTGGCACGTCCTCGCGGAAGGCCGTGACACCGTCCGGGAGATCCCCGCCGACCGCTTCGACGCCGACGCGTACTACGACCCGGCCCCCGACTCCGAGGGCATGACCTACGTCCGCCACGCCTCCTTCCTGGACGACGTGACCTCGTTCGACGCGGCGTTCTTCGGAGTCTCGCCACGCGAGGCCGAACCCATGGACCCGCAGCACCGGTTGCTCCTGGAGACCGCCTGGCACTCGCTGGAGAACGCCGGCATCCGGCCGGGCGACCTCAGGGACACCCGTACCGGCGTCTTCGTCGGGGCGGGCGTCGGTGAGTACGGGGCGCACCGGGGCGGCGGCACCCACGACACGTACACCCTCACCGGCTCACTGCCGAGCTTCAACGCGGGCCGGCTCTCATACCACCTGGGGCTCCAGGGCCCCGCGCTCTCCGTCGACACCGCCTGCTCCTCCTCCCTCGTCGCGCTGCACCTCGCCTGCGAGGCCATACGCAACGGCGAGTGCGACATCGCACTGGCCGGAGGCGTGCAGGTCCTCGCCGACCCGGGCGCGTTCGTGGCGCTCAGCCGCTCGCACGCGCTGGCACCGGACGGCCGCAGCAAGACCTTCTCCGCCGAGGCGGACGGGTACGGGCGCGGCGAAGGCGTCGGCGTCGTCGTGGTGATGCGGCTCTCCGAGGCGCTGGCGGGCGACCGCGAGATCCTCGGCGTGATCCGGGCCAGCGCCGTCAACCACGACGGAGCGAGCAGCGGAATCACCGCCCCCAACGGCACCTCCCAGCAGAAGGTCATCCGCGCCGCGCTCAGCTCCGCGGGCCTGTCGCCCACGGACATCGACTACGTCGAGTGCCACGGCACCGGAACCCCGCTCGGAGACCCCATCGAGGTCCAGGCGCTCGCCGCCGTGTACGGGGAGGGCCGCGACCCGGAGGACGCGCTCCGTCTCGGCACCGCCAAGACCGTCATCGGCCACCTGGAGTCCGCCGCCGGCATCGCGGGCGTCTGCAAGATGCTCGCCGCCTTCCAGCACGACGCCCTGCCGCCGACACTCCGCTCGTCGCCCCGCAACCCCAACATCGACTGGGACGGACTCCCGGTCACCGTGGTCGATGAGCTGAGCGCGTGGGAGCGGGATGGGGTGCGTCCGCGTCGTGCGGGTGTGTCGTCGTTCGGGTTGTCGGGGACCAACGCGCATGTGGTGTTGGAGGAGTCGCCGGTTCGGGAGGTGGCCGTTGAGGTGGCGGCTGGTGTGGAGGGTCCGGTGCCGGTGCCGGTGGTGTTGTCGGGGCGGGATGAGGGTGCGGTTCGGGAGCAGGCGGGGCGTTGGGCTTCGTGGTTGGCGGCTCGTGCGGAGGTGTCGCTTGCGGATGTGGCGGTGACGGCTGCTCGGCACCGTACGCATTTCGAGTCGCGGGCGAGTGTGGTGGCCGCCGACATGGCGGAGCTGGTCGAGGGACTTCGTGCCGTGGCCGAGGGCCGCGAAGCGGGGAACGTCGTCTCCGGGGTCGCCGAGCGACGCGGAAAGACGGTGTTCGTTTTCCCCGGTCAGGGTTCGCAGTGGGCGGGTATGGGGCGTGAGCTGCTTGCGTCGAGTGAGGTGTTCGCGGGGGTGGTTGAGGCGTGTGATGCGGCGTTGCGGCCGTTGACGGGCTGGTCGGTGCGTGCGGTGCTGGCGGGTGAGGAGTCCGAGGGTCTGCCTCCGGTGGACCGGGTGGATGTGGTGCAGCCGGCGTTGTTCGCGATGGGGGTGGGTCTGGCGGCTGTGTGGCGGTCGCTGGGTGTGGAGCCGGCGGCTGTGGTGGGTCATTCGCAGGGTGAGGTGGTGGCGGCTGTTGTCTCGGGTGCGTTGAGTCTGGAGCAGGGTGCTCTGGTGGTGGCGTCGCGTTCCCAGGCGGTGCTGGCGTGTGCGGGTCTGGGTGGGATGGCGTTGGTCGAGCGTCCGCTGGCGGTGGTGGAGGGGTTCCTGGCGCCGTTCGGTGAGGCGTTGTCGGTGGCGGCGGTGAACACGGCGGGTTCGACGATCATTTCGGGTCGGGCGGACGCGATCGACCGGATTGTTTCTGATCTTCAGGAGAGGGAGATATACGCCCGGAAGATCAAGGTGGATTACGCGTCGCACAACGCGCAGATGGATCCGCTGCTGCCGGGCCTGGCGGAGAAGTTCACCGGGCTGACGGCGGTCAGGCCGGAGGTCCCGTTCTACTCGACGGTGACCGGCGAGACGGCCGCCGGGGGAGACCTCGACGGTGGTTACTGGTGCCGGAATCTGCGGGAGCCGGTGCGGTTCGACCGCGCTCTGGAGCGGCTTCTGGGTGACGGTCACACGGTGTTCGTGGAGATTTCGGCGCATCCGGTGCTGTCCATGCCGCTGACCGACGGCAGCGCCGAACACGGCGGCATCGTCGTCGGCTCCCTCGCACGCGACCGTGGCGGCATGGATCAACTGCTACGCAATCTCGGCCTGTTGCACGTCCAGGGCCAGGCGCTGGACTGGACGCGCGTACTGGGTCACGGAGATGTCCTGCCGCTGCCCGCGTACGCCTTCCAGCGCGAGCGTTACTGGCTGGAGGTGCCGAGGTCGTCCGGGGACGCCGGCGCGCTGGGCCTGGAGGTCTCCGCCCACCCGTGGCTGGGCGCGGCGACCGCGCTCGCCGACGGCGAGGGCCATCTGCTCACCGGCCGGCTCTCGCTCGCCGAGCAACCGTGGCTGAAGGACCACGCGGTCTTCGGGACGGTCCTCGTTCCGGGCACCGGCCTGCTCGAACTGGCAACGGCCGCCGCACAGCAGGTCGGGGCCGCGGGTGTCGCGGAACTGACCCTCGCCGAGCCGCTCGTGCTGGAGGAGGACGTACGGCTCCAGGTCTTGGTCGGCGCCTCCGACAACGGGCTCCGCACCCTCACGGTCCACAGCCGGCCGAGCGCCGTCTCGGGCACCTGGACCTGCCACGCCACCGGCCTGTTGACCGACGCGGCCGAGAGCGCCACCTCCGACGCCGAAGGCTTCGCGGAGCTGACCCGGTGGCCGGTCGCCGGGGCCGAGCGGGTCGACCTCGACGGGTTCCTCGACCGCTTCCAGGAGCGCGGCATCGCGTACGGCCCCGCCTTCCAGGGGCTGACCGAACTGTGGCGCAAGGGCGACACCGCCTACGGGCTCGTACGTCTGCCGGCGCCGGAGAACGGCGGGGAGTACGGCGTCCACCCCGCGCTGCTGGACGCCGCCCTGCACGTCATGGAGGGCACGACGGACAGCGCCAGGAGCGGCGCGCCGAACGCCGACCCCGCAGCCGGACCGCGGGGCGCGCTGCTCCCGTTCGAGTGGAGCGACGTCGAACTGCTCGCGGTCGGCAGCGGTGAACTGCGCGTCCGTATCGACGTGACCGAGGCGGAGGACCACGGCCGGCGGATCGCGGTGTGGGCCACCGACCCCACGGGCCGCCCGGTCGTACGCGTCGGGGCGCTGCACCTGCGGCGCGCCAGGGCCGAACAGATCCGGGCCGCACGCGGAACCGACGATCTCTACCAACTCCGTTACCAGCCCGTGGACCCGCCCGACGCCGGTACGGTCCGCGCGAGCGCGGACGCGGTCCTCGGCGGTACGGGCGAACTGGCCGCGCTGCTCTCTGCGGTGGCGCTGCCCGGTACGGAGGCCCTGGCCTCCCTGCTCGACGCGGACCCGTCGACCCGACCCGGCCGCGTCGTCATCGACCTGACCGCACCGGGTGACGGCGCCGCCGCCGACAGTCCTCGCGCGGCCCACGAGGCGGCCGGAGCCGCCCTCGTACAGCTCCAAACGCTGGTGGCGGACGAACGCCTGGACGCCGCGGACATCGTCTGGGTCACCCGGGACAGCACGGCGGCCACCGACGGCGACCGGCTCGCCGGCCTGGCGAACGCCCCGCTGACCGGGCTGCTCCGCACGGCGCGCGCCGAACACCCGGAGCGCTCCCTGCGACTCATCGACCTCGGGCCCGGCCCCGGCGGCATCGACCCGCGGCTGCTGGCACGCGCGCTCGCCGCCACCGGAGAGCCCGAACTCGCCGTCCGCGAAGGCCAGGTGCTCGCTGCCCGGCTCACCACGGAACGGACGGACGCAGCCGGTACGGCCAGGCCACTGGATCCCGAGGGGACAGTGCTGCTCACCGGAGGGACCGGCGAACTCGGGCGGGCCGTCGCCCTGCACCTCGTACGCCACCACGGCGTCCGCCATCTGGTGCTCACCTCCCGGCGCGGGGTGGAGGCACCCGGCGCCGAACGGCTCATGGAAGAACTACGGGAAGAAGGCGCGCTGTGGGTCCGGGTGGTGACGTGCGATGTCGGTCGCCGAGATGATCTCGCGAAGGTGCTCGCACTTGCTGAGGAGAACCGGCCGTGGACCGCGGTCCTCCACCTCGCGGGGGTCCTGGACGACGGCGTCCTCCTGGGGCAGGACACGGAGCGCCTCGACCGGGCGATGACACCCAAGGTGGACGGCGCGTTCCAACTGGAGGAGCTGACCCGCGATCTCGACCTGGCGGCGTTCGTCGTCTTCTCCTCGGCGGCGGGCACCCTGGGCACGGCCGGGCAGAGCATCTACGCCGCCGCCAACACCTGGCTCGACGCCTTCGCCGTCCGCCGTCGCGCCGAGGGCCGTCCGGTCACCAGCCTGGCCTGGGGACTCTGGCAGCAGGCCGGCGTCGGCATGACCTCCCACCTCGGCGGTGCCGAACTGGCACGCATGCGCCGGCAAGGCATAGCGCCTCTGCCCTTCGACCACGGGCTGCGTCTGCTGGACGCGGTCCTGGCCCGGCCGGCGGACAACTTCGTTCCCGTCCGGCTCGACCTGCGCCAGATCCAGCGGGACGCGGACGCGGACCGGGCCGTCCCCGCCCTGCTCCGCGGGCTCGTCCGGGCCGCCACCAGGCGCGCCGGAGCCGCGACCGCCGACAGCGCGGGCAGTCTGCGGGACCGGCTGCTCGCGACACCCGCCCCGGAGCAGCGGGACCTGGTGACGGAGATGGTGCTGCGCGAGGTCGCGGCCGTGCTGGGCCTCGACTCGGCCGGCGCGCTCTCGCCCGATCAGGTACTCAAGGAGCTGGGGCTCGACTCCCTCATGGCGGTGGAGCTGCGCCGCCGGCTCGCGCTGGAGACCGGCCTGTCGCTGCCGGCGACGCTGGCCTTCGACTACCCGGCGCCGGTACGCATCGCCCAACTGGTCCTGGACCGGATGGAACTCCCCGTGGAGGAGCCCGTACGGGAACCCGGACAGGCGGGGGACACGGGCGCCGACGACGACGCCGAGTCCCGGCTCAGCTGGGCACTCACCCGGCTCTCCGCCGACCGCCTGCACCACAGCGGTCTGCTCCAGAGCCTGGTGGACCTGGCACGGCAGCCGGCCGCCGAGGGCGGGGGACGGGCCGACGGCCCGGCGCCGCTGGCCGGTATCGGGGCGGACGCGCGGCCGGTGGCCGAACGGTCGGTGGACGAGATCAACGCGGAGCTGAACGCGTTCCTGGAGGCATCGGGCCTCGGCTGACGCCGGGCCCGTGAGAGAGGTACGAGGAGCCCGGCACCCCGCCGGGCTCCTCACACGCGCGGCTGCCCCACGAGCGCCGCGCGGCCCGTCCGAGGGGCGAACACACGGATCGTTTACCGTCGCGGGCCGGCCCAGTCGCTCCGCGTCACCGGGGCCCCGCTCCCTCGCAACTCACCGCTTCTGTCACCAGAATTGGAGCCCATGCCATGACTCCCACCGCGACCGGCACGGCCGCTGTCCCCCGTGCTGTCACCGCCACCGCCACCGCCACCGCCGCCACCACGCTCGCCGGACCCGACGTGGCCACCTTCCGTGCCGCCATGGGCCGTTTCCCGACCGGTGTCACCCTGCTCACCCAAGGCAGCGGCGACAGCACACTCGTGATGACACTGAACAGCCTGACCTCGGTCTCCCTCGACCCTCTGCTCCTGCTCGTGTCCGTCCGCTCCGGCGGCCGGATGCGCGCCCGCGTCTCCGACGCCGGCGGCTTCGCGGTGAACGTGCTCGCCGAGGCGCAACGCGACCTGGCCCAGGAGTTCAGCGCGCGCGACCGCCCCGAGGGACCGGCGGCGATGCGCCGGCTCGGAGCCGTCCCCGGCAAGACCGGCAACGCCGTACTCCCCGCCGCCGAGGCGTACTTCGAATGCGCGGTGGAGGACGAGCGCCGGGCGGGCGACCACACCCTCTTCATCGGCCGGGTGACCGCCCTCGGCAGCGCCGCCGCCGGACCCGACCCCCTCGTCTTCCACCAGGGCCGATTCACCAGGCTCCCGGCCCGGCAGGACCGTGACTGAACCCCGCCGGCCCCACCCGGCCCCACCCGGGAGCCGACACCTTCCAGCAGCTTTCAAGCGGCCCTCAGGCGGCCCGCCCGACCGTCGAAGGAATCAGCTTCGGGCGGCGACGCCCACGAGGGAGGGCGAGAGATGGCTGAACACGAGATCCAGTTGTACGACACGACCTTGCGGGACGGCAGCCAGCAGGAGGGCATGACGCTCACCGTCGAGGACAAACTCGCCGTCGCACGCCTGCTGGACACCATCGGAGTCGGTTTCATCGAGGGCGGCTGGCCGGGAGCGGTCCCCCGGGACACCGAGTTCTTCCACCGGGCCCGCACCGAACTCAACCTACGGAAAGCCCAGTTGGCGGCGTTCGGCGCCACCCGCCGCCCCGATGTGACGGTCGGTCAGGACCCCCAGGTGCGTGCCCTGCTCACCGCCGAGACCCCGGTGATCACACTCGTCGGCAAGAGCCACACCGGACACATCGAACGGGCGCTGCGCACCAACCTGGCCGAGAACCTCGCCATGATCGGCAGCACCGTGCGCCACCTGGTGCTCGCCGGGCGGAGGGTCTTCTTCGACGCCGAGCACTACTTCGACGGCTACCGGCTCAACTCCGCGTACGCCCTGGAAGTGGTCCGCGCCGCGGCCGAAGCCGGCGCCGAGGCCGTGGTCCTGTGCGACACCAACGGCGGCCACCTGCCCGACGAGATCCGCCGGATCGTCACCGAGACCCGCACCGCCACGGGCGCGCCCCTCGGCATCCACTGTCACAACGACTCCGGCTGCGCCGTCGCCAACACCCTCGCCGCCACCGACGCCGGCGCGATCCACGTACAGGGAACAGCCCACGGCTACGGCGAACGCTGCGGAAACGCCGACCTGTTCACCGTCATCGCCAACCTGGTCCTCAAACGCGGCCTGCCCCTCGTCAGCGGCGACCAACTCGCCCACTTCACCGAGGTCGCCACCGCCATCACCGAGATCACCGGCGTCCTCCCCGGCACCGACGCCCCCTACGTGGGCGCCCAGGCGTTCACCCACAAGGCCGGCCTGCACGCCTCCGCGCTGCGCGTCGACCCCGACCTGTACCAGCACACCCAGCCGGCCCGGGTGGGCAACGCCATGCGCACCCTCGTCTCCGACATGGGCGGACGCTCCTCGGTCGAGCTGAAGGCACGCGAACTCGGCCACGAAGTCGCCGCCGGCTCCGCCGAAGTGGCCAGCGCCGCCGCGCGTATCAAGCATCTGGAGAGCCGCGGCTACAGCTTCGAGAGCGCCGACGCCTCCTTCGAACTGCTGCTGCGCGAAGAGCTGGCCACCACCCCGGCCGAGCCGCCCTTCACCGTCGACACCTGGCAGGTCTCCGTCGCCCAGGGCACCGGCGAATCCGCCCGCTGCCAGGCGACGGTGCACGCCCGCGTCGACGGGGCTCCGCACACCGCGACCGCCGAGGGCGAGGGCCCGCTCGACGCCCTCGACACCGCACTGCACCGGCTGCTCGACCCGCTCTTCCCACGGCTCACCCGGCTCCTGCTGACCGGCCACCACGTGCGGGTGCTCAGCACCCAGGCCGGCAGTGCCGTCACCCGCGTCCTGGTCTCGTACCGTGACGGCGAACGGCACTGGAACACCGTCGGCGTCGCCGAGAACGCCATCACCGCCGGCTGGCAGGCACAGCTCGAAGCCCTGCGCTACGCCCTGCTGGACGAGGTGGCGGACACCCGCGCGGTGTCCCTCGCCGCAGCTTAGGGAGCGCGCCCGTACCCGCTGCCGTACCGGGGCCGTACGCGCTGTCGTACCAGGGCCGTACGCGCCGTTGGACCGGCGGCGTACGCGCCCGCTCCCCGTGCGGCGCCCCGCACCCCAGACCAGTGCGACCGACGCTCAAGTGACCGGCGATTGGCTGATGGGGTCCCGATCCGTCTTCCCCGGGACGCTGTCCCCGCGGCTGCCCAGAGAGGCTCAATGGTGTCGATTTCAAACCAGGACCGGATGGAAGCCGCGCTTCCCGCCATCCGCGCGCTTCAGAAGCGTGCCGCGGAGCTCGAGGCGAGCGAGGCCCGTCAGCACGAGCCGATCGCTGTGGTGTCGATGGCGTGCCGGTTGCCGGGTGGTATCGATTCGCCGGAGGGTTTCTGGGAGTTGTTGGTGGCTGGTGGTGACGCGGTGGGTGGTTTGCCGTCGCGTTGGGAGGGGTTGGGGGTGTATGACGCGGATCCTGAGGCGGTGGGGAAGAGTTATGCCCGTGAGGGTGGTTTTGTTGAGGGGGTTGAGGGGTTCGACGCGGGGTTCTTCGGGATCAGTCCGCGTGAGGCGCTGTCGATGGATCCGCAGCAGCGGGTGGTGCTGGAGACGGCGTGGGAGGCGCTGGAGCGGGCGGGGGTGCGGCCCGACTCGTTGAGCGGCAGCAACACCGGGGTGTATCTCGGCACGATGAGTTCCGACTACGGGGACCTCGGCCTCGATCTGGACTCCCTCGACGGCTATGTCAGCACCGGAAAGGCATCAAGCGTCGTCTCGGGTCGGGTCTCCTACACGCTCGGTCTTCAGGGTCCGGCGGTCACGGTGGACACGGCGTGCTCGTCGTCGCTGGTCGCTCTGCACCTCGCGACGAACGCACTGCGCCAGGGCGAGTGCGATGTCGCACTCGCCGGCGGAGTCACCGTCATGAGCGCCCCTTCCCTCTTCGTGGAGTTCTCGCGTTTGAAGGGGATGGCTCCGGATGGGCGGTGCAAGTCGTTTGCGGCTGGTGCTGATGGTGCGGGGTGGGCTGAGGGTGCGGGTGTGCTGCTGCTGAAGCGGTTGTCGGCGGCGGAGCGGGACGGTGACCGGGTCCTGGCGGTGATTCGTGGCAGTGCGGTGAATCAGGACGGTCGTAGTCAGGGGCTGACGGCGCCGAATGGTCCGTCGCAGCAGCGGGTGATCCGGGATGCGCTGGAGGCGGCGCGGTTGACGTCGGCGGATATTGACGCGGTGGAGGCGCATGGGACGGGTACGCCGTTGGGTGATCCGATCGAGGCGGGTGCGCTGGCGGAGGTGTTCGGTCCGGGGCGGGTGGTGGACCGTCCGGTGTGGTTGGGGTCGTCGAAGTCGAATATTGGTCATGCGCAGGCTGCCGCGGGTGTGGTGGGTGTGATCAAGATGGTGCTGGCGTTGCAGAACGGTGTGCTGCCCAGGACCCTGCACGCCGACGAGCCGACTCCCCATATCGAGTGGGCGGGCACGGGACTGGCTCTGTTGCAGGAAGCCCGCGCGTGGGAACGGGACGACGCGCGCCCACGTCGCGCGGGTGTGTCCTCGTTCGGTCTGTCCGGCACCAACGCGCACATCGTCCTGGAGGAACCGCCGGTCCGGAAGACCGCTGAAGTGGCGTTCGGCGTTGACGGTCCGGTGCCGGTGGTGCTGTCCGGGCGGGATGATGCGGCGGTCCGCGAGCAGGCGGGGCGCTGGGCCGCGTGGCTGGAGACCGATCCGGGGGCCGGGCTCACGGAGGTGGCGGTGACGGCTGCTCGGCACCGTACGCATTTCGAGTCGCGGGCGAGTGTGGTGGCCGCCGACATGGCGGAGCTGGTCGAGGGACTTCGTGCCGTGGCCGAGGGCCGCGAAGCGGGGAACGTCGTCTCCGGGGTCGCCGAGCGACGCGGAAAGACGGTGTTCGTTTTCCCCGGTCAGGGTTCGCAGTGGGCGGGTATGGGGCGTGAACTCCTCGCGTCGAGTGAGGTGTTCGCGGGGGTGGTTGAGGCGTGTGATGCGGCGTTGCGGCCGTTGACGGGCTGGTCGGTGCGTGCGGTGCTGGCGGGTGAGGAGTCCGAGGGTCTGCCTCCGGTGGACCGGGTGGATGTGGTGCAGCCGGCGTTGTTCGCGATGGGGGTGGGTCTGGCGGCTGTGTGGCGGTCGCTGGGTGTGGAGCCGGCGGCTGTGGTGGGTCATTCGCAGGGTGAGGTGGTGGCGGCTGTTGTCTCGGGTGCGTTGAGTCTGGAGCAGGGCGCGCTGGTGGTGGCCTCCCGTTCCCAGGCGGTGCTGGCGTGCGCGGGGCAGGGTGGGATGGCGCTGGTCGAGCGTCCGCTGGCGGTGGTGGAGGAGTTCCTGGCGCCGTTCGGTGAGGCGCTGTCGGTGGCGGCGGTGAACACGGCCGGCTCGACGATCATTTCGGGTCGGGCGGACGCGATCGACCGGATTGTTTCTGATCTTCAGGAGAGGGAGATATATGCCCGGAAGATCAAGGTGGATTACGCGTCGCACAACGCGCAGATGGATCCGCTGCTGCCGGGCCTGGCGGAGAAGTTCACCGGCCTGACAGCGGGGCGGACGGACATCGCGTTCTACTCGACCGTGACCAGCGACGTGGTCGAGGGCCCGGAGCTGGACGGTGGTTACTGGTGCCGGAATCTGCGGGAGCCGGTGCGGTTCGACCGCGCCCTGGAACGGCTTCTGGATGACGGTCACACGGTGTTCGTGGAGATCTCCGCCCACCCGGTGCTGTCCATGCCGCTGACCGACGGCAGCGCCGAACACGGCGGCATCGTCGTCGGCTCCCTCGCACGCGACCGCGGCGGCATGGAGCAGCTGTGGCGCAACCTTGGTCTGCTGCATGTCAACGGTCATGACATCAACTGGACTGCGGCTCTTGGTGGTTCGAGCACCGCACCCGTTCTGCTGCCGACTTATGCGTTCCAGCGTGAGCGGTTCTGGCTGGAGTCGGTGAAGCAGTCGGGGGATGTGCGTGCGGTCGGTCTGGAGGTTTCGGATCATCCGTGGCTGGGTGCGGCGCTCGGTCTGGCGGACGGTGAGGGGCATCTGTTCACCGGCCGGCTCTCGCTGGCCGAGCAGCCGTGGCTTGCTGAGCACGCGGCGTTCGGGACGGTCCTCGTTCCCGGTACGGGGCTCCTCGAACTGGCTCTGACTGCCGCGCATCATGTGGGTGCGGAGCGGGTGGAGGGGCTGACGCTGCTGGAGCCGTTGACGCTGCCCGAGGGGGCGGGTGTCCGTCTTCAGGTGGTGGTCGGTGCTCCGGACAGCACGGGGCGCAGGCCCGTGTCGATCTACAGCAGTGGTGAGGATGCCGCCGCGGGTGAGGACACCTGGCGTCAGCACGCGGCCGGTGAACTGTCCGACATCGGCGAGGGCGACGCCGGTTCCGTTGACGCGTTCGCGGAGTTGGCGCAGTGGCCGGTGCCGGGCGCCGAGCCCATCGAACTGGACGGTTTCTACGACGACTTCGCCGCGCGCGGGCTTGTCTACGGGCCTGCGTTCCAGGGTCTGACGGAGCTGTGGCGCAAGGGCAACACCGCGTACGGGATCGTCCGTCTGCCGGAGCACCTGACCGCTGATGGCTTCGGTGTCCACCCCGCGCTCCTGGACGCCGCCCTCCACACACTCGTCGGCGCCCAGGACATGAACACCGCCGACACCGGAACGGCCCTGCTGCCGTTCGAGTGGAGCGGCGTGGAGCTGTACGCGACGGGCTCGTCCGACATACGGGTGGCCATCGACCTGGACGACGCGGCCCACACGATGAGCGTGACGGTGACCGACCCGGCCGGGCGACCCGTCGTACGCGCGGAAGCCCTGCGGCTGCGGGAAGCCACCCCTGAGCAGATCCGGTCCGGACAGTCCGTCGAGCATCTGTACCAGGTCGAGTTCCGGGCGCCACGGGCGCTGGAGACGGGGGCTTCCTCCGACGAGACCTGGGTGGTCGGCGCCGAGGGTGTGGTGGCCCGTGCCTTGGGTGCTGTGCCGTTCGATGACGTGGACGGTCTGCTCGCGCTGCTTGATGAGGACGGTGTTCCGGGACGGATCGTCCTGGATGCCACGGCCGGTGCCGTTGACGGTGGGGCTTTCGGGGCGACTGCCCGGGCGTTGTCGACTGTGCAGGCTCTGTTGGCCGAACCGCGTCTGGAGCCGGTCGAGTTGGTGTGGGTCACCTCTGGTGCGGTGGATGCCGGTGCTGGTGTCCGGGATCTGGACCATGCGCCGTTGTGGGGTCTGCTGCGGTCGGTGCGGGGTGAGTACCCGGATCGGGTGATCCGGCTGGTGGACATCGCTCCGGACGCGGCCGAGGACGACGTCGAGCGTGCCCTCACGGTCTCCGGCGAGCCCGAACTCGTACTCCGCGACGGCGAACTCCGTGGTGCACGGCTGGCCCGGGTCACGGACACGGGCGGTACGGACCCGGCGGGTGCTGTTCTGGACCCCGAGGGTTCGGTGCTGGTCACGGGTGGTACGGGTGAGTTGGGCCGGGCGCTGGCCGGGCACTTGGTCCGTGAGCGGGGTGTCCGGCATCTGGTGCTGACGTCCCGGCGTGGTCTGGAGGCGCCTGGCGCGGGGGAGTTGGTGGCGGAGCTGACCGACGCCGGCGCCGAGAGCGTGCAGGTGGTGGCGTGTGACACCTCGGACCGGGATCAGCTGCGTGCGCTGTTCACGTCTTCGGCGCGGCTGTGGACGGGTGTGTTCCATCTCGCGGGTGTGCTGGACGACGGGGTGGTCTCCGCGCAGGACGCGGAGCGTCTGGAGCGGGTGTGGGCGCCGAAGGCCGGGGGCGCGCTGCATCTGGACGAGCTGTCGCGTGAACTGGGCCTGGAGCTGGCGGAGTTCGTGCTGTTCTCGTCCGCCGCTGGTGTTCTGGGCGGCGCGGGTCAGGCGAACTACGCCGCTGCCAACGCGTTCCTCGATGCTCTTGCCGTACGCAGGCAGGCGGACGGTCTGCCCGGCCTCAGCCTCTCGTGGGGTCTGTGGCAGCAGGCCGGTATCGGTCTGACCGCCGGGCTCGGCACCGCCGAACTCGCCCGGCTTCGACGCGGCGGCATCGGAGCGCTGAGCATCAAGCAGGCTCTGGCTGCGCTGGACACCGCGCTCACCCTGCCGCACCCCCATCTCGTCCCTGTGAAGTTGGAGTTGGCGGTTCTTCAGCGGCGTCCGGAGGAGGTCCCGGCGTTGCTGCGGGGGCTGGTACGGGCTCCGCGCCGGCGGGCCGGCGAAGCTGCCGGCGCGCAGGCGGGGCTGCGGGAGCAGCTCGCGGCCCTGGCCGGAGCGGAGCGTGCCCCGTATCTGATCAGGCTGGTCCAGCGCGAGGCTGCCGTCGTCCTCGGCATCGACAACGCCGACGGAGTCGGCGCCGGACAGGTCCTGAAGGACCTCGGACTCGACTCCCTCATGGCGGTCGAACTGCGCCGCCGACTCGCCGCCGAGACCGGTCTCACGCTGCCCTCCACCCTGGCCTTCGACCACCCCACCCCCACCGCCATCGCCGAACTCCTCCTCGACAAACTCTCCCTTTCCCGCCCCGGCCAACAGACGCAGTCGAAGACGACGCGGCGCGGTGCCCGGTTGGACGACGAGCCGATCGCCGTCGTGTCGATGGCGTGCCGGCTGCCGGGCGGCATCGACACGCCGGAGGGCTTCTGGGAGTTGCTGGCCTCCGGAGGGGACGCGGTGGGCGGTCTGCCGTCGCGTTGGGACGGACTGGGCGTGTACGACCCCGACCCGGAAGCGGTCGGCAAGAGCTACGCCCGCGAGGGCGGCTTCGTCCACGGCGTCGAGGACTTCGACGCGGTCTTCTTCGGGATCAGCCCTCGTGAAGCGCTGGCCATGGACCCGCAGCAGCGGCTCGTCCTGGAGACCGCCTGGGAAGCGCTGGAGCGGGCCGGCGTGCGACCGGACTCGCTGAGCGGCACCAACACCGGCGTCTACCTCGGCACCATGGGTTCCGACTACAGCGATCTGGGCGACCTGGACGCGCTCGACGGCTACACCAGCACGGGCAACGCGAGCAGCGTCGTCTCCGGCCGGGTCTCCTACACGCTCGGCCTCCAGGGCCCGGCCGTCACGGTCGACACCGCCTGCTCGTCCTCCCTCGTCGCCCTCCACCTCGCCGCCAACGCGCTGCGCCAGGGCGAATGCGACGTGGCGCTGGCCGGCGGGGTCACCGTTATGAGTACCCCTTCCCTCTTCGTGGAGTTCTCCCGGCTCAAGGGCATGGCCCCGGACGGTCGCTGCAAGTCGTTCTCGGCCGCAGCCGACGGCGCGGGGTGGGCCGAGGGCGCGGGTGTTCTGCTGCTGAAGCGGCTGTCCGTGGCCGAGCGGGACGGCGACCGGGTCCTCGCCGTCCTCCGGGGCAGCGCGGTCAACCAGGACGGCCGCAGCCAGGGCCTCACCGCCCCGAACGGACCCTCCCAGCAGCGCGTCGTACAAGCGGCGCTCCAGGCTTCCCGGCTGACCCCGGCCGACATCGACGCGATCGAGGCCCACGGGACCGGAACGTCTCTCGGTGACCCAATCGAGGCGGTGGCGCTGGGCGAGGTGTTCGGACCGGGCCGCTCCGACGACCGGCCGGTATGGCTCGGCTCGTCGAAGTCGAACATCGGCCACGCCCAGGCCGCCGCCGGAGTGGTCGGTGTGATCAAGATGGTGCTGGCGATGCAGCACGATCTGCTGCCCAGGACCCTGCACGCCGACGAGCCGACTCCCCATATCGAGTGGGCGGGCACGGGACTGGCTCTGTTGCAGGAAGCCCGCGCGTGGGAACGGGACGACGCGCGCCCACGTCGCGCGGGTGTGTCCTCGTTCGGTCTGTCCGGCACCAACGCGCACATCGTCCTGGAGGAACCGCCGGTCCGGAAGACCGCTGAAGTGGCGTCCGGCGTTGACGGTCCGGTGCCGGTGGTGCTGTCCGGGCGGGATGATGCGGCGGTCCGCGAGCAGGCGGGGCGCTGGGCCGCGTGGCTGGAGACCGATCCGGGGGCCGGGCTCACGGAGGTGGCGGTGACGGCCGCCCGGCACCGTACACACTTCGAGTCGCGGGCCAGTGTGGTGGCGGCAGGCTCCGCGGAGCTGGCCGAGGCGCTGCGGGCGCTGGCGGACGGCCGGGCCCACGATGCCGTTGTCACGGGAAGTGCCGAGCCTCGCGGCAAGACGGTGTTCGTCTTCCCCGGGCAGGGGTCGCAGTGGGCGGGCATGGGCCGCGAACTGCTGGCGTCGAACGAGGCGTTCGCGGAGGCGGTTGACGCGTGTGACGCGGCGCTGCGTCCGCTGACGGGCTGGTCGGTGCGTGCCGTGCTGGCGGGCGAGGAGTCCGAGGGTCTGCCTCCGGTGGACCGGGTGGACGTGGTGCAGCCGGCGCTGTTCGCGATGGGTGTCGCCCTGTCCGCCGCCTGGCGCTCACTTGGTGTCGCACCCGCCGCCGTGGTCGGTCATTCGCAGGGTGAGGTGGTGGCTGCTGTTGTCTCCGGGGTCTTGTCGCTGGAGCAGGGAGCACGAGTGGTCGTCGAGCGTTCCCGGGCGGTGCTGGGGGTCTCGGGCCGGGGCGGGATGGCGCTGGTCGGGCGTCCGCTCGCGGAAGTGGAGCAGTTTCTCGCGCCGTACGGTGACGCGCTGTCGGTGGCGGCGGTGAACACGACCGGGTCCACTGTGATCTCCGGCCTCTCCGACGAACTGGCGGAGTTGGTCGGCCGCCTCCAGGAGCAAGAGGTTTTCGCGCGGACGATCCGCGTGGACTACGCCTCGCACAACGCGCAGATGGACCCGCTGCTGCCGGGCCTGGCCGAGCGGCTGGCGGAGGTGACGCCGGGCAAGGCCGAGGTCGCGTTCTACTCGACCGTGACCAGCGACGTGGTCGAGGGCCCGGAGCTGGACGGTGGTTACTGGTGCCGGAATCTGCGGGAGCCGGTGCGGTTCGACCGTGCGCTGGAACGGCTTCTGGGTGACGGTCACACGGTGTTCGTGGAGATCTCGGCGCATCCGGTGCTGTCCATGCCGCTGACCGACGGCAGCGCCGAACACGGCGGGATCGTCGTCGGATCGCTCGCGCGTGACCGTGGCGGCATGGACCAGCTGCTGCGCAATCTCAGCCTGTTGCACGTCAACGGTCACGACATCGACTGGGCCTCGGCGCTGGGCGGCGGTCCGAGCACCGCACCCGTACCGCTGCCCACGTACGCCTTCCAGCGTGAGCGCTACTGGCTGGAGACGGCGAGGTCGTCCGGGGACGCCGGCGCGCTGGGCCTGGAGGTCTCCGCCCACCCGTGGCTGGGCGCGGCGACCGCGCTCGCCGACGGCGAGGGCCATCTCTTCACCGGCCGGCTGTCGCTGGCGGACCAGCCGTGGCTGAGGGACCACGCCGCGTTCGGGACGGTCCTCGTTCCCGGTACGGGGCTCCTCGAACTGGCTCTGACTGCCGCGCATCATGTGGGTGCGGAGCGGGTGGAGGGGCTGACGCTGCTGGAGCCGTTGACGCTGCCGGAGGGGGCGGGTGTCCGTCTTCAGGTGGTGGTCGGTGCTCCGGACAGCACAGGGCGCAGGCCCGTGTCGATCTACAGCAGTGGTGAGGATGCCGCCGCGGGTGAGGACACCTGGCGTCAGCACGCCGCCGGTGAACTGTCCGACATCGGCGAGGGCGACGCCGGGTCCGTTGACGCGTTCGCGGAGTTGGCGCAGTGGCCGGTGCCGGGCGCCGAGCCCATCGAACTGGACGGTTTCTACGACGACTTCGCCGCGCGCGGGCTTGTCTACGGTCCTGCGTTCCAGGGTCTGACGGAGCTGTGGCGCAAGGGGAACACCGCGTACGGAATCGTCCGTCTGCCGGAGCACCTGACCACCGACGGGTACGGGGTCCACCCCGCGCTCCTCGACGCCGCCCTCCACACGATCGTCGGCGCCCGTGACGAACAGGGTGACGAGAAGTCGGTCTTCCTCCCCTTCGAGTGGACCGGAGTCGACCTCCACGCCACCGGAAGCACCGAACTCCGCGTCCGCGTCGCACTCGACGAGACCGGCACCAACGCCGGCATACAGGTCGCGGACCCCGCCGGACGACCCGTCGCGCGAGCGGAGGGGCTCGCCATCCGGGCGGCGACCGCCGAGCAGATCCGGACCGGAGAGCGCGTCGAGCACCTGTACCGCCTGGACTTCCGTACGCCACGTGTCCTGCGCGAACCGGGGCCGACGGCGGGCGACACCTGGCTTCTCGGCGAGAACGCCGAGATGTCCAAGATCCTGGAGGCCGACCATGTGGCTGATGTGGATGTTCTGCTTGCCCACCTCGATGACGGGAGGGAGCCGCCCGCTCGACTGGCTGTTGACGCTACCGCGCAGACGGCACCGGCAAGCAGCGACGCAGCGTACAGGCTGACCGCCGACACGCTGCGCACTCTGCAACGTCTGGTGGGTGAACCCCGTCTGGACGAAGTGGAGTTGGTGTGGATCACACGCTCGGCCACGGGTGCGGACAACGAAGTCCGCGACCTGGCCCACGCACCCCTGTGGGGACTGCTCCGTACCGCTCGAAGCGAGTACGCCGAGCGTGTGATCCGCCTGATCGACCTCGGGAGCGACGCCGACGACGCGCTCCTGCAACAAGCGCTCGCCCTGACGGACGAGCCGGAGATCGCGATCCGCGGCGGCGAGCTGCGCACCGCGCGGCTCGTACGGACGACGTCCACGCCGACGGACGCGGCGGGGGCGGCGGACGCACCGCGACCGGTCGCGAAGCCCCTCGCCCCCGAGGGCTCGGTGCTGGTGACCGGCGGTACGGGTGAGCTGGGCCGGGCGCTGGCCGGTCATCTGGTCCGTGAACGGGGAGTACGGCACCTGGTGCTGACCTCCCGGCGCGGCCTGGACGCCCCCGGCGCACGGGAGTTGGTCACGGAGCTGACCGACGCCGGCGCCGAGAGCGTGCAAGTGGTCGCCTGCGACGTCAGCAGGCGCGAGGACGTCTCCATGGCCCTCGCGACGGCGGACGCCGAACGCCCCTGGACGGGCGTGTTCCACCTCGCGGGTGTGCTGGACGACGGGGTGATCACGGCGCAGGACGCGGAGCGTCTGGAGCGGGTGTGGGCGCCGAAGGCGGCGGGTGCGCTGCATCTGGACGAGCTGTCGCGTGAACTGGGCCTGGATCTCGCGGAGTTCGTGCTGTTCTCGTCCGCCGCCGGTGTTCTGGGCGGCGCGGGTCAGGCGAACTACGCCGCTGCCAACGCGTTCCTGGACGCCCTGGCGGTACGCAGGCGGGCCGAGGGCCTGCCCGCGCTCAGCCTCTCGTGGGGTCTGTGGCAGCAGGCCGGTATCGGTCTGACCGCCGGGCTCGGCACCGCCGAACTCGCCCGGCTTCGACGCGGCGGCATCGGAGCGCTCAGCCTCTCGCAGGCCCTGGCCGCACTGGACACCGCGCTCACCCTGCCGCACCCGCACCTCGTCCCCGTAAAGCTGGAACTCACCTCGCTCCAGCGCGAGGTGGACAACGGGGCCGACGCTCCCGCCCTCCTGCGCGATCTCCTGCGGGCACCGCGCCGACGGGCGGGCGGAGCCAACACATCACCCTCCGGACTGCGCGGGCAACTGCTCGCCCTTCCCGAGGACGCACGACTGCCGCACCTGTCCCAGCTCGTGCAGCGCGAGGCCGCCGCGGTTCTCGGCGTGCCCACGGACCATGGCATCGGGGCCGACCAGGTGCTCAAGGCACTCGGCATGGACTCGCTGATGGCTGTCGAACTGCGCCGTCGGCTCTCGGCCGAGACCGGGGTGTCCCTGCCGTCGACGCTGGCCTTCGACCACCCGACACCGTCCGCGATCGCCGCTCTGCTCCTCACCAAGCTCGATGTCGGCTCCGGCTCCGGACCGAACGGGACAGCGGCCGGACAGCGCCTCACCAGAAACCAGATCGACAGCCTTGTCGAACTTCTGCGCTCCGCCTCACCTGCCCAGCTCGTGGAGCAGGGCCTCGCCGCGGGCCTCATCGCACTGCGTGACGGCCTGGCGAAGAGCGCACCCGCCAACGACGAACAGCCGGAAGCCGAAGTCGCCGCCGGCAACACGGATGACCTTCTGCAGTTCCTGGATCGCAAGCTTGGAGTGAGCGAATGAGCGCGTCCGAAGTCGAGAAGCTCGAGGCATACCTGCGACGTACGGCAAGCGCTCTTGTCGAGACGGAGAAGCAGCTCAGCGCCGAACGCGCCACTCGCACCGAGCCGATCGCTGTGGTGTCGATGGCGTGCCGGTTGCCGGGTGGTATCGATTCGCCGGAGGGTTTCTGGGAGTTGTTGGTGGCTGGTGGTGACGCGGTGGGTGGTTTGCCGTCGCGTTGGGAGGGGTTGGGGGTGTATGACGCGGATCCTGAGGCGGTGGGGAAGAGTTATGCCCGTGAGGGTGGTTTTGTTGAGGGGGTTGAGGGGTTCGACGCGGGGTTCTTCGGGATCAGTCCGCGTGAGGCGCTGTCGATGGATCCGCAGCAGCGGGTGGTGCTGGAGACGGCGTGGGAGGCGCTGGAGCGGGCGGGGGTGCGGCCCGACTCGTTGAGCGGCAGCAACACCGGGGTGTATCTCGGCACGATGAGTTCCGACTACGGCAACCAGCAGGGTCATGACCTGGACGCGCTCGACGGGTACACCAGCACGGGCAACGCGAGCAGTGTGGTCTCGGGTCGGGTCTCCTACACGCTGGGTCTTCAGGGTCCGGCGGTCACGGTGGACACGGCGTGCTCGTCGTCGCTGGTCGCTCTGCACCTCGCGGCGAACGCGCTGCGTCAGGGGGAGTGTGAGCTGGCGCTGGCCGGTGGTGTGACGGTGATGAGTACGCCGGCCTTGTTCGTGGAGTTCTCGCGTTTGAAGGGGATGGCTCCGGATGGGCGGTGCAAGTCGTTTGCGGCTGGTGCTGATGGTGCGGGGTGGGCTGAGGGTGCGGGTGTGCTGCTGCTGAAGCGGTTGTCGGTGGCGGAGCGGGACGGTGACCGGGTCCTGGCGGTGATTCGTGGCAGTGCGGTGAATCAGGACGGTCGTAGTCAGGGGCTGACGGCGCCGAATGGTCCGTCGCAGCAGCGGGTGATCCGGGATGCGCTGGAGGCGGCGCGGTTGACGTCGGCGGATATTGACGCGGTGGAGGCGCATGGGACGGGTACGCCGTTGGGTGATCCGATCGAGGCGGGTGCGCTGGCGGAGGTGTTCGGTCCGGGGCGGGTGGTGGATCGTCCGGTGTGGTTGGGGTCGTCGAAGTCGAATATTGGTCATGCGCAGGCTGCCGCGGGTGTGGTGGGTGTGATCAAGATGGTGCTGGCGTTGCAGAACGGTGTGCTGCCGAGGACGTTGCATGCGGGTGAGCCGAGTCCGCATGTGGAGTGGGCGGGTAGTGGGCTTGCGTTGTTGCAGGAGGCTCGTGCGTGGGAGCGGGATGGGGTGCGTCCGCGTCGTGCGGGTGTGTCGTCGTTCGGGTTGTCGGGGACCAACGCGCATGTCGTTCTTGAGGAGCCGCCGGTTCGGGAGGTGGCCGTTGAGGTGGCGGCTGGTGTGGAGGGTCCGGTGCCGGTGGTGTTGTCGGGGCGGGACGAGGGTGCGGTTCGTGAGCAGGCGGGGCGTTGGGTTTCGTGGTTGGCGGCTCGTGCGGAGGTGTCGCTCGCGGATGTGGCGGTGACGGCTGCTCGGCACCGTACGCATTTCGAGTCGCGGGCGAGTGTGGTGGCGGCTGGTTCTGGGGAGCTGAGCGAGGCGTTGCGGGCGTTGGCGGAGGGCCGGGCGCATGACGCGGTTGTCACGGGGAGTGCTGAGCCGCGTGGCAAGACGGTGTTCGTGTTTCCGGGTCAGGGTTCGCAGTGGGCGGGTATGGGGCGTGAGCTGCTTGCTTCGAGTGAGGTGTTCGCGGGGGTGGTTGAGGCGTGTGATGCGGCGTTGCGGCCGTTGACGGGCTGGTCGGTGCGTGCGGTGCTGGCGGGCGAGGAGTCCGAGGGTCTGCCTCCGGTGGACCGGGTGGATGTGGTGCAGCCGGCGTTGTTCGCGATGGGTGTGGGTCTGGCGGCTGTGTGGCGTTCTCTCGGGGTGGAGCCGGCGGCTGTGGTGGGTCATTCGCAGGGTGAGGTGGTGGCGGCTGTTGTCTCCGGTGCGTTGAGTCTGGAGCAGGGCGCGCTGGTGGTGGCGTCGCGTTCCCAGGCGGTGCTGGCGTGCGCGGGGCAGGGTGGGATGGCGCTGGTCGAGCGTCCGCTGGCGGTGGTGGAGGAGTTCCTGGCGCCGTTCGGTGAGGCGTTGTCGGTGGCGGCGGTGAACACGGCGGGGTCCACTGTGATCTCCGGCCTCTCCGACGAACTGGCGGAGTTGGTCGGCCGCCTCCAGGAGCAAGAGGTTTTCGCGCGGAAGATCAAGGTGGATTACGCGTCGCACAACGCGCAGATGGATCCGCTGCTGCCGGGCCTGGCGGAGAAGTTCACCGGCCTGACAGCGGTCAGGCCGGACATCGCGTTCTACTCGACCGTGACCAGCGACGTGGTCGAGGGCCCGGAGCTGGACGGTGGTTACTGGTGCCGGAATCTGCGGGAACCGGTGCGGTTCGACCGCGCCCTGGAACGGCTTCTGGATGACGGTCACACGGTGTTCGTGGAGATCTCGGCGCATCCGGTGCTGTCCATGCCGCTGACCGACGGCAGCGCCGAACACGGCGGCATCGTCGTCGGCTCCCTCGCACGCGACCGCGGCGGCATGGATCAACTGCTGCGCAATCTCGGCCTGTTGCACGTCCAGGGCCAGGAGCTGGACTGGACGCGCGTACTCGGCCAAGGGAACGTCCTTCCGTTGCCGACGTATGCCTTCCAGCGTGAGCGGTTCTGGCTGGAGTCGGTGAAGCAGTCGGGGGATGTGCGTGCGGTCGGTCTGGAGGTTTCGGATCATCCGTGGCTGGGCGCGGCGCTCGGTCTGGCGGACGGTGAGGGGCATCTGTTCACCGGCCGGCTCTCGCTGGCCGAGCAGCCGTGGCTTGCTGAGCACGCGGCGTTCGGGACGGTCCTCGTTCCGGGCACCGGCCTGCTCGAACTGGCTTTGACCGCTGCGCATCATGTGGGTGCGGAGCGGGTGGAGGGGCTGACGCTGCTGGAGCCGTTGACGCTGCCGGAGGGGGCGGGTGTCCGTCTTCAGGTGGTGGTCGGTGCTCCGGACGGCACGGGGCGCAGGCCGGTGTCGATCTACAGCAGCGGCGAAGACGCCGCTGCGGGTGAGGACACCTGGCGTCAGCACGCGGCCGGTGAACTGTCCGACATCGGCGAGGGCGACGCCGGTTCCGCCGACGCGTTCGCGGAGTTGGCGCAGTGGCCGGTGCCGGGCGCCGAGCCCATCGAACTGGACGGGTTCTACGACGACTTCGCCGCGCGTGGGCTTGTCTACGGTCCGGCGTTCCAGGGTCTGACGGAGCTGTGGCGCAAGGGCAACACCGCGTATGGGATCGTCCGTCTGCCGGAGCACCTGACCGCTGATGGCTTCGGTGTCCACCCCGCGCTCCTGGACGCCGCCCTCCACACACTCGTCGGCGCCCGTGATCAGGGCGACGAGAAGTCGGTCTTCCTCCCCTTCGAGTGGACCGGTGTCGACCTCCACGCCACCGGCAGCACCGAACTCCGCGTCCGCGTCGCACTCGACCCGGCCACGGACGAGCACCTCTCCGTCGCGGTCGCATCCAGCCTCGGGCAGCCGGTCCTGCACGCCCGAGGGCTGCGCATCCGCGAGGCGACGTCCGAGCAGATCCGGTCCGGACAGTCCGTCGAGCATCTGTACCAGGTCGAGTTCCGCGCGGTGCGCGGGCTGGAGCTGGCGGAAGGCACTGCCGGCGAGACCTGGGTCGTGGGCGGCGCGGGCGTGGTGTCCCGTGCGGCCGACGTCGTTCCCTTCGAGGATGTGGCTGGACTGCTCGCGCTGCTTGATGAGGACGGTGTTCCGGGACGGATCGTCCTGGATGCCACGGCCGGTGCCGTTGACGGTGGGGCTTTCGGGGCGACTGCCCGGGCGTTGTCGACTGTGCAGGCTCTGTTGGCCGAACCGCGTTTGGAGCGGGTCGAGTTGGTGTGGGTCACCTCTGGTGCGGTGGATGCCGGTGCTGGTGTCTGGGATCTGGACCATGCGCCGTTGTGGGGTCTGCTGCGGTCGGTGCGGGGTGAGTACCCGGATCGGGTGATCCGGCTGGTGGACATCGCTCCGGACGCGGCCGAGGACGACGTCGAGCGTGCCCTCACGGTCTCCGGCGAGCCCGAACTCGTACTCCGCGACGGCGAACTCCGTGGTGCACGGCTCGTACGGACGACGTCCACGCCGACAGACGCCTCCGGGCCGACCGACCAACTCCAGCCGCTCGCCCGGTCCTTTGCCCCCGAGGGTTCGGTGCTGGTCACGGGCGGTACGGGTGAGTTGGGCCGGGCGCTGGCCGGGCACTTGGTCCGTGAGCGGGGTGTCCGGCATCTGGTGCTGACGTCGCGGCGCGGTCTGGAGGCGCCTGGCGCGGGGGAGTTGGTGGCGGAGCTGACCGACGCCGGCGCCGAGAGCGTGCAGGTGGTCGCCTGCGACACCTCGGACCGGGATCAGCTGCGTGCGCTGTTCACTTCTTCGGCGCGGTTGTGGACGGGTGTGTTCCATCTCGCGGGTGTGCTGGACGACGGGGTGATCACGGCGCAGGACGCGGAGCGTCTGGAGCGGGTGTGGGCGCCGAAGGCCGGGGGTGCGCTGCATCTGGACGAGCTGTCGCGTGAACTGGGTCTGGAGCTGGCGGAGTTCGTGCTGTTCTCGTCCGCCGCCGGTGTTCTGGGCGGCGCGGGTCAGGCGAACTACGCCGCTGCCAACGCGTTCCTCGATGCTCTTGCCGTACGCAGGCAGGCGGACGGTCTGCCCGGCCTCAGCCTCTCGTGGGGTCTGTGGCAGCAGGCCGGTATCGGTCTGACCGCCGGGCTCGGCACCGCCGAACTCGCCCGGCTTCGACGCGGCGGCATCGGAGCGCTGAGCATCAAGCAGGCTCTGGCTGCGCTGGACACCGCGCTCACCCTGCCGCACCCCCATCTCGTGCCCGTGAAGTTGGAGTTGGCGGTTCTTCAGCGGCGTCCGGAGGAGGTCCCGGCGTTGCTGCGGGGGCTGGTACGGGCTCCGCGCAGGCGGGCCGGCGAAGCTGCCGGCGCGCAGGCGGGGCTGCGGGAGCAGCTCGCGGCCCTGGCCGGAGCGGAGCGTGCCCCGTATCTGATCAGGCTGGTCCAGCGCGAGGCGGCCGTCGTCCTCGGCATCGACAACGCCGACGGAGTCGGCGCCGGACAGGTCTTGAAGGACCTTGGACTCGACTCCCTCATGGCGGTCGAACTGCGCCGCCGACTCGCCGCCGAGACCGGCCTCTCGCTGCCCTCCACCCTGGCCTTCGACCACCCCACCCCCACCGCCATCGCCGAACTCCTCCTCGACAAACTCTCCCTGACCGCAAACGCCGTCAGCCCGTCCAGGACGGCCGGTGCCCGCCGGCGGACCGCCGGCACGGCCGACGAACCCCTCGCCATCGTCTCCATGGCCTGCCGGCTGCCCGGTGGCATCTCCACACCCGAGGCGTACTGGTCTCTCCTCGCCTCCGGCGGCGATGCCGTCGGCGGTCTGCCGTCTCGCTGGGAGAAGCTGGACATCTACGACCCCGACCCGGAGGCGGTCGGCAAGAGCTACGCCCGCGAGGGCGGCTTCGTCCACGGCGTCGAGGACTTCGACGCGGCGTTCTTCGGCATATCCCAGCGCGAGGCGCTGTCGATGGACCCGCAGCAGCGGCTCGTCCTGGAGACCGCGTGGGAAGCGCTGGAGCGGGCCGGGGTCCGCCCCGACTCGCTGAGCGGCAGCAACACCGGGGTCTACCTCGGCGCCATGAGTTCCGACTACGGCGAGCAGGGACAACTCGACGCCTTTGACGGGTACCTGAGCACGGGCAACGCGAGCAGCGTCGTCTCCGGCCGGGTCTCCTACACGCTCGGCCTCCAGGGTCCGGCCGTCACGGTCGACACCGCCTGCTCGTCCTCCCTCGTCGCCCTCCACCTCGCCGCCAACGCGCTGCGCCAGGGCGAATGCGATGTCGCACTCGCGGGCGGCGTGACCGTTATGAGCACCCCTTCCCTCTTCGTGGAGTTCTCCCGGCTCAAGGGCATGGCCCCGGACGGTCGCTGCAAGTCGTTCTCGGCCGCAGCCGACGGCGCGGGGTGGGCCGAGGGCGCGGGTGTTCTGCTGCTGAAGCGGCTGTCCGTGGCCGAGCGGGACGGCGACCGGGTCCTCGCCGTCCTCCGGGGCAGCGCGGTCAACCAGGACGGCCGCAGCCAGGGCCTCACCGCCCCGAACGGACCCTCCCAGCAGCGCGTCGTACAAGCGGCGCTCCAGGCTTCCCGGCTGACCCCGGCCGACATCGACGCGATCGAGGCCCACGGGACCGGCACCCCGCTCGGTGACCCGATCGAGGCGGTGGCGCTGGCCGAGGTGTTCGGACCGGGCCGCTCCGACGACCGGCCCGTGTGGCTCGGCTCGTCGAAGTCGAACATCGGCCACGCCCAGGCCGCCGCCGGAGTCGCGGGCGTCATCAAGATGGTGCTCGCGCTCCAGCACGAGACACTTCCGAAGACACTGTCCGTGGAGGAGCCCAGCCCGCACATCCAGTGGGACGGCAGCGGCCTCGGCCTCCTCGGCAAGGCGCGGCCCTGGCAGCGGGACACCGCGCGGGTCCGCCGTGCGGGTGTGTCGTCGTTCGGCCTCAGCGGCACCAACGCCCACCTCGTCCTGGAGGAGGCGCCCGCGCGGGACACCGCCGAGGCGAAGGCGACCCCGGCGGACACCGTTCCAGGACTCCCTGGAGGCTCCGGCGTCCCCCTGCCGCTGGTGCTGTCCGGCCAGAGCGCGGAAGCCGTCCGCGACCAGGCGGGCCGCTGGGCGGAGTGGCTCACCGGGCGGAGCGACGTACGGCCCGCCGACGTGGCCGTCACGGCGGCCCGGCACCGTACCCACTTCGAGCACCGGGCGAGCGTCCCCGTCACGTCCGTGGCCGAGATGACCCAGGCCCTTCGGGTGCTCGCCGACGGCCGGACACCGGCCGGCGCCGCCCAGGGCGTGGCGGTCGACGGCGGTACGGCGGTGCTGTTCACCGGGCAGGGCAGCCAGCAGATCGCGATGGGCAGCCAGCTGTACGCGGCGCTGCCGGTCTTCCGCCGCGCGTTCGACGCGGTGTGCGCGGCGCTCGACCCGCACCTCTCGCGGGCGCTGGGCGATGTGCTGCTGGCCGACCGGGACAGTCCGGACGCGGTGCTGGTCCACGAGACCGAGTTCACCCAGCCCGCCCTGTTCGCGCTGGAGGTCGCCCTGTTCCGCCAGTGGCAGGAGTGGGGCGTGGAACCCGCCGCGGTCGCCGGCCACTCGGTCGGAGAACTCACCGCCGCCCACGTCGCGGGTGTCCTCAGCCTCGCGGACGCGGCCCGCCTCGTGGCCGCCCGCGGCCGGCTGATGCAGGCGTGCGAACGCGGCGGGGCGATGGCCTCGGTCGAAGCCGCGGAGAGCGAGGTCATCGACGTCCTCGCCGAGGTCGGGGGCCGGGTCTCGATCGCCGGGCTCAACGGCCCCCGGCAGACGGTCGTCAGCGGCGACGAGCGGGCGGTCGACGCCGTCGTGGCGCGCTTCGCAGGCCAGGGCAGGCGCACCCGCCGGCTGACCGTCTCGCACGCCTTCCACTCCCCGCACATGGACTCCATGCTCGCCGCGTACGAGTCGACGGCCGCGACCTGCGCCTTCAACCCGCCCGCCATCCCGCTGGTCTCCACGGTCACGGGCGCCTGGGCCACGGCCGAGGAACTGTCCGCGCCCGCCTACTGGGTGCGCCAGGTGCGCGACGCCGTCCGCTTCCTCCCCGCGATGCGGACGCTGGAACAGTCCTCCGTCGCGCGGTATCTGGAGTGCGGGCCCGCGGGCGTGCTGTCCGCCATGGGCGCGGAGTGCGTGAGCGGCGAGGCCGTCTTCACCGCCTCCCAGCGCGCTGCCCGCTCCCCGGAGGAGCCGGTGGACGAGGTGCGCGCCCTGATGGGCGCGCTCGGGGCGCTGCACGTGGCGGGGCAGGACGTCGACTGGGACCGGGTCCTGGACGGCGAACCGCTGCTCGACCTGCCCACGTACTCCTTCCAGCGGCGGCGGTTCTGGCTGGAGCCGGCCCACGGTGCCAAGCGCGACATCCGGCAGTCGGGTCTGACGGCGGGGGACCACCCGTGGCTGTCGGTGGCCTTGGCACTCGCCGGCGGGGAGGGGCACCTGCTGACCGGGCGGCTCTCGGCGGCCGAGCACCCGTGGCTGCGCGACCACGCCGTCCACGGCACCGTGCTCGTCCCCGGCACCGGTCTGCTCGACATGGCGCTCTCCGCCGTGCGCGCCGTCGCCGCGTCGGGCGTCGGTGAACTGACCCTCGCCCAGCCGCTCGTGCTCGCCGAGAACGTTCCGCTCCGGATCCAGGTCAGGGTCGGCCCGGCCGAGGACGGCCGGCGCTCCATCGGGATCCACAGCCAGCCGGAGACGACCGGGGAACCGGACGTCTGGACCGTGCACGCCACCGGTCAGCTGACCGACGACGCGCAGGAGGCACGTCCCGGCGAGCTGTCCGAGCTGCGGAGCTGGCCGGTGCCCGGCGCCGAGGCGCTGCCGCTCGAAGGCTTCTACGAGGGGCTGGCGGAGCAGGGACTCCAGTACGGTCCCGCGTTCCAGGGGCTCACCGCTCTCGCGCGCCGCGGTGACGTCGCGTACGGGCGGGTCGTCCTGCCCGAGACCGAGCAGGGCTCCGCCGACGCCTTCGGGATCCATCCCGCGCTGCTGGACGCCGCTCTGCACGTGCTGGCCGCCGTGGACACCGGGGAGCGGCCCGAGGGCACCGTGCTGCTCCCGTTCGCGTGGACGGACGTCTCCCTGCACGCGGCGGGCGGCACCGAACTCCACGTCCGCGTCGAGATTCAGGATTCCGGGAGCGACGGGAGCGACGGGACCGACGGGACCCACGGAGCCGACGGAGCGGAAGGGGCCGGCGGGTCCGGTGGCCGTACGGTCTCCGTGCTCGCCGCCGACCCCGGGGGCCAACCGGTCTTCCGGGCGGCCGGACTGGAGATCCGGCAGGCGGACGCCGCGCGGCTGCGCGCGGCCGGACCGTCCGTGGCCGACCACCTGTACCGGGTCGACTTCCAGCCGGTGGACCTGCCCGAGGCCGCCCCGGCCGCTGACGGCACCGTCGTACTCGGCGGCACCGGCGAGGTGGCGCGGCTCCTGGACGTCCCCCGCTTCGCGGACGTCGACGCGCTCCTGGCCGGAGGCGACCGCCCGCCGCTGCGGATCGTCGTCGACGCGACGGACCCGGCGCCGGGCACCGCGACCGACACCGCCGGGGAGACCCCGGGGGCGGCAGCCCGTACCGGCACCCTCGGGGCCCTCCCCGTACTCCAGCGCCTCCTGTCGGAGGACGACCTGGCCGACACCGAGCTGGTGTGGCTGACCCGCGACGCGGTCGCCGCCCGGCCCGAGGACGCGGTCGGCGCGCTCGACGCCGCCCCGCTGTGGGGCCTGATCCGCGCCGTACGGGGCGAGTACCCGGACCGGGTGCTGCGCCTGGTCGACCTCGACGGCGCCGGGACGGAGCCGGGAGCACTGGCGGCGATCCTCGCGTACGCGAACGAGCCGGAGCTGGTGCTGCGCGCCACCGGCGGCCACGCCCCGCGCCTGGTGCGCGCCGGGAAGGAGGCGGCGAAGGACGGCCCCCTCACGCCGCCCGCCGACGGGCCCTGGCGGCTCGACATCCGGGAGAAGGGCAGCCTGGACAGTCTCGAACTGGTCCCGGTGGAGGACCGGTCCGAGCCGCTCGGCGAGCACGAGGTGCGCGTCGCGGTCCGCGCCGCCGGTATGAACTTCCGTGACGTTCTCAACGCCCTCGGCATGGTCCCCACACCCGCGCTGGGTCTCGAATTCGCGGGCGTGGTGGAGGAGACGGGACCGGCGGTCACGCATCTGCGCCCCGGCGACCGGGCGATGGGCCTCGCCCTGGGCGCCTTCGGCACCGAGGTGCGCGGCGACGGGCACCTGATGACGAAGCTGCCGGACGCGATGACCTTCGAAGAGGGCGCGACGATTCCGCTCGCCTTCCTCACCGCCTACTACGCGCTCACCGAACTGGGCGGCCTCGGCGCCGGCGAGAAGCTGCTGGTGCACGCCGCCGCCGGCGGCGTGGGCATGGCGGCCGTGCAACTCGCCCACCATCTGGGGGCGGAGGTGTACGGCACGGCCGGCCGCGCCAAGTGGCCGACGCTGCGGGGGCTGGGGCTGGCGGACGAGAGGATCGCCTCCTCCCGGGACACGGACTTCGAGCAGCGCTGGCTGGCCGAGACCGGCGGGGCCGGTGTGGACGTCGTCCTCAACTCGCTGGCCGGGGAGTTCACGGACGCGTCGCTGCGGCTGCTGCCTCGCGGCGGCCGGTTCCTGGAGATGGGCAAGACCGACATCCGGGACCCCCGGAAGGTCGCCTCGGCACATCCGGGCGTCGCCTACAGCGCCTTCGACCTGATGTCGCTGGAGCCGGTCCATCTGCACCGGATGCTCACCGAGCTGTCGGAGCTGCTGGACCGGGGCGCGGTCGTACCGCTGCCGTATCTCTCCTACGACGTACGGGAGGCGCCCGGCGCGTTCCGTTACATGGCGCAGGGGCGGCACACCGGCAAGATCGTCCTCACCGTGCCGCGTGGGCTCGACCCTGAGGGCACCGTGCTGATCACCGGCGGTACCGGCGAACTCGGCCGGCGCGTCGCCCGGCACCTGGTCCGCGTCCACGGCATCCGGCACCTGGTACTGACGTCCCGTCAGGGGCCGGCGGCGCCCGGCGCCGCCGAGCTGACAGCGGAACTCCAGGAGGCGGGCGCCTCGTCCGTACGCGTCGTGGCGTGCGACGTGGCGGACCGCGAGGACGCCGCCGCGGCCGTGGCGGAGGCCGGGCGCGCGCACCCGCTGACCGGCGTGGTGCACCTGGCGGCCGTGATCCACGACGGGGCTCTGGCCAACCAGACCCAGGACACGTTCGCCCGGGTTCTCGCCCCGAAGGTGACCGGCGCCTGGCACCTGCACGAGCTGACCCAGCACCTGGACCTGGCGGCCTTCGTGCTCTTCTCGTCCGTCGCGGGCACCCTCGGCTCGCCCGGCCAGGGCAACTACGGCGCCGCCAACGCGTTCCTCGACGCCCTGGCCGTCCACCGGCGCCGCCGCGGGCTGGCGGGCACCAGTCTCGCCTGGGGTCTGTGGGAGCAGGACGGGGCCGGACTGACGGCGGGGCTCGACGAGGCGGGGCTGGTCCGGATGCGCCGTCAGGGCGCCCTGGCGATGAGCGAGGATGAGGGGCTCGGACTGCTGGACGCCGCGCTGGTACGGCCCGAGGCCCACCTGGTGCCCGCCAAGTTCGACCTGAGCCGGCTCCAGAGCGCCGAGGAGAGCCAACTGCCCGCCCTGCTGCGGCTGCTGGTGCGGTCCAGGCCCAAGCGGGCCGCCCGGTCGGAGAACCGGTCGTCCGGGTTCCGGGAGCAACTGGCCGCACTGCCCGAGGAGGAGCGTCTCACCTCCCTGCGCGGCTACCTCCAGCAGGAGATCGCCTCCGTACTCGGCCTGCCCGGCCTGGAGGCCGTACCGCTCGACAAGCCGATGCGGGTGTTCGGCTGGGACTCGCTCATGGCGGTCGAGCTGAGGAACCGCATCGTGAAGGACCTGGCGCTCGTCGTGCCGAGGACGCTGGCGTTCGACTACCCGACACCGGAGGCGATCGCCGACTTCCTCCACGGCCAGCTCTCCTTCGACGAACAACCGGTGGCCGACGACACACCCCCCGGTGACCCGGCGCAGGCGGCGCAGTGGGCCCTGGCCCGGATCGGCGCCGACCAGCTCCACCGCAGCGGTCTGCTGGAGCGGTTGCTCGAACTCGCCCGGCCCGGCCGGGAGCAGCCGGCCGACGACGCCGCCACCGCCGCACTCGAAACCGCCGAGGAACTCACGGACGACGAGATGGACCGGGCGCTGGACGCGGTCCTCGGCACCCGCTGATCCCGCCCGGCCCGGGACCGGCACAACCCGTCGCCTGTCCGAAACCAGGTCTCGCCGGTTCTGGAATTCTGCGCCAGGCTGGCACTGTCCCCCCGATAAGAAGGAGACGCATATGACGGAGACGCCGAGCAACAACGCGAACGAGGAGTCGGCTCGCGACAAATTCCGCGAGGCGCTCGAGCGCAAGAACGGCCTCCTCAGGACCCAGCAGGCCCATGAGGAGGGCCGTATGAAGGTCAAGAGCATGAGTGGTCAGGCGGGCAAGAAGCGGTACTTCCGGCGGAAGACCGGCTGACCCCGCGGTTCGCCCGCTTCTCGTCATGCCGTCGGCACGGTGTTCCCGTGTCGGCGGCATGACTGTTTTCCGGCGGGAAAGCACGGCCCCCCGGATTGCGGCTCGAAAGTCGCCACAAGAACACTGGAGGCCGGATTCATTTTCGCTCGAAACTCACTGGAGAATCGCTGGAGTTCCGCTTGAGGAAGCGCCCGGAATCCTCGCGGAGGCGGCCCGCAGGGGTCCCCGAGCGCCCTTCGCCCCACCGTGGACCGGGCCCTGCCACCTATTCAGGCCACCTGCGCCGACCCGACGGCCGCCGCGCGGACCGCTGCCGCGGCGCCGCCGCGTGGCCGTCGGGTATCCGCCCCCATTGCTGGACCCACGAGTGGACAAGGCTTCCGTTTGGGCGTGTCGAAGAGGTGCTGCGCAGGACTTCGGCCGCCGATTTGACTCCACTGTTTCCCGGTGAATTCGAGTCGCCGGCGATGAGTTTTACTTCTCGTCCGGACGGTGTGCCATCCCGATGCCGCCGCGTAATTCGGGTAACCGAAAATGGCGCATGCGGTGGTATGCGGCTCGAAGCTCGCTGGAGCTGCGTTGACCGGGCCGAAGGCGGGAGTTTACCTTCTCTTTAATCAGCGATGGGGTATCCATTGCGAGGTGTCCCGTTCACGCCGCCTCAGGAGAGTCGCCAGCATGATCAATGTGTTTCAGCCCGCACTCGGTGAAGAGGAACTTGGCGCCGTCGCAGAGGTATTCGCCGAGAACTGGCCCGGACACGGCCGGCGCACCCAGAAATTCGAGGCGGAATTCGCGCACCATATCGGCGTGGACCCCGACCAGGTGATTTTCCTCAACTCCTGTACGTCGGGGCTCTTCCTCGCGGCGCAGACGCTCGAACTGGGACCCGGCGACGACGTGGTGCTGCCCTCGGCGGTCTTCGTCGCCGCGGCCAACGCGGTGGCGGCGTCGGGCGCGCGCCCCGTCTTCTGCGACGTCGACCCCCGCACCTCCAACCCGACCGCCGCCCACATCGAGCAGGCCCTCACTCCCCGTACCAAGGCGGTGCTGGTCCTCCACTACGGGGGCTATCCCGGCGACATCGAGGCGATCGCCCGGCTCTGCCGGCAGCGCGGGGTCACCCTCATCGAGGACGCGGCCTGCTCCGTGGCCTCCCGCGTGGGCGACACCGCCTGCGGCACCTTCGGCTCCATCGCCGTCTGGAGCTTCGACTCCGCCAAGGTCCTGGTGACCGGCGACGGCGGCATGCTGTACGTCCGCGACCCGAAGCTGGCGCGCCGCGCCAGGACACTCGCGTACCACGGCCTCAAACACGACAGCGGCTTCGCCGCCGCCCGAGTCTCCCCCCGGTGGTGGGAGCTCGAACTGGAGGCGTTCGGCCGCCGGGTGGTGGGCAACGACCTGACGGCGGCCCTGGGCAGCGTCCAGCTCGCCAAGCTGCCGGCGAACGTCGCCCGCCGCCGCGAGATCGCCCACCTCTACGACCGGCTGCTCGCCGATGTCGACGGCGTCCAGACGCCCCCCGCCCTGCCGGAGGGGCACCTCTCCACCCACTACTTCTACTGGGTCCAGCTGGCTCCGGAGATCCGCGACGACGTGGCCGCGGATCTGCTGGCCGAAGGCGTCTACACCACCTTCCGCTACCCGCCGCTGCACAAGGTCCCCGCCTACGGAGCCGGGGACACGTCACTGCCGGGCAGCGAACAGGTCGCCGCGCGCACCCTCCTGATCCCGCTGCACCAAGGGTTGGACGACACCGAGGTCCACACGGTGGCGGGCACCCTCCGCAAGGCGGTGGAACACCGGAGCACCGTACGACGGACATGACCCGGACCGCGTTCCGGCAGACCACCGACCCCCACGAAAGGACACCACCGTGAAGGCCCTGGTCCTCGCGGGTGGAGCGGGCACCCGCCTGCGCCCGCTGAGCTACTCCCTGCCCAAACAGCTCATCCCCGTCGCCAACAAACCGGTCCTCCAGCACATCGTGGAGAGCATCCGCGATCTGGGGGTGACCGAGATCGGCATCGTCGTCGGCGCCCGGGACACCGCGCTCGCCGACGCGATGGGTGACGGCTCCCGGTACGGGGTCGCCTTCACCTGGATCCCCCAGGACCGGCCGCTGGGACTGGCCCACGCCGTCCGCATCGCCCGGCCCTACCTCGGCGACAGCGACTTCCTGATGTATCTCGGCGACAACATGCTGCCCGACGGAGTCGCCGGCCCGGCGGCGGAGTTCCGGGCCCGGCGCCCCGCCGCGCAGCTCGTCGTGAGCCGGGTCGCCGACCCCCGCGAGTTCGGCGTCGCCGAACTGGACGGCGAGGGCCGCGTCGTCCGGCTGGCCGAGAAGCCGCGGCAGCCGCGCAGCGACCTCGCGCTGACCGGGGTCTACTTCTTCACCCCCGCGATCCACCGGGCGGTGGAGAACGTCACCCCCAGCGCGCGGGGCGAACTGGAGATCACCGACGCCATCCAGCTCCTGATCGAGGAGGGGCTCACCGTACGGGCCGGCCACTACCGCGGCTACTGGAAGGACACCGGAAGGGCCGAGGACGTCCTGGACTGCAACCGTCATCTCCTGCGCTCGCTGCGCCCCCGGCTGGCCGGGCACATCGGTGAGGAATGCGAGATCTCCGGGGCCGTGGTGATCGAGGAGGGGGCCCGGGTGCTCCGCTCCCGGATCACCGGTCCGGTCGTCATCGGCGCCGGCACCGTCGTCGAGGACAGCCACATCGGCCCCGACACCTGCGTCGCCTCCCACTGCACGCTGCGCGACGTCCAACTCTCCGACTCCATCGTGCTCGACGGCGCCACGCTCAGCGGAGTCAGGGGGCTGTACGGCTCCGTCATCGGACGGCACGCCCTCGTCACCTCCGGCGAAGGCACCGAGCGGCACCGGCTGCTGGTGGGGGACCACACCCGGATCGAGGTGGCGGCGTGAGGCTCCTCGTCACCGGCGCCGCCGGCTTCATCGGCTCCCAGTACGTCCGCACCCTCCTCGACGGCGGCCACCCCGGCCACGAGCGGGCCCGGGTCACCGCACTGGACCTGCTGACCTACGCGGGCAACCGCGACAACCTCCCCGCGTCCCACCCGCGGCTGGAGTTCGTCCACGGCGACGTCTGCGACCAGGCGCTGCTGCGTGAACTGCTCCCGGGCCACGACGCGGTCGTCCACTTCGCGGCGGAGTCGCACGTGGACCGCTCCCTGCGCTCGGGTGCCGACTTCGTCCGCACCAATGTCGGCGGCGTCCAGAGCCTCCTGGAAGCCTGCCGGACCACCGGAGTACGGAGGGTGGTGCACGTCTCGACCGACGAGGTGTACGGCTCCCTCGCACAGGGCTCCTGGACGGAGGAGAGCCCGCTCGCCCCCCGCTCCCCGTACTCCGCCTCCAAGGCGGCGGGCGACCTCGTCGCGCTCGCCTACGGGCACAGCCACGGCGTGGAGGTGTCGGTCACCCGGGGCGTCAACACCTACGGCCCCCACCAGCATCCCGAGAAGCTCATCCCGCGCTTCGTCACCAACCTGCTGGACGGGCTCCCCCTGCCCCTCTACGGCGACGGCCGCAACATCCGCGAATGGATGCACGTGCGGGACCACTGCGACGCCGTCCACCGGGTCCTGTGCGACGGCCGGCCGGGCGAGATCTACAACATCGGGGGCGGCACCAGCCGGACCAATCTGGCCCTCACCGAACAACTGCTGGAGCTGTGCGGGGCGGACACCTCCATGATCCGCCGCGTCCCCGACCGCAAGGGCCACGACCTGCGCTACTCCCTCGACGGCAGCAAGCTCCGCGAGGAGCTGGGCCACACCCCGCGGGTGCCGTTCGACCGGGGACTGGCGGAGACCGTCGAGTGGTACCGCGCCAACCCCGGCTGGTGGAAGCGGACCAAGGACGAGTCCGAAGGCGACGAAGGCGGGTACGGAACATGACCGGGACAGCCGACATCGACGCCAACAAGGCGCTCGTGCTCGACGCGGCGCTCAAATACCACGTGGACCAGGAGCGGACCGGTGGCTTCGTCCCCGGTGTGAGCGAGATCTGGCCCTCGGGCGCCGTCCTCGACGCGGACGACCGGCTGGCGCTGGTGGAGGCCGCGCTCGACCTGCGGATCGCGGCGGGGGAGAGCAGCAGGAAGTTCGAGTCCCGGTTCGCCCGGCTGCTCGGCGCCCGCAAGGCCCACCTGACCAACTCCGGCTCCTCCGCCAACCTGCTCGCCCTCACCGCGCTGACCTCACCGGCCGTGGGCGACCGCCGGCTGCGGCCGGGGGACGAGGTGATCACGGTCGCGGCGGGCTTCCCCACCACCGTCAACCCCATCATCCAGAACGGCCTGGTCCCCGTCTTCGTCGACCTGGATCTGCCCACCTACAACACGACGGCCGAACGGGTCGCGGAGGCCATCGGGCCGAAGACCCGCGCCATCATGATCGCCCACGCACTGGGCAACCCCTTCGAGGCCGCCGAGATCGCCCGACTCGCCGAGGACCACGGACTCTTCCTCGTCGAGGACAACTGCGACGCCGTGGGCACCCGTTACGGCGGACGGCTCACCGGCACCTTCGGGGACCTGAGCACCGTCAGCTTCTACCCCGCGCACCATCTGACGATGGGCGAGGGCGGGATGGTCGTCACCTCACGCCCCCACCTGGCCCGCGTGGTGGAGTCGCTCCGCGACTGGGGCCGGGACTGCTGGTGCGAACCCGGCCACAGCGACACCTGCTTCCGCCGGTTCAACTACCGGATGGGCACCCTGCCGTACGGCTACGACCACAAGTACATCTTCACCCATATCGGCTACAACCTGAAGTCGACGGACCTCCAGGCCGCCCTCGGCCTCTCCCAGCTGAACAAGCTCGACGCCTTCACCGAGGCCCGGCGGCGCAACTGGCGGCGCCTGCGCGAAGGGCTCGACGGCGTCCCCCATCTGCTGCTCCCGGAACCCACGCCCGGCAGCGAGCCGAGCTGGTTCGGCTTCGTCATCACGGTCGACCCGGCCGCCCCGTTCGAACGGGCCGCGCTCACCGACCACCTGGAGAGCCGGAAGATCGGCACCCGGCGGCTGTTCGCCGGCAACCTCACCCGGCATCCCGCCTACGCGGACCGTGAGTACCGCGTCGTGGGCGACCTCGCCAACAGCGACCTGGTCACCGGCCAGACCTTCTGGATCGGGGTCTACCCCGCCATCACCGAGGAGATGACCGACTACATGGTGGCCACGGTGCGCGACTTCGTACGGAGCAACACATGATCGCCACCCGGACACTGCTCCCGCGCCACGACCCGCACCTCGCCACCCGGCTCGACCGGTCGGCGGCGCACTCCGGGGCCGGCGCGCACCTGCGGACCGAGGACGTCCCGCGATGGCTCGCCGAACGCCGCCGCGCCCACCGCTTCTCCGTCCGGCGGATACCGCTCGGGGACCTCGACGGCTGGCACACCGACCCGGCCACCGGCAACCTCACCCACCGCAGCGGCCGTTTCTTCACCGTGGAGGGGCTGCGGGTGACGGTGGACGAAGGACCCGTCACCGAGTGGCGGCAGCCGGTCATCAATCAGCCCGAGATCGGTCTCCTCGGCATACTGGCGCGGGAGTTCGACGGCGTCCTGCACTTCCTCATGCAGGCCAAGATGGAACCCGGCAACCCCAACCTGGTCCAGCTCTCCCCGACCGTCCAGGCCACCCGCTCCAACTACACCCGCGCCCACCGGGGTTCGCCCGTCCGCCATCTGGAGCACTTCCTCGGCCCGGACGGCACCGAACCACCCGCCGGGGGCCGTCGCGTCCTCGCCGACGTCCTCCAGTCCGAGCACGGCTCATGGTTCCACCACAAGTTCAACCGCAACATCCTCGTGGAGACCGACCACGAGGTGCCCGAATCCCCGGACTTCCGCTGGCTCACCCTTGGCCAGCTCGGCGAACTGCTCCACCACGACAACCTCGTCAACATGGACGCCCGCACCGTGCTGGCCTGCGCCCCCGTCACCCACACCGACGGCTCCGCCTACGCGCGCCACACGGACACCGAACTGCTCTCCTGGCTGACCGGCGAACGGGCGCGGCACGACGTCGACGCCACCCTGATCCCGCTGAAGGAGGTGACCGGCTGGCACCGCGACGACTGGTCCGTCGACCACGACCACGGACGGCACTTCTCCGTCGTGGCCGTCTCGGTGGAGGCCGCGAGCCGGGAGGTCGGCGGCTGGACCCAGCCCCTGTTCGCACCCGTCGGCACCGGGGTCACCGCGTTCCTCACCCGCCGTATCGGCGGCGTCCCCCACCTGTTGGTCCGGGCCGCCGTTGAGGGCGGCCTCCAGGGCGGCGTCGAGCTGGGACCCACCGTCCAGTGCACCCCCGGGAACTACGCACACCTTCCCGAGGCCGCCCGTCCCCGTTTCCTCGACACCGTCCTCGGCGCCCCGCCTTCGGCGATCCGTTACGAGGCGGTGCACTCCGAGGAGGGCGGCCGGTTCCTCGACGCGCGCAGCCGCTACCTCATCGTCGAGTGGGACGAGCCGGACGGCGGGACCGCCGACATCGACACGCCCCCCGGCTACCGCTGGATGACCCCCGGTCAGCTCGGCTCCCTCGTCCGGCACGGCCACTACCTCACGGTGCAGGCCCGCACACTGCTGGCCTGCCTGACCACGGGGGCCCTCCGGTGGTGAGACTCCACGACACCGTCCGCACCGCCACGCCCCCGGCGCCCGGGACCCGGCCCGTCCGGATCGGGGTCCTCGGCTGCGCCGAGATCGCCCGGCGCCGCATGCTCCCCGCGTTCGCCGCGAGCGCCCACACGCGGCTCGTCGCCGTCGCCAGCCGGGACGCGGCACGGGCCCGCTCCACCGCGGCGCCCTACGACGCCCGGCCCGTGCACGGCTACCACCCGCTCCTGGAACGGGACGACATCGACGCCGTCTATGTGCCGCTGCCCGCCGCCCTGCACCACACCTGGGTGGAGGCCGCCCTGCGCGCGGGCAAGCACGTCCTCGCCGAGAAGCCCCTCACCACCGAAGCGACCGGCACCGCGCGGCTGTTCCGCCTCGCCCGGCGCGGCGGACTGGCGCTGGTCGAGAACGTCATGTTCGTCCACCACCCGCAGCACGAGACGGTGCGAAGGCTCGTCGCCGACGGCGCCGTGGGTGAACTCCGTTCGTTCCGGGCCGAGTTCAGCGTCCCCCGGCTCCCCGCGGCCGACATCCGCCACCAGCCCGAGCTGGGGGGCGGAGCGCTGTGGGACACCGGCGTCTATCCCGTACGCGCGGCACTGCACTTCCTGGGCCCGCACCTGGAGGCCGTCGGCGCGGTACTGACCAAGGACCGCGGACTCGGTGTCGACACCAGCGGCGCCGCCCTGCTGCGCACCCCCTCCGGAGTCACCGCACAGCTCGCCTTCGGACTCGACCACGGTTACGCGTCGGCCTACGAACTCTGCGGCAGCCACGGCCGTATCAGCGTCGACCGGGCCTTCACCCCACCCGCCGACCACGCCCCCGTCGTACGGATCGAGTCCCGCGCCGGCCGCCGGGAGATACGACTCGAACCGTGCGACCAGGTGGCCGCCGCTGTGTCCGCCTTCGCGTCGGCCGCCCTGCGAGGGGAGACCACCGGCGCGCACAGCCGGCGCCAGGCGGGACTACTGGCGGCCGTACGCGACCTGGCCGACCCGTCCTGACCCCTCCGGGCCCCCGGCCCTCCACCGCAGAACCCACTCCGAGGAGCTTTTCATGCGCGTTCTCTTCGTCACGGTGCCGCTGGCGAGCCACGTCTACCCGAGTGTCTCCCTGGCCCACGCCCTCCAGTCGGCCGGGCACGAGGTCCGGTTCGCCTCCAAACCCGGGGTCGAACAGCTGATCACCGGCTGCGGCCTCCACGCGGTCACCGTCGGCATGCCCGCCGACGAGGACCATGTGAACGAGGGAGACGTGCCGATCGACGCACTCGCCCTCGACCCGGACGACCCGGAGAGCTGGCGCTCGGTGCGCCGCTATCTCACACCGCGCGTCGTCTCCGCCAACTTCCGCGCCGACGACGGCCGCGGGCGGGGCGGCGTCATCGACGACCTCGTCACCTACTGCCGGAGCTGGCGGCCCGATCTGGTCCTCTGGGACCCGGCGTTCCCCGCCGCCGCCATCGCGGCCCGCGCGAGCGGCGCCGCGCACGGCAGACTGCTGTGGGCCCTCGACACCGTCGGTCACATCCGGCACAGGACGCTGGAGGAGATCGGGGACGACGGCGCCGACCCCGGGCTGGATCCCCTGGTCGCCGCGATGCAGCCCGCCCTGGAACGGTACGGCGTCGAATTCGGCGAGGACCTTCTGCTGGGCCGGTGGAGCCTGGACCCCGTACCCGGGGACGCGCAGCTCCGGGCCCCCGGCCACACGTACCACCCGATGCGCATCGTCCCCTACAACGGCGCCGCCGTGGAACCGGAGTGGCTTCGGACGCCGCCCACCCGGCCCCGGGTGTGCCTGACCTACGGGGCTTCGATCCGGGGGTACGCGCCCCGCTTCGCCACCGTGCCGCTCCCCGTCCTCATGGAGGCGTTCGCCGGGATGGACATCGAGGTGGTCGCCACACTGAACGACGAGGAGACCGCCGAGGCCGGCCCGATCCCGGACAACGTCCGGACCGTCGACTTCGTCCCGTTCACCCAACTGCTGCCCACCTGCTCGGCCATCGTCTACCAGGGCGGCGACGGCACCTTCGGCTGCGCCGCTCCGCTGAGCCTGCCGCAGCTCATCAACCTGTCGCCGAAGTGGGGCGAGATCGCGGTCTCCCGGTTCGTGGAGCGGCGCGGGGCCGGGCTCGTCATCGACCCCGGACGGGCCACCGCCGAGGACATCCGCGAGCAGTTGCACCGCGTACTGACCGAGCCCTCGTTCCGCAAGGGGGCCGAGGAGCTGCGCCGGGAGGTGACGGCCCTGCCGACGCCGCACGCCGTGGTGCCGCTGCTGGAGCGGCTGGCGGCAGCCGACTCCTGACGGAGCGTCACGGGCCTCTTCGCACAACCGCGGGCCGGGGGAAGCTCCCCCGGCCCGCGCCTGTCGCGTCTACGGCGCCGTCAGCGTCGACCACCGCCCGTCAGTTTGCCCGACAGGGGCGCCGCCGCCGGGCCGCCCGTGATCACGAAGCCCGAGCCCGGCTGGGTGACGATGTTGCCGTCCGCCGAGTTGGTGATGGTCACGTTCGTCAGGGCCGCGCTGCCGCGGGCCCCGCTCATCGCCAGGATGCCGGCGCCGTTGTTGGATTTGTCGATCTTGACGTTGTTGATCACGACGCCCGGCATGGTGCCGCCGCCCGTCTTGAACTGGATGCCGTCGTACGTCGAGTCGTAGATGTCGGTGTCCCTGATCGTGACGCCGGGGATGTCCCGGCTCGCCGCGAACAGGGTGATCGCACCGAACTCCTGGTCCTCGTTCCAGAAGGCGCCGCCCGTGCGGTGGAGCGCGTTGTTGGCGATCAGGGTCTGCCCGGAGAAGGGCAGGGGGTCGTGGTCGGTCGCCAGCATGATGCCGGGGTAGTTGGCGGTGTCGGAGACGATGTTGTTCTCGATCTTGTTGCCGTAGCCGCCGTAGACCGCGATGCCGGTCGCGCGCCAGGGCAGTTGGATCGTGTTGTTGGTGAACGAGTTGTCGTGCGCGACGTCGACCGACGTGTCCTTGACGTACCGGTTGGCCCAGACCGCCAGGGAGTCGTCGCCGGTGGTGCGGAACGAGGAGTTGAACACCTTTGAATTCCGCGTGCCGTTGGTGAAGTTGATGCCGTCGGCGTACGTGTTGCGGATCCGCATGCCGGTGAATTCGAGGCCGTCGGCGGGGCCCCAGAGGGACGGGATGTTGTCGTAGTCCCGGCCGACCCAGGCACCCACGTTGGCGTGCTCGATCCAGACGTTGGAGATTTTGGTGTTCTTGCCGAACCGGCCGTTGAGGCCGACGCCGCCCTCGGCGTTGCCGTCGCCGCCGCGGATCCGGCCGGAGCCGAAGATGGCGATGTCGGAGATCTTGGTGTTGTCGTCGATGTCGAAGCCGAAGTTGCCCTCGTGCGGGTGGTTGATCCCGCCCGCGTTCTGCGGCTCGGTCAGGGTGTAGAGCTGTGAGTGCCACATACCCGCGCCGCGGATGGTGACGTTCTTGATGCCGATCTGGTTGAACTGCCCCTGGTTCAGCGGGTCGTCGGTCAGGATCTTCTTCTCCTGGCGCCACTGGCCCGCCGGGATCCAGACGCACGCGATGACATCGTTCTGGTCGGCGGTGACCGCCGCCTGGATGGCGGTCGTGTCGTCGATCCCGTCGCCCGGCACCGCGCCGTAGTCCGTGATCGAGGTGCACTCGGCGGGCTTGGCCGCCGGAGCCGCCACCTGCTCCAGATCGATCAGGTCGATGTAGTAGAAGGACGCGCTGTCACCGGCGTCGCGCTGGAGCTTGAACTTGGTGCCCGCCGGATAGGTCGTGGACAGCAGGGAGTTGGCCTCGTCGAACAGCCGACGGGCGTCGGCCTGCGGCGTGTTGGTCAGGGCCTCGGGGCCGTCCGTGTTGCCGTACAGCCAGCTGTGCTTCGAGGAGAGGTTCAGCTTCTTCACGAAGGTGTTGTTGGCGTACAGGCTGATCGTCGCCTCGGTGCCGCCGCCGTTCGGGGCGTCGGGGATCGAGTTGCGCACCACGATCGAGTTCGCCGGGTTGGTGGACGTGAACTCCACGAACTGGCCTGTGCTGTTGAGACGTACCGACTTACGGCCGGAGGACTCGGAGCCGAAGTTGGTGTGCCCGAAGGTGCGTACGGCGTCGGCCTCCACCAGGGTGCCCTGGTATGTGCCGGCCTCGGCCTCGTACTCGACGTACGGGACCGCCGCCCCGCGCCCGACCACGATCGAGCGGGAGAAGGAGTTGTTGGTCTCGTTGGTCTCCGTCACGACGTTCGTCGCGTCGGCGGTGGCCACGATGTTGGCGCCGCCGCTGGTGGCGGTCCAACTGCCGTTGACGCTCACGTTCGTTGTCGCGCCGGCCGCGATCGACGCGGTGTTGGTGTTCAGCGTCGTACCGCCCACCGCCACCCTGGTGACCGTGGTGGCGCCGGAGGCGGTCGTGCCGCGGTTCTGTACGGCCACGGTGAAGGTGACCGAGGCCCCGACGGCGGGGTTCTGCGGCGTCGAGCTGACGCTCAGCACCTGGAGGTCGGGCCCGGGGGCCTGTCCCACGACCAGTGAACCGGCCGCGGTGAAGCTGTTGTTGTCGTTGTCCTGCTCGACGATCGTGTCGGTCGGGTCCACCACCGCCGTCACCTTGTAGCTGCCCTCGCCGCGCTTGCCGGCGGCGACCTGGACGGTCTGTGAGGCACCCGCGGCGAGAGCGCCCACGGAGGCGCTGCCCGCGACCGTTCCGCCGATGCTGACGTTGACGGTCGTCGGGCCGGACGCGGCCGTGCCGACGTTGCGCACCGTCGCGCTCACGGTGGTCGCGTCGGTCTCCACCGGGGCGGTGGGGGACCACGAGAGCGCGGTGACGGTGAGGTCCGGGTTGGGCGCGGGCACCCCGATGACCTGGAGTTCGGCGACCTGGCCGCCCTGCGCGCCGGTGTTGGAGAAGATCTGGAGCTGCAGGTCGGCGACGCGCCCGGTGACCGGGATCCGTACCGAGTTCTGGTTCGTCGCCGGGTTGAAGCTGTAGTCGGCGCGCGCCTTGAGCGAGGTGAAGCCGGTCGCGCCCTGGGCACGGCCGAGCACCTGGATGTTCTGGGTACGGGCGCCCCACGCCGCGTCGGGGTTCAACTTGACCACGACGGAGGTGATGTCGGCCTCGGCCCCGAGCTTCACCGTCAGGTTCGACGGGTGCCCCGCGGACTCCCAGTACGTGTTGAGCTTGTCGTCGTTGGCGTTGGCCGCGACGAACGTGTGGATCGTGGAGGACCCCTCGATCGGCTTGCCACGCGCCAGGTCGGTGCCGTCGTCACCGGGGTCGGGGTCGCCCGGGTCGCCGGGGTCCTCGCCGGCGGGGCCGTAGATCCCGAACTCGGAGATCTGCGCCGCGGGCCAGCCCGTGTTGCCGGTGATGTTCAGCCGTACGTAACGGACGCTGCTGGAGGGGAAGTCGATGGTGACGGTGTTCGCGGTGGAGGGATTGAACAGCCGTCCCTGCGACGCGGAGAGGGTGTTGTAGCTGTTGCCGTCGGTGCTGCCCTGGACGCTGAGAGCCTGGGTGCGGGCCTCCCAGGTGGTCGGGAGCTTGAGCACCACCTGGTCGACGGCGACGTTCGCGCCGAGGTCGATCCGGAGGGTCTGGGGGAACGCGTTGTTCGGACCCTCCCAGTACGACGCCTGGTTGCCGTCGGTGACGTTGGAGGCGGGGTGGTTCCCCTCGGACCCACTCGCCGACACGCTCTTGCCGGTCGACTGGTTGGGGCGCTCGGCCGCCGTGGCCGAGAGGGGGGTGAGCCCGACGGCGATCAGACCGGCCATGACGATGCCGGTGATCAGTCGCCAACTGAGCTGTCTGGGTCTGAGCTGCTTCCGTCTCATGTGGTCCTCTGTTCGGTTGGAACGAGGGGGCAGGGGTGGCGCGCTGCCATGAAGTTGCGAGAAGAGACTTAAGAAATTGAGCCACTTGCTTACTTTTTTGCGATTCACAGGTTGCAATCATGTCAACGGCTTGTCAACGGTTTTCGCAGAGGTAACACGGCAGTTGTCCGGGGGAGTTGGGCACGGCAGCCGTACAGGCGAGTTGGGCGTGGGAGTCGGGCACGCGACTTGTGCGGGGCACGACGAACGCCCCCGCCGGTCACGGCAGGGGCGTCGGACGGTCCGTCAGAGGGTGGGAGCGGCGGGGCCCGGCAGGAGCGCCATGCGCTCCTGCTCCTCCGCGACGATCTGCCGGGCCAGCGACTGCTCCGAGATGTCGACCGCGTCGGGCGTGGACTCCGCGACGTCGCTGTGCCGGGCGTACGCGTCGAAGAGGCGCTGCTTCGTGCCCAGCAGGTGCAGCATCCGCTGGTCGACACTGTCGGCGGTCAGCAGCCGGTGGACCTGGACATGGCGTATCTGCCCCATGCGGTGCGCGCGGGCGACGGCCTGGGTCTCCAGCGTGTGGGTGACCTGTGGCTCGCACAGGATGACCACGGACGCGGCCTGCAGATTGAGGCCGGTGCCGCCCGACTGGATCTGGCTGAGCAGGACCGCGTGCCCGGACGCCTCGGCGAAGCCGTCCACCAGCTCCTGCCGCCGGGCGGTGGGCACCCGGCCGTTGAGCGGACCGAAGACGGTTGGAGCGGAGCCGGCGGTGGAGGCCGGGCGGAGTGCTTCCTCCGCGGCCGTCAGCACCTCGCGGAAGAAGGAGAAGACGACGACCTTCAGACCGTTCGACGCGGCCTCGGCGACGAGTTCACGCAGCCGCCGGAGCTTGGCCGACGTGGCCGGATCGGCGTACGCCGCGCGCCGCATGGCCATGAAGTTCCCGTCCGTCACGGCCTGCCGGTAGGCGGCGCGCGCGGCGGGGCTGAACTCCTCCCACTCGTCGACCTGTTGCAGCTCGGGCAGTTCGGTCAGGACGTCCTGCTGGTTACGGCGCAGATACGCGGGCGCGACCGCCTTGCGGAAGATCTCGGAGCCGATGGCCGCGTCGCCGTCACGGATGCCGGGCAGCAGCTCGGGCCGCAGATGGCGCACCAGATTGCGGAACTCGCCGACCCGGTTCTCCATGGGCGTCCCGGTCAGGAACAGGACATGGTCCGTACGCGCCGTCCAGCCCTCCACGGTCCGGGAGCGCCGGGTCTCGGGATTCTTCACATAGTGCGCCTCGTCCACGACGAGCATCCCGACCGTCACATCGTCGGGGACCGTGAGGGAGCCGAGGAGGTCGTACGTCGTGACCGCGACGTCCCCGTGCCGCGTCCACTGCCCCAGCGCCACCGACCGGTCCTGGCCGTGCACCCGGTACGCGCGCAGCGTGCTGCGGGACTCGATCTCGCGGATCCAGTTGATGACGACGCTGGCCGGGCAGACCACCAGGAAGTGTGTACGGCCTTCGGCCTTGAGGTGCGCGAGGGCCGCGATCGCCTGGATGGTCTTGCCCAGACCCATCTCGTCGCCCAGGATCACCCGGCGCTGGGCCAGCGCGAACCGGGCCCCGAACGCCTGATAGCCGCGCAGTGACACCCGCCGGTGGGTGTCGTCCAGCCGCTGTGTGCGCACGCGCTCCGAGATGTCACCGGGCAGGAAGCCCTCGGTCGCGTCGACGTCCGGGGTGACGTCGGAGAGTTCGGCCAGGAGGACGAGATAGTCGGCGGGCCGCACCTGGAAGTCGAGCCACGCCTCGTCCGCCGGGAGGACGGGCCGCAGCAGATCCGTGGCCGCTTGGGCGAGCAGGAGCGGGACCTCACGATCGGCGGCGTCGTCGAGGAAGGCGTCGACCAACTGGACGGCCCGCTGCGCCAGTTGCCTGCGCCGCTTGCCGGTGACCAGCATGCGCAGCCGGTCGCCGGCCGGGCGTGCCCGGGGCAGCAGCGGGGCGAGTTCGGCGTCGATCCGCGCCGCCGCCGCGAGGGCGCGGGGGATGTCGGGTCCCGCGTTCACCAGCCGGCTCAACGCGGTGACCAGGGTGGTGGCGTGCGGATCGTCGATGTCGTCGGCGTCCAGCCGGACGGCGACGTGCTCCGCCATGGCCTCCGCGAGCCGCCGCGCGGCGGCGATGGCGTGACCCGCGCTCTGCGTGCCGATGCCGGGAACGCCGCGGAGCTCGTACGCCGTCGCTCCGAGCACCTTCCCGACATCGGTGTACCCGGCCTGTTCGAGCGTGCCCAGCCGGAGCCGGCCCTCGGTGACATCGGCCAGCCGTGAGACGGGGATGCCCGCCAGTTCCTGGCGGACCAGGGCGTCGCGCAGCGGGGTGATGGCGCTCAGGACACCGCCGCGTACGTCGGCGTGATCGGCGGCCACCCGGCGCGCCGAGGCGAGCAGCCGGTCGGCCCGGTCGAGCACGGCGCGCGCGCCGCCGCCCACCGGCACCAGCTTCCCCTCAGGCCCCGCTCCGTCGCCCATGACGCCTCTCGTGGTTCACCGCGACCGGTCGAATTCCGGTCGAGCGACATGATTCCACGGGGGTACGACATCGCCGGGCGGCCGAATTCGGCGCGCCCGGCGATATCGGGACGGTGGTGCGGTGCGTCCTGCGGTCGGTGGTGCGGTGGATCGTGAACCGAGGTGAACCGCCGCGTCGAACCGCCGCGGAACTAGGCGGCCATGGTCCACCGCTGGCCGGCGCCGCCGGCGCAGGTGCGCAGCTCCAGCTTCGTACCGTTGGCCGTTCCGCCGGCCGTCGGCGTCAGGCACTTGCCGGAAGCGACGCCGACGACGGTGCCGTCCGCGTTGACGCGCCACTGCTGATTGGCCGTGCCGCGGCAGTCCCAGATGATGACCGGGGTGCCGTCGGCCGTGGCGGCGCCGCTCGCGTCCAGGCAGCGGTTGCCGTACACGCGCAGCTCGTTGGTGGCCGTGCGGGCCCACTGCTGGTTCGACCTGCGGTGGCAGTCGTAGACGACCGTCCGCGTGCCCGTGGTCGTCACGGCGCCGTCGACGTCGAGGCAGCGGCCCGACTGCGCGTTGACGAGCGTGCCCTGACCGGTTGCCGCGAGCGGGACGAGGCTGGCGGGCACCGAGCGCAGCGCGTTGTACCAGACGGTCGCCATCTTGGCGTAGCCCCCGGCGTTGGGGTGCACGCCGTCGGCGAGGTCGGCCACCGTCAATGCCCTGTACATGTCAACCAAGTGGACGCGTGGACCCTTGCTGTTGACGATGGCGGGCAGCGCCGCGTTGAACGTCTTCACCCGGGCTTCGAGGCCGGCGTTCGTCTCCGGCGTGATCGTCGCGACGAACAGCTCGATCCGCGGCTTCTGTTGGAGGATGCGGTCGATGAGGTCGGAGAGCCGGGCCGGGGCGTTGGCCAGGTCGTAGTTCTGGTTCACATCGTTCGTGCCGATCTGGAGCATGATCGTGCGCGGGTCGCTCGCGGCGAGCCAGCCGTCGATGTTCGAACGGAGCTGGTCGATGCGCCAGCCCGAGTGGCCCTGGTGGTCGTGGTCGCCCAGCTCCGGCGGACCGTTGACCTGCGAGCCGACGAAGTCGACCGTGTAGCCGCCGCCGGCGAGATGCTGCCAGAGATTGATGCGGTAGCCGCCGGGGATGTTGTGCCCGTGGGTGATCGAGTCGCCGAGCGGCATGATCCGGACGCCGCCGTTGGACTCCGTGGGAGCCGCGGGAGCGGCCGGTGCGGCGGTCGCGGGGGCCTGGGTGAGGGTCATGAGTGCCGCCGTGACGGCGAACACGAGGAGGCTGAGGAGAGCTTGCGTACGGCGTGAGGCAGTTCTTCGCAAGGCAGGTCCTTCCTACGGGCCGCCGGGGAATGGGGGGTGCGCGTGGTGCGTCCGGTGGTGCGTGCGCGCATGGAGGGAGGTGCGGGGGGTGAGTGGCGGCCCTGTTGTAGATACCACCGGCCGGTGCCTTCGGCGAGGGATTGCGCAACGATGTTGGCAAATTGGCGGTGTTCGGCCACGGCCCGACGCTCTTCCGGCCAGGAACGAAGGTGAAGGGCCAGGGAACGGAGGCTTGTGATCAGCCCTCGTGATCAGCCCTCGTGATCAGTCCTCGAACAGCAGTCGGCGCAGGAAGTTGTTCATGAACTTGCCCGCCGGGTCCAGGGAATCGCGCAGCGCCAGGAAGTCCGCCATACGCGGGTAACGGCCGCGCAGCTCGGCCGGCGCCGTCGTGAACACCTTGCCCCAGTGCGGCCGCGCGTCGAGACCCTCCAGCGCCGCTTCCAGCCGCGTGATCACCGGCACCACCGACGCCGTGTCCTTGACCCAGGTGAAGTGCAGCGCGACCGTGTCCCGGCCCTCGGCCGGGCTCAGCCACAGCTCGTCGGCGGCCACGGTGCGCACCTCGCAGACCTGGAGCACGGGCGCCATCACCGGTCCCAGCCCGGCCACCGCCCGTAGCGCCGCGACGGCGTGCCGGCGCGGCACCAGATACTCGGACTGCAGCTCCTCCCCGTTGCTGGGGGTGAACTCGGCCCGGAAGTGCGGCAGTCGGGCGTGCCACGGCCCCGGCACCCCGCGCTGCTCGGTGCAGTACGTCGCGGGCATGCCGGGCACGGGATGCATGGGCCCGGTCGCCGGTTCGGCCCAGGGGAAGTCCGGTTCGGGGGAGTCCGGCGCGGGGCCGGCGAGGCGCTTCAGCCAGACCTGACCGAAGCGCGGGGCGCTCCAGTCGGTGAACAGACTCACGCTGTACGCCGCCGAGGTGATCGCGTCGAAGTGCTCCTCCAGCACGGCCAGCGGCAGCCCGGTGTGGACGGACTGCCGTACGTCGAAGGCCGGAACCAGGTCCAGGGTGAGCGAGGTGACCACCCCGAGCGCGCCGAGCGCCACCACGGAACCGGCGAAGCGGTCGGCGTCCCGCTCCCGGTCCAGCGTCAGCGAGTCGCCGTCCGCGGTGACCAGCTCCACGGCGCGTACGGCGGTCGCGAGCGAACCGGAGGCGTCACCGGACCCGTGCGTGCCGGTGGCGACCGACCCCGCCACCGAGATGTGCGGGAGGGACGCCATGTTGTGCAGGGCAAGACCCTGGTCGTGCACCTTCCGGGCCAGTTCCGCGTACCGTACGCCGCCCGCGACGCGCACCGTACCGGCGGCCGTGTCGACGTCCACGGTCCGGGGCAGCTCGGCGAGCGAGACCAGGGCGCCGTCGGTGTCGGCGATGCGGTTGAACGAGTGGCCGCTGCCCAGCGCCCGTACGCGCGAGCTGCCCGCGACGAGCGCGCGCAGCTCGTCGAGCGTGGCCGGGCGGTGCACCCGGTCGGCGGAGAAGACGATGTTCCCCGCCCAGTTCGATCCCGCGCCGTCAGCCACCGGCCACCCTTCTCGTGGATTTCCGACTCGATTCGACCACGCGCCGCCCCCGCACGCGCACGCGCCCCCCGCTCACTGACGGCTGACCGCCCGCGTCGCACCGGCGATCAGGCCAGCTGACGCCGTACCAGTTCGTGCAGTCTGCCGCCGGTGTCCGCCAACAGGGCGGCGGGCGGGCCCTGTTCGACGATTCGCCCCGCGTCCATGACCAGCACGCGGTCCGCGTCGAGGACCGTCGACAGCCGGTGGGCGATCACCAGGCGGCCCGCGTTCAGCTTGCGGGTGCTCTCGATCACGATCCGCTGGGTCTCGTTGTCCAGCGCGCTGGTGGCCTCGTCCAGGAAGAGCAGACGCGGGCGGCGGACCAGTGCCTGGGCGATCATCAGGCGCTGGCGCTGGCCGCCGGAGATGGCGCCGCCTCCGGCGATCATGGTGTGCAGGCCCATCGGCATGCGTTTGATGTCCGCCGCCAGCCCCGCCATCTCGACGGCCTCCCAGACCTCCTCCTGCGAGAACGTCTCGGCGCCGCAGACGCAGTCCCAGATGGAGCCGGTGAGCGGCTGCGCGTTCTGCAGGACGACACCGCACTGGCGGCGTACGGCCGCCCGGTCGAGAGCGGCCAGGTCCTGGCCGTCGTACAGCACGCTTCCCGTGACCGGCCGGTCGAAGCCGATCAGCAGCCGCAGCAGCGTCGACTTGCCGCAGCCGCTGGGGCCGACGACCGCCACGAACTCGCCGGGCTCCATCCGCAGCGACACGTCGTCGAGCACCAGCGGGCCGTCGTCGGTGTAGCGGAAGGAGAGCTTCCGGGCCTCGATCCCGCCGGTCAGCACGCCGGGCCGGGCGCCCGTGTCACCGACCTCGGGCGCCTCGTCCAGGACCGGCTTGAGCTGCTCGAACATGGGCAGCACAGCGGCCACCGACACCAGCGCGCCGGTGAGCTGGGTGACGGAGGTCAGCAGCATGGTCACCGCGGTGTTGAAGGTCAGGAACTCGGCGGCCGACATCGTGCCGCGCGCCGGTCCGGCCAGCAGCATGAACATCACGAGGGAGCAGAACGGCAGATACACCGCGTCCAGGACCGTCGTCAGATTCTTGATCCGGCCCGCCCGCTGCTGGAGTTCGCGCGAGCGGGCGAAGCCGCGCGCCCACGCCGCGTACGCGAAGCCCTCGGCCGCGGCGACCCGCAGCTTCGGGAGCCCGCGCAGGGTCTGGAACGCCTGGTTGTTGAGCTTGTTGCCGAGTTCGACCAACTGCCGCTGCCAGCGCAGTTGCCACAGCCCCATGCCGAGGAACACGGCGCCGATGACGACCAGCATGCCCATCGCCGCCAGGGCGAGCGGGACACTGTGGACCAGCAGCAGCACGAGGCTCATCGCGCCCACCGCCGCCGATTGCACGAGCACCGGCCCGAGGCCCGACAGCACCCGGCGGATCGCGCTGACGCCCATCGCCGCGCTCGCGAGTTCACCGGTGGAACGCTCGGCGAAGAACTTCGTCGGCAGCCTCAACAGCCGGTCCCACACGGCGGGTTGGAGCGTGCTCTCGATACGGCCCTCCATCCGCAGGATGGTGAGGCTCTGCGTCAGCATGAAGGAGGCGGAGACGATGCCGGTGATCATGACGGCGAGCGAGACCTGCGTGATCAGATCGGTCCGGGCACTCGGCACGTACTCGCCGAGCACCCGTCCGGTCGCGAGCGGCACCAGTGCGCCGAGACCCACGGTGACGAGGGTGGTCAGCACCAGATTGCGCAGATCCACGCCGTTGCCGCGCAGCCCGAAGCGGAGCAACCGCCAAGGTGTCATGGCCTCTTCGGGCAGCGGGCGGTAGAACATCACGGCGCGCGGCTCGAAGTCGTCGGCGTTGTGCGCGCCGACGCGCAGCCGCGCCCCGGTGGCCGGGTTGACCGCCTCGTAACGGCCGCGCCGCCGGAGCAGCGCCACCGGGGCGCCGGACTTGGCCCGATGGCCCACCAGCGGTCCGGAGTCGGTCCGCCACCACGGGCCGTCGAGCCGGACGGCGCGGGTACGGATCCGGGAGGCGACCGCGATGCGTTCGACCGGGCCGACGCGGTCGTCGAGGGGGGTGCCCGCGCTGCGGGAGTGGTCGGAGAGGGTGATGCCGGAGGCCGCCGCGACCAGCTGGCAGACCGCGAACGTCGCGTCGCGGGCGGCGTCGCCACCGGCCGCGCCCACGTCGTCGCCCCCGCTGCCGGGGCGGCCGATGGACGCCACCAGCGCCTCGTCCGCCCGCGCACGTACCGCCTCACCGGCCTTGATCCCGGCGGCAGTTCGGTCCTCGTGCGCGCGCTCCTGCCGCTCGATCCAGTGGTCGACGGCCGACAGCAGCCGGTGCTGCTGGTTGATCATCCGCTGCCACATCGCGCCGTCGACGAGCAGATCGCCCGCCGCGTCCGCGCTGTACGAGGCGCCGTACCGCACGCTGCCGGGCGAGACCGGCATCCACAGCACGTCGTCGTCGGACACGGCACCCTCGGTGGACGGGCGGGTGTCGAGCGGCGTCTGGAACAGCGCGCCGAGGCCGCGCGCGGCGCCGAGGGCGAAGGCGTGCTCCAGGGGGGTCGGGACCGGGGCCGCGTACGGATCGGTGTAGGTGGCGGTGTACGGGTCGGTGTACGGATCCATGTACGGGGCGGGTGGCGGCGCGTACAGCTCCCGCAACGCGATCCGCCGCAGCGCGCAGTCCTGCGACGGCCTGCTCAGCAACGTGTGCCAGGGGCCCTCGACCGGCCCGAGGAGCAGCGTCCCCGCTTCCAGGCGGCCGAGGAAATGCCACTGCCCCCGCTCCGCCGCGTCGACGGCGAACAGGTCGAGCGCGCCCCCGACGACGAGCCACAGCACATGCGGGCCCTCCAGCGGCACGTTGCGCAGGCCGGCGCAGTCGACCGGTGTGCCCAGCGCCCCGAGGGCGTGGATCACCGGGTCGATGCCCGTCCCACCCGGCCCTGCTCCCGCCCCTGCCGCCGCTCCGGCTCCCGCTCCCGCCCCCGCCGTCGGGGAAGCCACGTCAGTACTCCTTCACCAGGTGCGCGTACGGCCCCCCGGCGGCGACCAGCTCCTCGTGCCTGCCGCGCTCCACGACCGCCCCGTGGTCGAGCACCACGATCTCGTCGCTGTCGCGCACCGTGCTCAGCCGGTGTGCGATCACCACGCACGCGCAGCCGCGCCGCCGCAGGTTGTCGATGATCACGCGCTCCGTCTCGGCGTCCAGCGCGCTCGTCACCTCGTCGAGTACCAGAATGCTCGGGCGCCTGACCAGCGCGCGGGCGATCTCCAGCCGCTGGCGCTGACCGCCGGAGAAGTTACGGCCGTCCTGCTCGACCCTGCTGTGGATGCCCTCGGGGCGGCGCGCGATCACGTCGTCGTAGAGCGCGGCGTCCTTGAGTGCGGTGACGACGGCGTCGTCGGGTATCGAGGGGTCCCACAGGGCGACGTTGTCCCGGACGGTGCCCTCGAAGAGGAAGACGTCCTGGTCGACGAAGGACACCGACGCGGCGAGCGCGCTGCGGGAGATGTCCTCCAGGCGCTGCCCGTCGATACGGATCGTGCCCTCCCACGGGCTGTAGAGACCCGAAATGAGCCTGGAGACCGTGGACTTGCCGCTCCCGGAACCGCCGACCAGCGCGACCTGCTGCCCCGGCCCCACCGTCAGGGAGAAGCCGTCGAGCAGCGGTGCGTCCAGCGGGCTGTAGCCGAACACGACGCTCTCCAGCTCCACATGGCCCGTCAGCCGTCGCGTACTCGCGTCCGGCTGCTGCCGCGAGTAGAGCGGGTCGACGGGAAAGCTCTCGACGTCCTTCAGCCGGGCCACGTCGGCGGCGAAGTCCTGGATCCGGCCAGCCACCCCGTTCAGCCGGGTGATCGGCGCGGTGAACCGCACCACCAGCGCCTGGAACGCGACGAGCAGACCGATCGAGATGGCCCCCTCCACCGCCCGCAGCCCGCCGATCCAGAGGATCAGCGCGCTGTTGAGCGTCGCGAGCGTGGGCGCGACCACGGCCAGCGCGGCGCTGGGCACACCGAGCTTCTGCTGCTCCTCCAGCGTCGTCGCGTGCTGCCCCGCCCACCGCCGGAAGTACCCGTTCTCGCCGCCGGTCGCCTTCATCGTCTCGATCAACTGAAGGCCGGTGTACGAGGTGTTGGTGAGCCGCGCGCTGTCCGCCCGCAGTTTGCGCGTACCGGTGGCGCGCAACTGGATCACGATGCGCATCGCGACGACGTTGAGCAGCGCCATCAGCACGCCGACGACGGTGAGTTGGGGGTCGTACGACCACAGAAGCGCCGCGTACAGGATCACCACGACCCCGTCCACACCCGCCGCCGCCAGGTCCCGCGCCAGTGTCTCGGCCACCGCGTCGTTGGACTGGAGCCGCTGGACGAGGTCGGCGGGGCTGCGCTGAGCGAAGAACGTGACCGGCAGCCGCAGCAGATGCCGCAGGAACCGGGCACCGCTCAGGGTGGACGAGATGACACGCCCGCGCAGCAGGTTCGCCTGTTGGAGCCCGGTCAGTACGGCGGTGAGTACCACCATCGTCGCCATGGCCGCGAACAGCGTTCCCAGGAGGGACGTCTGACCACCTATCAGGAACATGTCGATGTACGTACGGCTCAGCGCGGGCACCGCCGCGCCCACCGCCACCAGCAGCAGGCTGGCGAGCAGCGCGGCCAGCAGGGTGCCGGCCGTGCCGCGCAGACGCGCGGGCATGGCGCTCATGATTCCGGGCTTACGGCCGCCCCGGCGGAAGTCGGCGGTCGGCTCGAAGACGAGGACCACGCCCGTGAAGCTGGTGTCGAAGTCGTCCGCCGGGACGAAACGGCGGCCCTTGTCGGGGTCGTTGATGTGCACACCCCGGCCGCCGGGCCTGCGGCCCATGCCGTCGTACACCACGTAGTGGTTGAACTCCCAGAACAGGATCGCGGGCGCCCGGACCTCGGCGAGGGCTTCCGCCTCCATCTGCATGCCCTTGGCCTGGAGGCCGTAACTACGCGCCGCCTTCAGGAGATTGGAGGCGCGCGAGCCGTCGCGCGACACACCGCACGCGATGCGCAGCTCCTCCAGGGGGACATGGCGGCCGAAGTGGGCCAGCACCATGGCGAGGGAGGCCGCGCCGCACTCCAGGGCCTCCATCTGGAGGACGGTGGGGGTGCGGACGGCCTTGGGCCTGGGCGTCCCGGCGGCCGTCCGGGCGCGCTTGGCGGCACGGCGCCGTCCGGGCGGCGGCTGCTGGTGCTTGCGCTGCTGGTGCTTCCGCGGGGCCGGGGGAAGCTGGTGCCGCCGCGGGCTCACGGGAGCAGCCAATCGATCGGGTGCTGTTCGGTCAGCCGGATGGAGCCGGTGGCCAGGGTCATGGACTCGACGGCGTACGGCGGTCCGTCCGGCGACGACCAGGCGTAACCGGACTTGGTGGCTGACGATGCGTCAAGTCGCACCAGTACGGCGACAGGTGGGCCCTCGCGGGAGAACTGCTCGCCCAGCTGCGTGCTGCCGAGGAACCCGGTGATGCGCCTGCTGGTCTCGGCGACCCGCCCGACGGCTTCGACCCGGCCGCGCAGCACGCCGTACCGCTGCTTCGGCACCGACTGGACGGTGACGTCGACGGAGGCGCCGACGGGTACGGTCGCTCCGCTCTCGGCGGGCGCGTACAGCATCACGCTCAGCGGGTCGTCGGCGTTCTCGACCCGTTCGACCGCCGCGACATCGGCGCCGGTCGTGATCACGGAGCCGGCGGCGGCCACCAGGGTCGTCAGCCGTCCGGCGGCGATGGTGCGGACCACGGTGCTGCCCTCGGCGGTACGGACCTTGACGAGGGGGGAGTTGGCGGACACCCGCTCGCCCTCCTCGGCGAGTACGTCCGTGATCTGGCCGGCGACGGGGCTCTGGAGGACGTAACTGCCCTGCGCGTGGGTGAGGATGCCGGGTGCGCCGAGGGTCGACGAGACGCTGCCGGTCACCGCCCAGACGGCCGCGGCGGTCATGACGACGACCGTGACGGCCAGGACGAGACAGCCCTGGGGCCGCGCGAAGCGGACCGGCAGATCGATCTCCTCGGGCGACTGCAGCTTGGAAAGGGCCTGTTGGCGAAAGTGCACGACGCGCTTCCCTCATTGCTCGGTGTTCCGACGCTCACGCCCGTTCGCCGGCGTGGGCCACGACCGACGCCGCGTCGGCCGTGTGCCCGGGACCCGGGGCACACGGCCGACGCGGCAGAGCTGGGTCTCAACTCAGAGGCCGGAGACCAGGCCCGTGGCGAGACCGGTCACACCCGACGTGCTGATGCCGGTGGCACCCTCGACGGTGCCGACGACGCCGCCGACCGTGCTGGAGACGGGGACGATGGAGTCAACGGTGCCCGTGACGGTGCCGACGAGGCCTCCGACGAGACCGCCCGACACGTTGTCGAGGTCGCTGTCGGAGATTTCCTGGGTCTCAACCTGGGGGGAGTGGTTCATGATGTGAGATTCCCTTCGCATGGCTTTCACAATGGCCGCGACCGGTTTCGCCGTACTGGCGCACCGGCCGCCGCAGCGGTCGTCATGGCGCTTCCTTCGGATTTCCGGGTATCAGGATTCGGATATCCGGCGAATGGCACCGGGGGTGACTTCCGCAGTGCGATGGATCAAAGCACGCGGGCATGCCGAGTAGCCAACTCGATGCCGAACGAGCGGGCCGGGCCGTGGCGTTGGTCCACCTCGAAGTGCGTGAATGTCCATCGCTTGGTGGCAGCTTCTTCACGCGACCGACCGCCTCGAAATGGACATTCCCCTATCAAGGCCGTACGTGTGGGCCGCAGTAGGTACGGACCTGGCGGCGGACTGTGTTCGCCTGCGTATTCGGTGTGCAGATTCGTCGAAGGAGACAACCGGGGAGACGAGTGCCGGAAGTCCGGTGTGGGCTGCACGGATTCCCTGGTCACGGTATTTCCGGGGAAACGGCGCGGCTTCCAGGAGAAGGCAACATAAACGCATAACGGCGTTGCGCCGGACGCGGGGGAAATCGCCGCCTTCCGGCCGGTCGCCGACCAGTTCACCGCCGTCGGCACCATTTGTCGCTCAGTGTGCGGGATCGCCGCTTCTGTCTGATCCGACCCCCGGAGACCTCTGAAGGACTTTCAGCTCCAGCGAGGAATTCCGTGCGTTCTTCACCGAGATCCGGACCGAGATCCGGCCGTACGCCGATGCCATCGAAGAGATGCGCCACTGGACGCCGACCGAAGTCGTCGGCATCGACGCGCCGGTACGCCACAACCTCCGGGGCTTTACGGCCGGGCCGGGGGCAGCGACGCATTAGCGTTTCTTCCACCGCTTCTACGAAATCGTCGGTTCGGCGGTGTATTCGGCGGCCCGCCGAATACACCGCACACCAAGGCGGTTACGAGAACGCCGGACTCCCCGCCGACCCGGATTTCCACGCGGCGTTCCTCAGCCACCGGTCGTCTCCGCCGTCGCCCCGACCGCCGCGCGGTAGCCTGCGGCGATGACCGGCCCCGGCTCCGACCCCGATCTCGCCCTCGAAACCGTCAGCGGCGCACGCCAGACCCTCACCGTCGTCCTGCCGGTCCGGCTGCACCGCACACCCGACGCCGGCTCCGGCTGGGCCGAAGGGCCGTACCCGTTCGAACTCGGCAGCCGCCGCACCGACACCGCCACCCGGTCCCGGTACTTCGCCCCCGCCTCCGCCCGCGTCCTCTACGGGACCCCGGACCGCCCCTGCCGCTGGCACCGGCCCCTCTCCGTCACCCACGGGGGCCTGCGTCTCCTCGGCCTGGAGATCCTGCGCACCGCCACCGCCCGCAACGCCCAACACGCCCTCGCCGTAATGCACTTCACCCTCGACGGGCCGCTGCTCCCCGTCCTGCGAGCCATCGGCCACCGCCCCACCGCCGGACCCGAACCCCTCACCGGCCCCCTCGACCCCACGGCGCTGCTCGACGGCATCGCCGACGTACGCGACCGGGCAGGCACCTTCGCCCTCGCCCGCCCGTACACCGTCGCGTTCATGACCCCCGAGGCCCACCACACACCGGCGCTGCGCCCGGACCCCGAAGCGCTGCTGCCGCCGACGGCCGACCGCTGGCTCTGGCAGCTGGCCTCCCGGTCGAACCCGGGCGACCTCCCGCTCGCCCCCGAGAGCGCCCCGCACCACGACGCGTCCACCGTGCGGATATCCGCCGACTGGAGCGCCCTCGTGCTACGGCACGGCGCCGCGTTCCTCGGGCACCGGGCCGACACCGGTGACGGAGACTTCTACGACTTCGGCGCCCTGCACGCCCGCACCGTCTACCTCGACGCCCTGCTGCTCGGGTCGCTCCAGCGCGACCACATCGACGAGCTGACCGAAGAACTCTCCGAGGTCTTCGACTCCGAACGCCTCACCCGCCGGGTGACCTCGCTGGAGAAGAACATCGCCCGCTTCCGCAGCACCTACTGGCGCCAGCACCTCACCGCCCACGGCCCCGCCAACGGACTGCTGCTCGCCTTCCAGCACCAGCACCGCCTCCCCGACCGGTTCGCCGAGATCCTCGCGGAGGCCGCCGACTACAGCAGACTCGTGCAGACCCTGGAGAGTCAGCAGATCAGCGGCGCCCTGGGAGTCCTTACCATCCTCGGCCTGCCGCTCGGCACCGCGCTCGGTGTCCTCCAGGTCCTCGGCGACGAATCCGTCCCCCATCTCCTCGCCGCCCTCGCCCTGTCGATCGCCACGACGGCCGCGGCACTCACCACCCGCTACGGCCGCCTGGTCCTGTCCTCACTCCGGGGCGGCGGCGGGAACCAGCGCTAGCGACAGGCATCAGGAGAACCGTCGCGCCAGCGCCCGGAACGACTCCTTCTGCTCCCAGCCGCCGTCGACCGCCTTCAGCAGACCGAAGCTCCCCATGTCCAAGTCGCGCGCCGGGTCCGGGGAGTACGGCTTCGACGCGGCGAACTCGTAGACGTACGCGCCGTGGACGCCGTGCGCCTCGTACAGGTCGAGCAGGTCCGTCAGGTAGTCGGCCTGTTCCTGTTCCGCGCGGACATAGGGGCCGTCGAGGACCGGGGGATCCGCCGACCAGTCGATGATGTCGAAGCCCGACGGGCCGGCCGCCGCCGCGCCCTCGAAGGTGCAGCAGCCGAACTCGGTGATCAGAAGCGGCTTTCCCCGGTCCAGATGGGCGCGCAGGCCGTCCGTGTAGTGCTCGGTGTTGTAGGCCGTCCGGTAGTAGTTCTGACCGACGAAGTCGAAGCCCGACCAGTCCACCTGCTCCCACAGCGCGCCGCCGTACGTCAGCCGGCCGCCGAAGCGCGCGCGGGCCACCTCGACCGCACGGGCGAGGGTCACGTTCAGTCTCTCGCTGAACTCCGGCATACGCGGCCACCACTCCGGGTCCGCCAGCTTGGCCGAGCGCTCGCCGAACGTGTCGCCGGGCATGAGCCCCGAGCCGAAGATCGTCAGCTCGCAGCCCACGTTGAGGTCGACGGCCCCGTGGCGTTGCCGCAGCCCCTCCGCCGCCTCGGCCGTCGCCGCCAGATGCGCCAGCGTCGCGTCCGCGTCGCCCTCGATGAGCCGGGGCTGCAACCAGACATGCAGGCCCGCCTCGGCGGCGAAGCCCGCGTACGCCGTCAGCCGGTCGATGTCCGTGCCGAACAAGGTGACCGAGTTCGCGTGCAACTCGCCCCGGATGAGGGCCATATGGCGCCGTACGACCCCGTCCGGCCAGGGCGGCGGGGCCGAGCCGCGGCCCGAATAGTCCGTTCCCGTGTTGTAGTTGACGCCCTTCCAGACCAACGGCGCCGCGCGGTTGGTGAGTTCTTCTCGCATGGTGTGACCATAGAGACACCGGACGCGTACACGTGATCGATCAGCACCGGCCGAAATCGTCCGGATCCGCGCCGATCCCTGCCCACACGCGGGACGGGCGGGCTAGGGTCGTGACCTGACCTGCACGCCCGTTCACCTAAGGAGGGTGATGGTGCCCCCGCCTTCGGGTTCGGTCGACCTCCCACTCCTCGAACGCGAGCCCGAGATCGCCGCGGCCGCGAACGCCGTCGAGGGACTCTTCGGAGACACACCGACCGGCGGACTCCTCGTCTACCGGGGCGCCGCCGGACTCGGCAAGACCGCTCTGCTCTCCGAGGTCCGGCGCATGGGGGCCGGCCGCTGCACGGTGTGGTCGGCGCGCGGCGGCGAAACCGTGACCTCCGTGCCGTTCCACGTCGTACGGCAACTGCTGCAGCCCGCCCTCACGGCGCACGGATCCGGCGACGTACGGGACCTGCTCGGCGACGGGTACGACATCGTCGGCCCCGCCCTCGGAGTCGCGCCGCCCGGCGAGCGGCCCGCCGACCCGCAGGGCGTCAGGGACGGCCTGGAAACCCTGTTCCGCCGACTCGCCGAGACACTGCCCCCGCTCGTCGTGATCGTCGACGACGCGCACTGGTCCGACCTGGAATCCCTCGCCTGGCTGGCGTCCTTCGCCCGGCGTACGGGCGGCCCGCCGATCCTCGTCGTCGTCGCGTACCGCAGCGAGGACGCGATCGGCGAATGCGCCCACCTCCTGCGGGCCCTCGGCGAGAGCGCCAGACTGCTCGTCACCCTGAAGGCGCTCACCTCCGAAGCCACCGCGAAGCTCGCCCGCGCGACGCTCGGTGAGCACGCGGACGACCCGTTCTGCCGCGAGGTGTGGGAAGTCACCGGCGGGAACGCCTACGAAACCGTCGAACTCCTCGCCAAGGCACGGGACGAGGCCCTGAACCCCGTCGGAAAATCCGCCGACGCCCTCAGCGCGCTCGGCGCCATGACCCGCGGCACCGGCCTCATCGCCAGGCTGGAGGAGCTGGGCACCACCACGACCCGCTTCGCCTGGGCCGCCGCGATACTCGGCACCGACATCTCCCTCGAACTCGTCGTGTCCCTCGCCGGAATGGGGCCCGCGGAGGCCGCCGACTGCGCCGAACGGCTCCGGACGGCCCGCATCCTCATCGGCACCGACCCGCTGGAATTCGTCCACCCCCTCATCGCCACCGCCGTCTACCGCGCCATCCCCTCCGCCACCCGGACCGCGTTCCACGGCCGGGCCGCCTGGCTCGTCACCCGCAGTGGCCGGGGCGCCGCCCTCGCCGCCCGGCACCTCCTCGAAGTCCACCCCGACAACGACGCCGAACTGGTTCAGCAGTTACGCGAGGCCGCCGCCGAACACCTCGCGGTCGGCGCCCCCGACGCCGCCCGCCGCTGCCTCGAACGCGCCCTGACCGAACCGCCGTTGCCCCGGATACGGGCCGAAGTCCTGTACGAACTGGGCTGCGCCACCCTTCTCTCGTCACCGGCCACCACCGTCGGCCACCTCCGCGACGCGATCGACACCCAACTCCTCGACGAGCGCCTGCGCGTCGACGCCGTCTTCCGGCTCTCCCAGGCACTCACCCACAACGACCAGACACGGGAAGCCGCCCGGGTCGTCGCCGCCGAAGCGGCCCGCACCCCGTCCGGACCCGCCCATATGCGCCTCAAGGCCGCGCACTTCCTGTGGGAAGGCGTCCAGGACACCGAGGACGACGGCAGGGCCCGCGCCCGCCGCCTCGCCGAGACCGCCGCCGGACTCACCGGACGCGACAACACCGAACGCGTCCTGCTCATGCTGCGCGCCTTCGACGCCACGGCGCGGGGCGAGAACGCCGAGGAGATCGTCCAGATCGCCGAACGCGCCCTGGTCGACGGCGCGCTCGCCCCCGGCACCGGCTGGACCAGCACATCCTGGGGCTTCGAACCACCCGCCCTGCTCGCGCTCTCCTTCGCCTTCGCCGACCAACTCGACCGTGCCGAGACCCTGTTCGACGAAGGCATGCGCGCCTTCGAGATCTCCGGCTGGAGCGGCGGCCATCTCGCCTTCGCCCATACGCTCGTCGGCTACGCCCACCGCAGACGCGGCCGTCTCGCCGACGCGGAGACGTATCTGCGCGAGAGCCTGCGCCTCGCCGACCGGGTCGGCGACCGGCTGCCGATGCACTGGAACGGCATCTGCATGCTCGTCGACACGCTGCTCGCCCGCGGCCACGTCGAAGAGGCGCGCGAGGCCGCCGAGCGCTACGCCTTCGAACCGCCGTACGCCTCCTCCCTCGCCATCCCCGACGCGCGGTCCGTCCGGGGCCGGCTGCTGCTCGCCCTCGGCCGTACGGAGGAGGCGATCGCCGAACTCGAAACCACCGGGCGGGCGTTGACGGCCCGAGGCCGGCACAACGGGGTGGTGGCCACCTGGGCGATCGATCTCGCGCGGGCACTCGCGGACGTGAACCCGGAGCGCGCGGCCGAACTCGCCGCGTACGCCCGGGACCGCGCCGAGCGCTTCGGCACGCACACCGCGATCGGTGTCGCGCTGTGCTGCTCGGCGTCCCTGGCGGAGAGGCCGGCCGCGGTCGAACTGCTCGCCGAGGCCGTCACCCACCTCGAAGCGTCACCTTGCCGGTACGAGCTGGCGGTCGCACGCGTCGAGTACGGCATCGCCGCGCGATCGGCGCCGGACCTCGGCCGGGGCCGGGTGCTGGCCGAGTCGTGCGGCGCGGACGGACTGGCGGAACGGGCGCGGGCGGCGCTGGACGACATGCGGACGGTCGGGGACGGCGCGGGTCACCGCCAGGACTGAGGACCGCCGCCGCGCCACTCGACCGTGTCGGCGTCGGTCATCCGCGCGGGATCGATACCTGCCCGGCGCAGCAGCTCCGCCACGTCGGCCGCCCGGCGCGCGCGACCGGCGTCATGGCCGTCCACCCAGACCCGTCGGCCGCCGCCGCACGGCGGCTGGACCACGGCCACCACATGATGCGTCATGCGTCCACTGTGTGTGCTGTCGCCGCCGACCGCATCCGCATCGCGCGCCGTGTCCCGCGCCCCCGCGCTCATGGCAGCGGCTGCATCCGGTGCGGGTCCGCCGGTTCCCGGCGTCGCCGCGCGCCGCGCCGTACGAGGAACAGCGCCAGCGCGGCGAGACACGCGGCGCCGATGAACGCGATCGGCACGATGTACCCGAAGGGCGCGGACGGCTCGTCGGCCGGTTCGGACCCTGTCGCCGCCGCGAGGTGCCCCGCCCCCGCCGCCCCCGTCCCCGCTGCCGTCGCCCCCGTCGCCCGCGCTCCCGCCGCCGGCCGTACGGTGTCCGTGCCGCCCGGCCCCGTCGCCCGCCCGGCCCGCGCGACCGGTCCCTGCTTCTCCTCCTCGGCCGCCTGACGCGGCGGGGTCGGCGGCCGGGGCGGCTCCAGCGACCCCACGGGGGTGACGGCGGGCGCGGCCGCGAAGCCCCAGTCCAGCAGGGTCCGGGCCTCCTCGTACACCGCCTGCGAGGCCCCGGACTGCGGATTCATCACCGTCGCCAGCAGTGTGCGGTCCCCGCGCCGGGCCGCCGCGACGAGCGTGTTCCCCGCGTTCGTGGTGTAGCCGTTCTTGACACCGATCAGCCCCCGGTAGCGCTGCACCCCACCGGCGCCCGTCAGCAGCTTGTTCGTGTTCTGGATGCCGAACGTCGAACCGTCACGGCCCGGGAACTGCGCCTCGACGGTCGCGCAGTGCTCCGCGAAGGCCGGCAGTTTCAGTCCGGCGCGGCCGAACACCGCGAGGTCGTACGCCGACGACACCTGACCCGGTTCGTCGTAGCCGTCGGGGGAGACCACATGGGTGTCCTTCGCCCCCAACTCCCTTGCCTTGGACTGCATCTGAGTGATCGTCGAGTCCCAGCCGCCGTTCATCCCGGCGAGGACCCGCACCGCGTCGTTGCCCGAGCTGAGGAAGACACCGCGCCACAGATCAGCCACGTCGTACGTCTGGCCGGGGGCGACGCCCACCAGGCTGCTGCCGTCGCCGATCCCCGCCAGGTCCGCCTCGGTCACGCTGTGCCGGGCGTCCGAGGGGATACGGGGCAGCACGGTGACGGCGAACAGCGTCTTGAGCGTGCTGGCCGGCGGCAGCGCGCGGTGCGCGTCGCGGGCCGCGAGCACCGCGCCCGTGCGCGCGTCGGCGACCACCCAGGAGAGGGCGGAGACATCCTTGGGCGGCGCGGGCGCGCCGGCCGCCGCGCGCACGTGGGTGCCGGGCCGGTACAGCAGTGCGGGGTCCGCCGGCCGCGAGACCTCGCGGCCCGGGTCGGCGCGTGAGCCCGCCGTGACGGTGGAGGCGGCGGTGGTGGCGGCGGTGGCGGTGGCCGTCGGGGTGGACACCGACACCGGGAGGAGGGTCAGCAGTCCGGTCAGCCCGGTGGTCAGAGCCACCGTGCCGGCGAACGCGGGGCGGCGCAGGATCGATCTGATGATCATTCAGCCACCGTAGGAACGGACCGCGTCGCGCGCACGGCTGCGTGAGCCGACCGGAGGTATCCCCGTCCGGCCCCGTCCGGCCGCCGCCGCCCAGGAGCCCGAAGCGGCGCCGGTCCAGGAGCCGGGCGTGTGGGGACATGAAGGCACAGGCCCCGCTGAGGTTCGGGTTGTGGGTGAGGTCCATGGGACGAGTCTGGGCGGTCGGGCCACCGACGGTCTTGAACGAAAGGGGCCTCGAAGCCACTGCCCCATGACCGGGACCGCCCCGGGTCCGAGTCACCGCAGCGCGGTCACCCCGACCGGGCGAGCCGGAACCCGAGGTCGTCGACGCGGAAGGTCGGGTGGCTCTTGCGTCGGCACGACGCCCGGCACCCCCGGGGCACGTCGTACGCGCCGCCGCCCCTGAAGACCCGGTACGGCCCGTAGACCTCGGGGTCGTAAACGTCCCAGCACCACTCCCACACATTGCCGATCATGTCGTGCAGCCCCCACGCGTTCGGGGCCCGGGTCGCCACGTCGTGCACCCGGTCGTCTGAGTTCCCGCGATGCCAGGCGATCTCGTCCAGCTCCCCGTAACGGACACCGGACGTGCCGGCCCGGCACGCGTACTCCCACTCCGCCTCGGAGGGGAGGCGGTACCCGTCGGCCTCCCGGTCGCGGACCACGCCCTGCCCGTCGGCATCCCCCGGCGCGCCCGCGCTCGTGCCCCCGTAGCAGGGGGCCAGCCCGCTCGCCTCCGACAGCAGGTCGCAGAACCGGACCGCGTCCAGCCACGAGACCTCGGTCACCGGGGTCCTCGGCCCCGCCGGACTCTCGGGCGCCTCGCCCAGCACGGCGCGGTACAGCTCGCGGGTGACGGGACACGGCGCCAGCCGGAATGCCCCGACCTCGACGGTCCAGTCCGTCTTCGTGCCCTCGTCCCGAAGGACGATGTCTCCGGCGGGGATCTCGATCATGGGCTCGGCGACGGCCTTCATGCTGTGATCGTACAACCGGCCCCCGGACCTGCCCGGTTCGTCCCGCCGCAGCCGGCAGGGGTACACGGCCCCGTCATTCGAACTGGTGTCGTCACTATGTGTGGGGCTCTCGAAGCTCTCCGTGCAAAAAGCGCGAGTCTATGCCTGTCGAGTGCGCCCGCGCACGAGGTTTATGAATATGCCGATGCGGTGTTCTGCCCGCACTAAGCTCTCGCGGAGCGCGCCGAGTTGATACGGAATCAGGCGCTTGTTCCCATGTGCCGCAATAGTTTCGAATACCCGACCCCTGAATCGACCGCCAGAGGGCTTACATGGTTCGTGTTGAAGCACCCATGAATGATCAAGCGTCACCCACCGTTCGCGCGCTTCTGCTCTCCGCGGCCCTGATGGCGACGGCAACGGCCGTCGTCGTGGTCTTCGTCGCCGACGCCGCCCGGATACCGGTCGCGTTGTACGGCGCCGTCGCCACCGTCCTCGTCGGCTGGGGTGCGAGGGAGATCGCTCGCAGGGGAGAGGCGACGCGCGCCCTGCACACGCGGTACGGGCACCATGTCGCCTTCCTGGAGCGGCGCATCGCCGAGCACGACAGCCAGAGCGTGCGCCTCGGCAAGGAACTGATGCCGCTCGCGATCCACCAGCTCCGCCGGGGGAACTCACCCCAGGAGGTCATGCGCGTCATCGTCGACGGCGACGAGCGCTACCGCGAACTCCCCGACTCGCAGCGCGCGTTGCTCCGCGCGATCCTCGACATCGTCGACGACGAGGAGGCCATGCGCGAGTCCGCGCAGCGCTCCTTCGTCAACATCGCCCGCCGCGTCCAGTCACTCGTGCACCAACAGGCCAGCGAGCTGCGGGAGATGGAGGAGCACCACGGCCGTAACCCCGAGGTCTTCGACGACCTGCTGCGTATCGACCACGGCACCGCCCTCATCGGGCGGCTCGCCGACAGTGTCGCCGTACTCGGCAAGGCCCGGCCCGGACGTCAATGGCCCAGGCCCGTACCGCTGTTCAGCGTGCTGCGCGGTGCGATGTCCCGGATCCTGGAGTACCAGCGGGTCGATCTGCACTCGATCGCCAAGGTCGCCATCGTCGGCACGGCGGTCGAACCGCTGATCCACGCGTGCGCCGAACTCCTCGACAACGCCACCCGTTACTCGCCCCCGCAGACGCGTGTCCATGTGACCGCCGTCGAGGTGCAGACCGGCATCGCCATCGAGATCGAGGACGGCGGCGTCAGCCTCAGCGAGGAGGCGCGGACACGGGCCGAGCGGATGCTCGCGCAGGCGCAGGCCGGTATCGACCTCAACGACCTCGGCGAGACACCGCGGCTCGGCATGGCGGTCGTCGGCCGCCTCTGCCAGATGTACAACCTCCAGGTCTCGCTGCGGCAGTCCGCGTACGGCGGCGTCCGCGCCGTCCTCGTCGTACCGCGCGACGTGGTCACCACCGGGCCCGCGCCCGGCATCGCCCACGGCATCGGCGCGACCGCGATGGGGACCGGTGGCACCGAGCTGCCCGAGATGCGCAAGCGGCGTACCCCGGACGCGGCGGCCCCGGCCCCGGATCCCGGGTCCGGCCCCGCCGCCGAACCCGCGCCCGCCCCGGCCGCCGTTCCCGCTCCCCGCCCGGCCACCGGTCCGGTCCGGCCGGCGCCCGTCAAGGCCGCCATGGAGGACGACGTACCCGTCGTCACCGAGTGGACGGCGAACGGTCTCCCGCAGCGCCGCAGCCGTGGCAGGGCACCGCTGGGCTCGCACAACATCGTGCGGACACCGGCGCCGCGCCGCTCGAACGGCACGTCCGCCGGTACGCAGGGCGCCGCGAACGGGACCTTGCACGGGACCTCGCACGGGACCTCGAACGGCACCGGGGAAGCCCCTGGGGAGCCCGGCCCCGGCATCTGGCTCGAAGCCTTCACCAAGGCGGTCAACGGCGACCCGCACCCGCAGGAGCCGTCGACCGGAGCGACAGGTGCCACAGGTGCGACAGGTGCCACGGGCACAGGGGACGCGCCGCCGGACCGGCCCGGCGACCGCGGCGAATCAGACGACGTGTGGGGCAAAGGGGACCTGAAGTGATCCAGCAGCGTGCCAACTTGGACTGGATGCTCAAGGAGCTCGCGGACGGGGTTCCGCAGGTTCAGCAGATCGTCGTGCTCTCCGCCGACGGCCTGCGGATCGCCCGGCACGGCGGTGACCCCGACGTCGCCGACCGTCTCGCCGCCGCCTGCGCGGGACTTCAGAGCCTCGCCGCCGCCGTCGCCGCCGAAATCCCCATGAGCGACGGCCGGATGCGTCTCGTCGTCATCGAAGTCAGCGGCGGATTCTTCTACTTGATGGAAGCGGGCAAGGGCGCCTACCTGGCCGTACTCGCCGACGAGACGGTCGACGCCGGACTCGTCGGCGCCCGGATGCGGGACATGGTCGTCCGGATCGGCGCCCATCTGACGAGTCCGCCGCGACATGACGGGCACACCGGATGACTCCTCCCCGACGAGAACGCAGGCTGCCCGGGGCGGACGTGGGGGACCCGGAACGGCTGTACGTGATCACGGGTGGCCCGGACGGCGCCAAGCGCGCATCGCTCGACCTCGTCACCATGATCGTGGCACGCGAGGCCCCCTCACCGACGGTGCCGCCCGAACAGGCCGCCATCCTGCGGCTCTGCGGGGCGCCGCTGTCCGTGGCCGAGCTGTCGGCGTATCTCAGTCTGCCGTTCAGCGTGGTGACGGCGCTGCTGACCGACCTCCTCACGACGGATCTGGTCGAGTCACGCGCGCCCGTCGCCCGCGCCACACTCCCCGACAGGTCCCTTCTCGAAGCGGTGATGCATGGACTCCAGAAGCTCTGACACGATCACAGGCCCCCGGAGCGAGGACGTACTTCCCACCACGGCGACATCCGCGGTGAAGGTCGTGATCGTCGGCGGATTCGGGGTCGGCAAGACCACCATGGTCGGGTCGGTGAGCGAGATCCGCCCGCTCACCACCGAAGAGACCATGACCCAGGCCGGCGTCGGCGTGGACGACAACTCCGGGGTGGAGAGCAAGACCGCCACCACCGTCGCCATGGACTTCGGCCGGATCAGCATCAGTGAGCAACTGGTGCTCTATCTCTTCGGCACCCCCGGCCAGGAACGCTTCTGGTTCCTCTGGAACGGCCTCTTCGAAGGAGCCCTCGGCGCCGTCGTCCTCGTCGACACCCGCCGCCTCGAAGTCAGCTTCGACGTGATCGGGCGGCTGGAGGAGCGCGGCGTGCCGTTCGTCGTCGCCGTCAACACCTTCCCCGACGCGCCGAGCCATCCCGTCGAGGCGCTGCGCACCGCGCTCGACCTGCCCGACGAGGTGCCGATGGTCGACTGCGACGCGCGGCTGCGGGCGTCGAGCCGCGATGTCCTGCTGACCCTCATGCGCTATCTGCACTCGCTGGCGCTGCCGGCCTGATCCCCCTCCTCCCGCCCCTTCCTTCTCCCATCCCTGGCTCCCATCCCTGGAGTGACCGTGACAACGCCCTATTCGCACCGGCCGGGAACGGACGACCACGCCGCCCCGCCGCCGGGCTGCCCGGCCCACGGCCTCGTCGCCGACGCCTTCGGCGGCGACCGCCCGGCGCCCTCCGGGCTGCGACGGCTCTACGGCCCCGAGGCCGAGAACGACCCCATGGGCCTGTACGAGAAGCTGCGCGCCGAGCACGGCTCGGTGGCGCCGGTCCTGCTGCACGGCGACGTACCCGCCTGGCTGGTCCTCGGCCACAGCGAGAACCTGCACATGACCCGTACCCCCTCCCAGTTCTCGCGGGACTCCCGCCGCTGGCGCGCGGTCAACGACGGCAGCGTGCCGCCCGACCACCCCCTCGCGCCCGTCTTCACCTGGCAGCCCATCTGCGTCTTCGCGGACGGCGCCGACCACGAGCGGCTGCGCGGCGCCGTCACCGACTCGATCGGCCGGATCGACCACCGGGGCGTACGGCGCTTCATCAACCGCTACAGCAACCGGCTCGTCAACGACTTCTGCCAGGACGGCAAGGCCGATCTCGTCAGCCGCTTCGCCGAACATCTGCCGATGATGGTGATGGCGCAGATCCTCGGTATGCCCGAGGAGTACAACGAACAACTGGTCCAGTCCGCCCGCGACATGATCAAGGGCACCGAGACGGCCGTCGAGAGCAACGCGTATGTGATGGGGGTCCTGGACCGACTGGTGGCCCGGCGCCGGGCGGCGCCCGACGAGGACTTCGCGAGCTGGCTCGTCCAGCACCCGGCCGGGCTCACGGACGCCGAGGTCGCCCAGCATCTGCGGCTGGTGCTCATCGCCGCGTACGAGACCACGGCCAACCTCATCGCCAATGTGCTCCGCATGGTCCTCACCGACCCGCGCTTCCGCGCCCAGCTCAGCGGCGGCCACATGACACTCCCCGAGGCGGTCGAGCAGACCCTGTGGGACGAGCCGCCGTTCACGACCATCTTCGGCCGGTGGGCCGTCGGCGACACGGAGTTGGGCGGGCAGCGGATCAAGGCGGGGGACGCGCTGGTCGTCGGGATCGCCGCCGCCAACGTCGACCCGGTGGTACGGCCCGACGTCAACGCCTCCATGCAGGGCAACCGCGCCCATCTCGCCTTCAGCGGCGGCCCCCACGAGTGCCCCGGCCAGGACATCGGGCGCGCCATCGCCGACACCGGCATCGACGCGCTGCTGCTGCGGCTGCCCGACCTTCAACTGGCCGTGCCGGAGGAGGACTTGCGCTGGTCGGCGTCGCTCATGTCGCGGCACCTCCAGGAGCTGCCGGTGACCTTCGCCGCGCGTCCGCCGCAGGATGTCGCCGGGCCGCCGTCGGCGACGCCGCAGCACGCGCCGCGCACCGAGTGGCAGGTGGAGTCGCCCCGCCCGGTGCCGGCGCAGGGCCCGTCCGGTTCGTCCGGTCCGGCCCCCGTACCGCCGCACGTAGCGCCGCCGGTGCCGGTGGCGCCCGCCGGGTCCCCGCCGTCGGAGGCGCCGACGCCGGGCGGGCTGATCCCGGCGCAGCGCGGGCCCGGCGCCCCGGCGCGGGCATGGCAGGCGGTGGTGCGGTGGTGGCGAGGGTACTGACGGACTGAGGGGCGCGGTGGTGGGAGCGGTCGGACGGTCAGGACGCGGCGTCCCTCAGGACGTGGTGTCCAACTGCTCCCACCACCACGAGATCGTGGGGATCGGCAGCGGTTCCCGGCCCGCGTCGGAGGGGTACGGCTTCCACCAGCCGCCCGGCTGCGCCGCCGGTCCCGACGGTACGGAGTAGCGGGGACAGACCGACGCCCAGTCGAGATGGCCCCGGACGAACTGCCCCAACCCCTCGATGTAGCCGCGCAGTTCACTGCTCGCGTCCGCGAGGACCTGTTCGCTCAGCCGGCCGAGCAGCACCATCACCCGGTCCCGCATCGCGACCGCGTGCTTCAGCGCCGCACTCGGCTCGCAGCCGAGTTCCTGGCAGAGCACGTCGATCAGATTGAGGTCGTCGCCCGCCCGCAGCAGTTCCTTGTTCCGGGAGTAGAGGTCGTTGTCCCAACTGACCAGCGTCCAGACGATCTCGGTGAGCGCCTGGACGCGCGGGTCCGCCAACTCCTCGTCCGTCACGGAGAATCCGCCGACGATCTCGATCATCGCCGTGGACGGCGCCATCCCTATGGCGCGCATCCACAGGGTGATGTAGTCGTTGAGGGACGGGAGTTGGGCGTTCCGGCGCCAGGACGCCTCCCACACCAGGCCCGAGGTGTACACCCGCATGGCGTCCGTCCAGCGGCGCAGCTGCTGCGGGGACGCGTACTGCTCCAGCTCCGTCCGCAGCGCGCGTAACGCGGCGGTGTGCGGGGAGTCGGCGCGGGAGTTCGCGGCCGGGGCCTCGACCGCGCGCAGGATGCGGGAGGTCTCCTGGGCCATCAGATCCGCCGTGGCGTCGGTCTCGTCGCAGACGCCGTCGTCGAGCGAGAAGAGCACGGCGTGCAACTTGGCCATCAGGGTGAGGGGTTCGAGCTTTCCGTACGGCATCGTCGACGCGGCGAGCCCGCCGAAGTCGCAGAGGGCGAGGCGCTTGCGCTGGTGCTCGTCGGTGTCGAGATTCTGCCGCAGCATCCAGTCCACCGTCAGGTCGTTGAGGACATGAACGCCGGGATGCACGGCGGGTTCCACCGGACAGTAGAACGGTACGGCCGGTAGCTGCCGGGCCAAGGCCTGTTCCTCGACGCACGTCATGACCGGCCTCCTGGGGGATGTGTGGGCGCAGGGCTGGTTCAGTGAGAATCTGGTGCGGGGTGGCGTAGGGCGGTCGCTGTTCGAATGGAGCGTATCTGCCCATGACGGTTCGTCAATAACAGTTCGAGCGCCCCACGCCTGGCCAGAATTGACCGTATGTGGAGTGGCCGGGATCACACGCGGAGGCCGTGTCGGGGGGTTCCCATGTCAGGGCGGGTGCGGGGTTTCCCGTGCGGCAGCGGAGAGATCGGTTCCGGCAGAATCTGTGCGGTTGAGTTCAATCCGCGATTGAAATAGTCCTGATCGTGCTCGATACGTCACGGGCCGGTGGCCGAAAGAGACAAAGTACGTGGGGTCCCTCAGCCCGCGCGGGGCGCCCGCCGGGCTCGCCCATCCACTGGGCTCCTGCTGGGCTCATCCGGCGGGGGCATCCGTCAGGCTCATCCGTCGGGCTCATCCGCGCGGCCCGCTCAGCCGTCAGCCGCGCGCACCGAACGCCTGGGTCCACCACGGTCCGCCGGACGCGTCGTGGACACCCACGCCGATCTCCTTGAAGGCGCAGTTCAGGATGTTGGCCCGGTGGCCGGGGCTGTTCATCCAGCCTTCCATCACCTCGGCGGGCGTCTGCTGGCCCCTGGCGATGTTCTCGCCGTAGGTGGTCCACCGGTAGCCCGCCGCCGTGATGCGGTCGCCGGGGTCCTTGCCGTCCGGGCTGTTGTGGTCGAAGTAGTCCTTCGCCGCCATGTCCTGGGAGTGCCGCAGCGCGGCGGTCGCGAGCTGCGCGTTGGCACTCACCGGTTCACAACCGGCCTTGGAACGCTCGGAGTTGACGAGTGTCGTGACCTGCTCGGCGAAGCCGCCGCCGCCTCCGCCCGGCTGGGGTTCGTTCGTCGTCGGCTTCGGATCGGGCTTCGGCGCCGGATCGGCGGTGGAGGGACGCGGGTCGGGTGCGGACCTGCTCGGCTCGGCCGCCTTCTTGGACGGCGAGCGGGTCGGCGAGGGCGACGGGCTCGCGCTGCTGCCGGACGGGGAGGGACTGACGGACTCCGCCGTGCGGCTCGCCGCCGACTTGGGCTCCAGCGTCTCCGGTTCGACGGCGGACGACGCGCGTGACTCGTCCTGGTCCTGCTCGCCCGTGACGTACTGGGCGACGCCCGCGGCGGTGAGCAGCGCGGCGACGGCGGCGGTCACGGTGACGGCGCGGCGCCGTTTCGCCCGCCGGTCGCGGCGCGCGGTGTCCCTGGCCTGCGTACGGCTCCCGGCTCCACCGTCGCCGCCCTCGCTGTGCGAGGACACGGACGTGGTCGGTGACGGGTCCCTGCGCGCGCCGACCGGTACCAGCGCGAGCCCGGCCACAAGGGTGTCGGCGGGCACCAGGCCGGCCGCGTACCCGGAGCAGACGGTGCAGTCGTACGTGTGCCCGGCTATTCGCTCTCGCCAGAGCGGGGACGCCGTGCCGTTCCAGCCGCCGACGATTTGCTCCAGCAGGACACACGGCGGCTCCGCCGACAGCGCGCGCACCACCACGCGAGCGGTGTCCAGTTCGTGCCACATCCGCTCGACCCGCGCGTCCACCTGCTGCGAGTTGGCGGCCAGGGCGGCGGCGACCTCGGGCCGGGTGAGTTCACCGGCGGTCTCCAGCCACCACAGCGCCGCCAGCGTGTGGTGCTCCCGGTCGACCCAGCGCGTGGCCTCGGCGACCTCCCGGTGCTGACCGGACAGCCCGAGACGGCTGATCATCAGATCCACGAAGTCGAAGTCGGCGCGGGGGAGGGCCGGGTCGTACACGTAGTCCGCGTGCTCACGGATCCGGGCGACCGCGGTGGTGACCAGATACGAGCGGAAGTCGGCCGGGCGGCGCAGCCCGCCGAGGCCGTTGAGGACCTGCCGCACCGTGTCCCGTGCCACCGCCCGCACTTCCGGGTGGCCGTGCAGGGCGTGGCCGACGAGCTGGTGGACCAGCGGCAGCGACTCGTCGCCGAGTCGGTCCATGGCCGACCGGTCCCCGGCCTGCGCCGCCTTGACCACTGAGGCCTTGAACGGACTGCTCACGCTGTCTCACTCCCACTCATGACTCGCGGTGGGCACCGATCGTAAGGGGAACGGCGGAGTCGCACCTCCCCGATGCCGTACTCAGCTCCGCACAAGTGGTCGAATTCATATCAGGCCACCCGTCCGGATCCGTGCGCGCGTACGGCGATTCCCGCCGCAGGGCCTACGGCAGCGCGTGCAGGGGAGCGTGGTCGGCCATTTCGTCCCCCAGGCCGAGGTCCCGGAGCGCACGGACCGCGTTCGCCGGGGGGTAGAGACCGGCGCCCAAGGTCTGTCCGTCAGAATGCGGGGCTTCTTCCCAACGGGTTCCTTCCCGGCGACGGGCGGTCCTGTCGTGCGCCACGCACCGGGCAGTTCGATCATCGATTCCAACCGTTGGCCGAATCCGCCCACCAGGGCCACGGCGTGAAGCTGCGCTGTCGACCCGCTTAAGAAATCCTCGATGGACTGCACGGTCGCGGCGGCGGCAGATTGGTGCCGACGTCGATCAGAGTCACTCGCGTCAGTACTCGCGTAAGCACTCGCGTAAGCACTCGCGCCCGTACGAGTGTCCGCGCCCGCACCACCTGGAGCCGCCCGGATGAAGGCACTTGTGAAACTCACGGCCGAGCCGGGGCTGCGGCTCACCGATGTGCCCGAGCCGGAGGCCGGCCCCTCAGACGTACTCATCAAGGTGCTCCGCACCGGCATCTGCGGCACCGACCTGCATATCCGGGCCTGGGACGGCTGGGCGCAGCAGGCGGTGGAGACGCCGCGTGTGCTGGGCCACGAGTTCGTCGGCGAGGTCGCGTCCGTCGGCAGCGACGTCCAGGACATCGCCGTCGGCGACCTCGTGAGCGGCGAAGGCCACCTGGTCTGCGGCCGATGCCGTAACTGTCTCGCCGGGCGCAGGCATCTGTGCCGCAGCACGATCGGACTCGGCGTCGGCCGCGACGGCGCGTTCGCCGAGTACGTCGCGCTGCCCGCGTCGAACGTCTGGGTCCACCGCGCGCCCGTGGACCTCGACATCGCGGCGATCTTCGACCCGTTCGGCAACGCCGTCCACACCGCGCTCAGCTTCCCCCTGGTCGGCGAGGACGTGCTGATCACCGGCGCGGGCCCGATCGGCATCATGGCGGCGGCCGTCGCCCGGCACGCGGGCGCGCGCAACGTCGTGATCACGGACGTCAGCCCCGAGCGCCTGGAGATCGCCCGCAAGGTCGGCGCGACGCTCGCGCTCGACGTGTCGGACCCCGACATCGGCATCGCCGAGGCGCAGCGCCGGCTCGGCCTCAAGGAAGGCTTCGACATCGGCCTGGAGATGTCCGGCCGCCCGGAGGCGATGCGCGACATGGTCGACAACATGACGCACGGCGGCCGGATCGCCATGCTGGGGCTGCCCGCGCGTGAGTTCGCCGTCGACTGGGCGAAGATCGTGACCTCGATGATCACGGTGAAGGGCATCTACGGCCGTGAGATGTACGAGACGTGGTACGCGATGACGGTGCTGCTCGAAGGCGGCCTCGACCTCGCGCCCGTCATCACCGGCAGCTACGGCTACGAGGACTTCGACGCGGCCTTCGACGAGGCGGCCACGGCCACCGGCGGCAAGATCATCCTCAACTGGGCCTGATCCTCCCGGGTCCGGCGCCCGCCCCCTCCTCCGTAAGACCTCCCCTGCTCACCCTGGAGCCCCGCATGTACGCGTCCGTCCGCGACGACCTCCGCGCCACCCTCGACGAGATCCGCGACGCCGGTCTCTTCAAGCCCGAGCGCGTCATCTCCACCCCGCAGAACGCGTCCGTCAGCGTCTCCGCCGCCTCCGGTGACGTCCTCAACTTCTGCGCCAACAACTACCTCGGCCTCGCCGACCACCCCGAGGTCGTGGCCGTCGCCAAGGACGCCCTCGACCGGTGGGGCTACGGCATGGCCTCCGTACGCTTCATCTGCGGCACCCAGGAGATCCACAAGGAGCTGGAGGTCCGCCTCTCCTCGTTCCTCGGCCAGGAGGACACGATCCTCTACTCCTCCTGCTTCGACGCCAACGGCGGCGTGTTCGAAACGCTCCTCGGCCCCGAGGACGCGGTCATCTCCGACGCCCTCAACCACGCCAGCATCATCGACGGCATCCGGCTCTCCAAGGCCCGCCGGCTGCGCTACGCCAACCGCGACCTCGCCGAGCTGGAAACGCGCCTCAAGGAGTCCCAGGACGCGCGCCGCCGCCTCATCGTGACGGACGGCGTCTTCTCCATGGACGGCTACGTCGCGCCCCTCGCCGAGATCTGCGACCTCGCCGACCGCTACGACGCCATGGTGATGGTCGACGACTCGCACGCCGTCGGCTTCGTCGGCCCCGGCGGCCGGGGCACCCCCGAACTGCACGGTGTGATGGACCGCGTCGACATCATCACCGGCACGCTCGGCAAGGCACTCGGCGGCGCCTCCGGCGGCTACGTCGCCGCCCGCGCCGAGATCGTCGCGCTGCTGCGCCAGCGCTCGCGCCCGTACCTCTTCTCCAACTCCCTCGCCCCGGTCATCGCCGCCGCCTCGATCAAGGTCCTCGACCTGCTGGAGAGCGCCGACGGGCTGCGCGAGCGGCTGAACGCGAACACGGCGCTCTTCCGTACGGAGATGACGGCGGCCGGGTTCGAGATCCTGCCCGGCGACCACGCCATCGCCCCCGTCATGATCGGCGACGCCGCCGAGGCCGGGCGGATGGCGGAGCTGCTGCTGGAGCGCGGGGTGTACGTGATCGGGTTCTCGTACCCCGTGGTCCCGATGGGGCAGGCGCGGATCCGGGTCCAGCTGTCGGCGGCGCACTCGACCGAGGACGTACGGCGGGCGGTGGCGGCGTTCGTGGACGCGCGCGAGGCGCTCAAGGCCTGACGGCCCGCGGCCGGGCCCGGTCCGGTCCGGGTGGTCGGGCCGCCCGGTCCGGCGCCGCGACCTGGCAGTATGGCCGAATGATCGACCCCCGGCGGCTGCGCATCCTGCGCGCCGTGGCGGACCACCGTACGGTGACCGCCGCGGCGGCGGCGCTGTACCTGACCCCGTCGGCCGTCTCCCAGCAGCTCGCCGCGCTGGAGCAGGAGACCGGCCACGCGCTGCTGACGCGCAGCGGCAGGGGCGTACGGCTGACGGCGGCCGGAGAGATCCTGCTCACGCACGCCCACGAGGTCCTCGCCCAGCTGGAGCGGGCCGAGGCGGAGCTGGCGGCGTACGCGGGCGGCGCGGCCGGTGAGGTCACGGTCGCCGCGTTCGCCACGGGGATCGCCGAGGTGCTGGCCCCGGCGATCGCGCACCTCGCCGGGTCGCACCCGGGCATCCGCGTACGGGTGCGGGACTCCGAGGGCGACGAGAGCCTGCCGCTGCTGCTCGACGGCCAGGCGGACGTGGCGCTGGCCGTCGAATACCGGGGCGCGCCCACCGAGGACGACCCGCGCCTGTCGCGCGTACCGCTCTACGCCGAGCCGTTCGACGCGGTCCTGCCCGAGGGGCATCCGCTCGGCCGCGAGGCCGAGGTACCGCTCGCGGGGCTGTCGGACAGCGACTGGATCAGCCCGTACCCGGGCAACCCGTGCCATGAAGTGATGCGCCTCGCCTGCGAGTTGGCGGGCTTCGAACCGCGCCTGGTGCACTCGTCGGACGACTTCCGCGCGGTGGTCGCCCTCGCCGGCGCCGGCGCCGGGGTGGCGCTCGTGCCGCGCTCGGCGCTGCGCGGGATGGAGCTGAAGGGCACGGTGGTACGCCCGGTGTCCGGCCCGCCCGCCACGCGCCGGGTCTTCGCCGCGGTCCGCAGGGGCGCGGACCACCACCCGCTGATCCGCCCGGTCCTGGACGCGCTCACGGAGTCGGCGTCGGGCCTGACGACGGGCTGACCGAGCGGTCCGGCGCTTGCCGGCACCCCCTGGGCCGTGCCTGACAGATCCGGCCTGGCGCGCCCCGCCCTCCGGGCGGCCGGCGCCACTCGTCAGACACGCCCTACGCGAGCAGCCACACGATCAGCGCCAGCACGATGATGATGACCGCTCCGGCCGCGATCAGCCGCTGCTTCAGCCGGTTCGAGAGCGTCGAGACGACTTCGAGGCTGCGGGCGCCGGGGAAGACGTGGAAGACCCGGTTCGGGTCGTCCATCAGCTCCACACAGGCCAGCGGGCAAGTTTCGAGAGTCACCCGCCGGGACAGTTCCACCCTCCCGCGAGCCAGGTGGGTCGCCACGGCGGCACGGTGCTCGCCGTCCACGCCGAAGGGCACCGCGTCGTCCGCCGGGACGTCACGCGGCTGCCACCGCGCCGCGGAGGTCAGCCGGTCCCGGACCTTGTCGGGCCAGTCCGGCTTGGGCAGCGACAGGGACGCCGTTTCGTGCGCGTACTCGACCGTCCCCTCCACCCAGTGGGTGAGGCTGCCCTTGCCGCCGCACACGTCGTGCGTCCCGACCCCCTGCCCCGAGCAGCGCGCACAGGTCTCGCGCCCCCGGCCTTCGCAGTGCGGGCACCGGATCCGGCCCCGGCCCGAGCAGCGCGGGCACGCGGCCTCCGGCGTGCCGCACACCGTGCACGTGATCCGTTGAGCGCCGGGTGCCGTGGCTCCCGGACCGGTCGCGGCGGGGCGGGCCTTCGTCGTACGCGTACGGCGCCTGCCCGTCTTCTCGCACTCCGTGCACGGTGCGACATTCAGGCACACGTCGCACGGCGGCGGCTCGTTGCGGCAGGTGCACGGATGGCCGCCGCTGCCCGAGCAACCGGCGCACTGCTGCTGGCCGTTGTCGCACGGACAGGGCACCGGCCGGTAGGAGCCCGCGCGGATCAGGGTGAGCCTGCCGGGTCCTTCGGGCGCCGGCAACGGGTGGTCCGTGATGGCGCCTTCGTAAAGAGGCAACGCCGACAGATCCTTCGTACCGAAGGCGGTCCGGGGTGTCTCGTGGCGTCGTTCGGTGAAGCGGACGACCTCGCAGCGCAGCAGTTGCCGTCGCTTGACGTCCCGCAGCCGGACGCCGCCGATCGCCGCCCCGCCGCCCCTGGCCGCGTACGGGGCGAGGGCCTTGAGTATGTCCGCGTCGGGCAGCGCGTCATCGAGCGCGTCGTCGTACGGTGCGTCGGACATGGGCGGGTCTCGTCCCTCCTCCGGCGCGCGGCGACGCCGCGCAACCCGCAGGGTAGGTCGGCCCCTGACCCGCCATCAAGAGGGCGATCCGGGCCAGGCACCGACGCGATTCCCCGCGCCGGTGCCCCATGCGCCCCGTTCGTCCCGCAGGTCCTAGGACGCCCGGCCCCGCGCGCCCCTACGACAGCAGGCTCGGCGCAGCCAGGTCCAGCACCGAGCCGACGCGCTCCCAGGTCTCCATGTCCCGTGCGACCGACGGGAGTTCAGGGCCGTCCCCGGTCTTCCAGGACGCGGCGATCGCCACCGGGTCCTCGCCGGTGGCGGCCGACGCCGCCAGCGCCGCCGCGCCCAGGGCGACCAGTTCGCCGCTCTCCGGCACGATCACCGGGCGGCCGGACAGGCGCCGTACGGTCTCCACCCACGTACGGCCCTGGGCGCCGCCGCCCACCAGCCGCAGCGGCCGCGTCGCCACCGCCGGGTCGGCCGGGTCGAGGCCGCAGGCGCGCAGGACCTCGTCGAGCGCGCGCAGGACCGTGTACGCCGCACCCTCGTACGCGGCCCCCAGCAGCTGCTGCGGCGTCGTGTCGTGCCGCAGGCCCGTCAGCAGACCGGAGGCGGTCGGCAGGTCGGGGGTGCGTTCGCCGTCGAGGTACGGCAGCAGCACCGCCTCGCCGCCGGGTGCCACGTCGTCGCGGTCGAGGCGCAGCAGCTCGGCGACCTTGTCGACGGCGAGCGTGCAGTTCAGGGTGCAGCCGAGCGGCAGGAACGTACCGTCGGCCGCCGCGAACCCGGACAGCGCCGTCGACGCGGGCCTGGTGCGCGTGGCGGCGAAGACCGTGCCCGACGTGCCGAGGCTCAGCACGGGGTGGTCCAGCAGCCCGGCGCCGCCGAGGCCGAGGCCGACGGCCGCGCTCATGTTGTCGCCGGTCCCGGCGGCGACCGCGATACCGGCGGGCAGTCCCAGTTCCTCGGCGGCGGAGGCGGTGAGCGAGCCGACCCGCGCGCCGCCGGTCGGGGCGACGGCCGGCAGCAGCGACTCGTCGAGGCCGACGAGCGCGAGCAGTTCGGGGTCGTACGCCCCGGTCGCCGTGGAGTACCAGCAGGTGCCCGACGCGTCGCCGGGGTCCGTGGCCGCCGTACCCGCGAGGCGTTCGGTGAGGAAGTCGTGCGGCAGCCGGACGGCCGCGGCCGCGTCGGCGGAGGCGGGGTCGTTCTCCCGGAGCCACTGCCACTTCGCCGCCGTCATCGAGGCGACGGGCACGGATCCGGTCCTGGCGATCCAGGCGTCGGGTCCGCCCAGTGCGTCGGTGAGCGCGGCGGCCTGCGGGGCGGAGCGGGTGTCGTTCCACAGCAGCGCGGGCCGCAGCGGCTTCCCGGCCGCGTCGAGCACCACGAGGCCGTGCTGCTGGCCGGCGACCGCTATGCCCGTGACGGCGGACGCCGGTACGCCGGACTCCTTGAGCCCCATGGCGACAGCCTCGCGCAGCGCCTGCCACCACACCTCGGGGTCGGTCTCCCGAGCCCCGGCCTCGCCCGTCACCCGGTGCGGCGCGCGCCCGACGGCGAGCAACCGTCCGGTCGCCGCGTCGGTGAACGCCGCTTTGGTCGACTGGGTGGAGCTGTCGACGCCGATGACCACCTGGCTGTGGGGCACGGTCGTACCTCTTCCGTTTCCGGGCTTGCGGCGGGATTTTGGCCGCAGGCCAACAAATTACGTGATGTTGTCGTGCATCCGGCAGGGATAGGTGTCATTTCCATGTCCGAAGCGGCGTTCGACGCCTCGGACAGGGTTGGACGAACGCGGGGTCTTTTCCGTGCCCACCCAGACGTGCATTATTAGTCATGTCAGGAAACAAAAAGGTCTGCACCTGCTGGACCTGAGGTATCGAAGGCGGCCAGAGAAATGACGGATCGTTTCACTCCCACCCCCGCGGACAAGTTCAGCTTCGGTCTGTGGACGGTCGGCTGGCAAGGCAGGGACCCGTTCGGAGACGCGACGCGCCCGGCGCTCGACCCCACGGAGTCCGTACAGCACCTCGCCGAACTGGGCGCGTACGGCGTGACCTTCCACGACGACGACCTGATCCCCTTCGGCTCGTCCGACGCCGAGCGCGAGGCGCACATCAAGCGCTTCCGGCAGGCGCTGGACACCACCGGGCTCGTCGTGCCGATGGTGACCACCAACCTCTTCACGCACCCGGTCTTCAAGGACGGCGGCTTCACGGCGAACGACCGCGACGTCCGCCGCTTCGCGCTGCGCAAGACGCTGCGCAACATCGATCTCGCCGCCGAGCTGGGCGCCAAGCGGTTCGTCGCCTGGGGCGGCCGGGAGGGTGCGGAGTCCGGCGGTGCGAAGGACGTGCGCCTGGCGCTCGACCGGATGAAGGAAGGCTTCGACCTGCTGGGCGAGTACGTCGTGTCGCAGGGGTACGACATCAAGTTCGCCATCGAGCCCAAGCCGAACGAGCCGCGCGGCGACATCCTGCTGCCGACCGTCGGCCACGCGCTCGCCTTCATCGAGCGCCTGGAGCGCCCGGAGCTTTACGGCGTCAACCCCGAGGTGGGCCACGAGCAGATGGCCGGGCTGAACTTCCCGCACGCCATCGCGCAGGCCCTGTGGGCGGGCAAGCTCTTCCACATCGACCTCAACGGCCAGCACGGCACCCGGTACGACCAGGACCTGCGCTTCGGCGCGGGCGACCTGCGCGCCGCGTTCTGGCTGGTGGACCTGTTGGAGACGGCGGGCTGGGACGGCTCGCGGCACTTCGACTTCAAGCCGCCGCGCACCGAGGACTTCGACGGGGTGTGGGCGTCCGCCGCCGGATGCATGCGCAACTACCTGATCCTCAAGGAGCGCGCCGCCTCGTTCCGCGCGGACCCGGAGGTCCAGGAGGCGCTGCGCGCCTCGCGCCTGGACGAGCTGGCGCAGCCGACCGCCGCCGACGGCGTGACCGCTCTGCTGGCCGACCGCACCGCGTACGAGGACTTCGACGTGGCGTCCGCCGCGAGCCGCGGCATGGCCTTCGAGCAGCTGGACCAGCTGGCCATGGACCACCTCCTGGGCGCCCGCTGACCGGCACCGGGACGACCGTGTCCTGACACGACCGCGCACGCGGGGCGC
>NZ_JBHUUW010000019.1:102392-135304 GCF_042670825.1 Streptomyces sp. NPDC057137 | reverse complement strand
GGACGAGACCGTCCCGGTCGGCGCGGCCCACAGACAGGGGCCCGGGCGGTGGTCAGGCCGGGCGTACGCTGCCGTAGATCGGCATGTAGTAGATCGACTCCTCGCGGACGTTCGCGCCCGGCTTCGGGGCGTGGATCATCTTGCCGTCGCCCTTGTATATGCCGACGTGGCTGATGTCGTCGTAGAAGAACACCAGGTCGCCGGGGAGCAGGTCCGCCGTGGCGACGCGCTTGCCGACCTTCACCTGGTCCCAGGTCGTACGCGGCAGCTGCACGCCCGCCGCCTTCCAGGCCGCGGCCGTCAGCCCCGAGCAGTCGTAACTGCTGGGGCCGGTGGCGCCCCACACGTACGGCTTGCCGATCTGGTCGCGGGCGAAGGCGAGGACCTTCTCGGCCTTGGCCGCGTACGTACCGTCCGTGGTCCCCGAGCCCGTGCCGGTGTCCGTGCCCGTGCCGCCGCCGGTCGCGGGCGGCTGCTCCTTCTCCCGCGCCTCCTCCTGGCGCTTGCGCTCCGCGGCCTCCTCCTTGGCCTTCGCCTCGGCCTTGCGGCGCGCCTCCTGTTCCTTCTTCAGCTCCAGCGCGGCGAGCCGCGCCTTCTCCTCGGCCGTCAGCTCCGACAGCAGCGACCGCGCCGCCGCGAGCTTGTTCTGGACCTTCTGCTTGCCCGCCTTGAGCGAGTCCTGCGACTCCGTGAGCGTCTCCAGGCTCTTCGTCGCCTTGGCGCGCTGCTTGGCCGCGGACCGCTGCTCCTTCTGGAAGTCCTCGACGGCCTCCTGCTGGCGGTCGGTCAGCCGGTCCATCAGCTGGGTCTGTTCGAAGTACGACTCCGGGCTGTCGGCGAACATCAGGGCTGCCGTGGGACCGACCGCGCCCGCGCGGTACTGCGCCGCCGCATACGTACCGAGGGAGCGCCGCGCCTCGTTCACGTTGTCGGCGCTCTTGGCCACGTCGTCCAGGACCCGCTCGACCGACTTGCGCTGGGTGTCGGTCGCTTCCTTCGCCTTGTTGTACTGCTGCGTCGCCGTACCGGCCTGCCGGTACAGGTCGTCGACCTTCTTCTGCACCTCTTCGACCGAGGGCTTGGGCTCGGTGGGCGCGGCGGTGGCGCTCTGCGTCGAGAGCAGCGTGACCGAGGCGAGCGCGGCCGTCGTGAAACCGACGGCCGGTGTGTTCGCGCGCACCCCGGTGCGGGTGCGCGATTTGCGATGCGACGCCAAGGTCGGCATCTCCTTCCGTGGACCGCCTACCGGGTTAGCTGTCGGGTTCGGGCGGAACGGAAGGCTGCCCTACGGGCCTGGGAGTACGGCCCGATTCACCCCGGTCGAACATGGTGGGTCCCCGGTTCCGAACTCCCTTCGGGGAAGCCCGGATTCGGCGCAGGCCGCCCGCTTGGCGCTGATCGCCGATGGAGTACGGACCGCCTCGGCGAGCACGCTAGCCAATCTGTGGTGCCGCTGTGAAGGTTGATGGCCGATATGCCCGATACATTTTCGTGACCTTTCGCATAAACGGTCGTGGGCACTTCCGAAAACGGTCGCCCGGACCCCCGCGAGGCCATGTGGCGGTTGGCTGTCAGTGCGGCACCCTAGACTCAGGAAGCGATGAGCAGCCTCTTTGACGACAGCTTCCTGGCGGACCTCCAGCCCTCGGCCGAGGAGCCCCCGCCGCCGCCCGAGGACACCGCGCCGGAGCAGGTGCCCGACGATCTCTTCGGAGGGAAGTTCGACGTGCCCCCGCCCCGGGATCCGTACCACCGCGACGGTGCGCCGCGCACGGTCGTGGACCCGGCGGCGCTGCTCGAAGGGCTGAACGACGAGCAGCGCGCCGCCGTCGTACACACCGGATCGCCGCTGCTCATCGTGGCCGGCGCCGGCTCGGGCAAGACCCGGGTGCTGACCCATCGGATCGCGCATCTGCTGGGGACCCGCAGTGTGCACCCGGGCGAAATACTGGCGATCACGTTCACCAACAAGGCCGCGGGCGAGATGAAGGAGCGCGTCGAGCAGCTCGTCGGACCGCGCGCGAACGCCATGTGGGTGATGACGTTCCACAGCGCCTGCGTGCGAATCCTGCGCCGCGAGTCGAAGCGGCTCGGCTTCACGTCCTCGTTCTCGATCTACGACGCGGCCGACTCCAAGCGGCTCATGGCCCTGGTCTGCCGCGATCTGGACCTCGACCCCAAGCGGCACCCCCCGAAGTCGTTCAGCGCCAAGATCTCGAATCTGAAGAACGAGCTGATCGACGAGGAGACCTTCGCCGGTCAGGCCACGGACCCCTTCGAGAAGACGCTGGCCGAGGCGTACCGGATGTACCAGGCGAGGCTGCGCGAGGCCAACGCCCTGGACTTCGACGACATCATCATGACGACGGTCCATCTGCTCCAGGCGTTCCCGGACGTCGCCGAGCACTACCGCCGCCGCTTCCGCCACGTCCTGGTGGACGAGTACCAGGACACCAACCACGCGCAGTACACCCTGGTGCGCGAGCTGGTCGGTCCCTCCGGCGAGGGGCACGACCCGGCCGAGCTGTGCGTCGTCGGTGACGCCGACCAGTCCATCTACGCGTTCCGGGGCGCCACGATCCGTAACATCCTCCAGTTCGAGGAGGACTATCCGAACGCCACGACGATCCTGCTGGAGCAGAACTACCGCTCCACGCAGACGATCCTCAGCGCGGCCAACGCGGTCATCGAGCGCAACGAGAGCCGGCGTCCCAAGAACCTCTGGACGAACGCGGGAGCGGGCGCCCAGATCATCGGGTACGTGGCCGACACCGAGCACGACGAGGCGCAGTTCGTCGCCGACGAGATCGACCGCATGACGGACGCGTCGGAGGCCAAGGCGGGCGACGTCGCCGTCTTCTACCGGACGAACGCGCAGTCACGTGTCTTCGAAGAGATCTTCATCCGCGTCGGCCTGCCCTACAAGGTCGTCGGCGGCGTGCGCTTCTACGAGCGCAAGGAGGTCCGCGACGTGCTGGCCTATCTGCGGGTGCTCGCCAATCCGGAGGACAGCGTCCCGCTGCGCCGGATTCTGAACGTGCCCAAGCGCGGTATCGGCGACCGCGCCGAGGCGATGATCGACGCGCTCTCGGCGCGGGAGAAGATCTCCTTCGCGCAGGCGCTGCGCCGGGTGGACGAGGCGTACGGCATGGCGGCCCGCTCGTCGAACGCGGTGAAGCGCTTCAACACGCTGATGGAGGAGCTGCGTACGGTCGTCGAGTCCGGCGCCGGCCCGGCGACGGTCCTGGAGGCCGTGCTGGAACGGACCGGGTATCTGGCGGAGTTGCAGGCGTCGACCGACCCGCAGGACGAGACGCGGATCGAGAACTTGCAGGAACTGGCCGCCGTGGCGCTGGAGTTCGAGCAGGAGAGGGCTCAGGCGGCGGGGGCGGACGCGACAGCGGCCACGGACGCGACTGCCGACGCCGGTACGAGCGCGGACGCGGACGCCGGGGCCGACGCGGACGAGGCGGCTGCCGACGCGGACGCGCCCGCCGTGACCACGTCCGGCACTCTCGCCGAGTTCCTGGAGCGGGTCGCGCTCGTCGCCGACTCCGACCAGATCCCCGACGAGGACGAGGACGGCTCCGGTGTCATCACGCTGATGACGCTGCACACGGCGAAGGGCCTGGAGTTCCCCGTCGTCTTCCTGACGGGCATGGAGGACGGCGTCTTCCCGCACATGCGGGCGCTGGGCCAGGCCAAGGAGTTGGAGGAGGAGCGCAGGCTGGCGTACGTCGGCATCACGCGCGCCCGCGAGCGGCTCTACCTCACCCGGTCCTCGATGCGCAGCGCGTGGGGCCAGCCCTCGTACAATCCGCCGTCGCGCTTCCTGGAGGAGATTCCGGGCGAGTATCTGCAGTGGAAGCGCACCGGCCCGATGGCCGCGCCGGCCGGACCGACGTCGGGGATCACGTCCTCGCTGTCCTCGTCCCGCTCACGCTCGGGCCCGGCGGGCTTCGCCACCCGGCGCGCGACCGAGAAGCCGGTCATCTCGCTCGCGGTGGGGGACCGGGTCACGCACGACCAGTTCGGGCTCGGGACGGTCGTCACGGTGACGGGGTCGGGCGCCGACGCGCAGGCGACGATCGACTTCGGCGACTCCAAGCCGAAGCGGCTGCTGCTGCGGTACGCGCCGGTCGACAAGCTGTAGAAGCGCGGAGGACACACGAGTGCGGCGGGCCGCTGAGAACGAGGCCCGCCGCGCCGAAGCCGGGTCGTCTGCTAGATGTTGAGCCCGTGGCTGCGCAACCAGGACAGCGGGTCGATCGCCGAGCCGCCGCCCGGCCGTACCTCGAAGTGCAGGTGCGGGCCGGTGGAGTTGCCCGAGTTCCCCGAGTACGCGATCTCGTCACCGGCCTTGACGGAGCCGGAGCGGATCTTCGTGCTGCTGAGGTGGCAGTACCAGGTCTCGGTGCCGTCGGCGGCGGTGACGATCGCCATGTTGCCGTAGGCGCCGTTCCATTGGGTACGGACGGTGCCGTCCGTCGCTGCCATCACCGGCGTGCCGTACGCGACGGGGAAGTCGATGCCCGTGTGCATCGACATCCAGTTGACGCCGGCCTGGCCGTAGTAGGCGCTGAGCGCGTGATTCGCGACGGGGATGGCGAACTTGGGGCGGGCGGCCTCCTTGGCCGCGGCCAGCGCGTCGCGCTTCTTCTTCTCCTCCGCCTGACGTTCCTTGAGGTCGATGCGCTCCTGGGTGCGGCTGGCGCGGTCCCCGAAGTCTCGTGCGTCGGCGTCGAGAGCGGCGAGTTGGGTGTCGAGCTTGTTGTTCACCGCGGCGGGCTTGACCGCTGCCGCGTCCGAGGCGGTGAGCGTGGTCGAGTCGTCCTTGGTCTCCTCGGCGCCGAGTCCGCCGACCGAGGCGGCGGCGATGCCGGCGACGCCCATCACACAGGCGGAGGGGACGGCGACGGTGAGCAGAGCCGAACGCTTCGCCGGTGTACGGCGCCTGCTGCGGCTGCCGCCGGCCGCCCGGCGGACGGGGCGGGGGGTGATGGTCGCGGCGGTGACGGTGGCCGCGGCCCCGACGAGTTGGTCCGCGTGTTCGGAATGGTCCGACTCGGCGTCGAGCGCCGATTCCGACACCTGTTCAGGCTCCGGACCGGGCGTGTCGTACTCGTGCTCGGTCTCGTACGCGGGCTGCTCGTATTCGGGCTGCTCGTACTCCGACTGTGCGAACTCGGCCGGCGTGAACTCCGCCTGCTCGTACTCGGGTTCGTGCTGGTGCTCGACCTCGGGCTCGTACGCGGCCGGTTCGTAGGCGGCGGGCTCGTACGCCCCCGACTCGTACGTCCCTGACTCGTACGTCGCGCTGTCGTACGTCGCGGTGTCGCCGTAGTACGGAGCCTGGGCCTCGGCATCGGCCTGGAACGGTACGTCCGGCTGTATGGCCGACGCTCCCGAGTTCCACGCGGTGGCGTCGTACGCGCCGGTGTCGGCCACGGGGGCCGCCCACTGGTCGGCCGGGGTGTTCAGGCCGGTCGCGTCATATCCGTAACTGGCCGCCTGGTTGGCCTCGTTCCAGGCGTTGGCGTCCCACTGCCCGGTCGTGTCGTACGACTGCATGGGCTGTTGGGACTGCTGGGCCTGTGCCGCGTACGCGTCGTACGCCTCGTACTGAACCTGGGGTGCTTGCGGCGCCTGGGTCGCGTAGGGGTCGTAACCCGCGTTCCACTGCGCCGAGTCGTAACTGCCGCTGTGGTCCGCCTCGTAAGTGACCGTGCCCACCGGGCTCGTGCCCGGAAGCGCGCCGAAGAGCGGGTCACTGTCGAAGCTGCCTGTGGAATAGCCGTCGTGGGCGGCGTATCCGGCGTGGGGGTGCTGGTCGTTCACCAACTTCTCTCTCGCCTCGGCAGCAGAACCAGGCTTCTGGGGCCGTCTTGAGGAACGGTGGGACCCAGAAGGGAAAGCAGTGGCCGCGACTGTACCCGGCGGTATGCGACGGCGACAATCTTCGGCGGCTTCCGGGCGCTCTGGAAACGGGCATTCGGCCGTCTTTCGGCGGAGGGCGGGCACACCTTTGGCCCTACGTTCGAGAGGCGTTCGATTTCTAGGGTGTCGGTGAGGTGTCGAACCGACATCGAATCGGATGTGGGCGCAACCTATTTCGATGCCGATGTTTGGACCGTCGGCCGCCCTGACTCACCCTCGTCCGCCCTTCTCGGGTCCTCACGCCACCGATATCGCGCCGTCGGCCTGGTCCCCCGCCCGTTCTGTACCGCTTCCCATCCATTCGGCCGCTTCGGCGAGCTGCGTCTCCGACAGCTCCGCCGCGTCGTCGTGCTCCAGCACGTACCGGATCCCGGCGGCGACGGCCGGGTGCACGGGCAGGGCGAGGTGGCCGATACCGGTCACGCCCACGTTCTGCGCGATGAGGTCCGGATGCTCGACGCGGGCCGCCTCCACCGGTGACATGACCTGGTCGAGATCGCTCCAGAAGCTGACGAACCGGGTCCGGCAGCCGGGCGCCGGCTCCCGCAGCTCCTCGATCAGGTCCGAGCCGGGCCGCATCTGCCGGACGACGGGGTGCGCGCTCGCGAGCGGGATGGCGGCGGTGCCCGCGTGGGGCGTGCCCATGGTGACCAGCGTCCGTACCCGTACGTCGCCGCCCAGTCGCTGTACGTAATACCGGGCGATCAGGCCGCCCAGGCTGTGGCCGACGATGTCGACCTCGCGGTGCCCCGTACGGGCGCAGACCTCCTCGATGTGCTGACCCAGCACCTCGGCCGCCAGCCGGATGTCGCTGGTCAGGGGCGAGAAATTGAGCGATTCGAGATGGCGCCAGCCATGCCGGGCCAGTGAGCGGCGCAGCAGGACGAAGACGGACCGGTTGTCCACGAAGCCGTGCAGGAGCAGGACAGGCGGCCGGGAGCGGCCCTCGGTGGGCAGTGTGGCTGCCTCGGGAGGCAGCTCCGGTGCCGGGCGCTCCTTGGCGATGCCACCCGGATAGAGGACCAGATGACCGGCGAGGATCGCCATCTCCAGGACTGAGGCCCGCAGGAGCGTGACGGGCAGCTCCCAGGCCGCCGGCCGTCGCACTACGGACGGAAAAGGCGAGAAAAGCTCGGCGAAAGGCGGGATCTTCATTGACCTACCTCCCTACGCCACACGGGAAGCGACTCCCTTGCGGCTCCCGTGCCGGGTGGGGCCGGCACGACGCAGAGTGAACATGTCCCAATGTGTGATTTCCCCCTCCCCGGCCACCGCGAAACAGCAGCGTGCGAGATGCTGGGGATAACGTTCGTTCACCTCTCCGTCCCTCGCCGGTACGGGGACCCGTGCCAATGACGACGAAGTCGGTATGTGGAGGCAGTGATGGGTGTGACCGGTCCGATCCGTGTGGTGGTGGCAAAACCGGGTCTCGACGGCCACGATCGCGGGGCCAAGGTCATCGCGCGAGCGTTGCGGGATGCGGGTATGGAGGTCATCTACACCGGGCTGCACCAGACGCCCGAGCAGATCGTGGACACCGCGATCCAGGAGGACGCCGACGCGATCGGTCTGTCGATCCTGTCCGGCGCGCACAACACGCTGTTCGCGAAGGTCATAGACCTCCTGGAGCAGCACGACGCGCTGGACATCAAGGTCTTCGGCGGCGGCATCATCCCGGAGGCGGACATCGCGCCGCTGAAGGAGAAGGGCGTGGCGGCGATCTTCACGCCGGGCGCGACGACGACGTCGATCGTGGACTGGGTGAACGCGAACGTCCGACAGCCGGCCGGTGCGTAGGCCCTGATATTTCTGTCCTCAGGCGCCGGACGGGCTCACTGGGCCCGTCCCCGGCGGCTCGGGCTCGTCCGTCAGCTCCGCCAGCTCGGACAGCTCCGTCAGCTCCGACAGCTCCGACATCATCGCGGCGCGCAGCCGCAGCGTGGAGACCAGGCGCTGGAACGCCTCCGACCAGTAGCCGCCCGCGCCCGGTGACGCGCCCTCCGATTCGTCCGGGGTGGCGGTGAGGATGTCCAGGCGGGGCGCCTCCGCGGGGTCCAGGCAGCGTTCGGCGAGGCCCATCACGCCGCTGAAGCTCCACGGGTAACTCCCGCCGTCCCGCGCGATGTCGAGCGCGTCGACGACCGCGCGGCCCAGCGGCCCGGACCACGGCACCGCGCAGACGCCGAGGAGCTGGAACGCCTCCGACAGACCGTGGGCCGCTATGAACTCGGCCACCCAGGAAGCCCGTTCCGACACCGGCAGGGTGGCGAGCAGCTTCGCCCGCTCCGCGAGGGACGACGCCCCCGGGCCGGTGGCCGGGGACGCGGCGGGCGGGCCCAGCAGGGCGCGCGCCCAGTGGCCGTCGCGCTGGCGGACGGCCGCGCGGCACCACGCCGCGTGCAGTTCGTCCGTCCAGTCGTCCAGGACCGGCAGTGTGACGATGTCCTCGGGCGTACGGTCCCCGAGCCGCTCCGGCCAGACCGACAGCGGTGTCGCCTCCACCAACTGGCCGAGCCACCAAGACCGTTCGCCCCGGCCGCTGGGCGGTGTCGGGCTCACCCCGTCGCGCTGCATGGCCGCGTCGCACTCGTGCGGCGCCTCGACGATGACGGTCGGCCCCGTGGGGCCGCCGGTGCGGTCCAGGCTCACGCACGTCGCCGCCCGCGCCGCCATCCGCGCGGCCAGCGCCGAGTTCGGCAGCGCGGACAGCAACTCCGCGGCGGTCGCGCGGACATTGCGGCTGCGGTCGGAGAGCGCTTCTTCAAGGAAAGGCTCGTCGAGGTCGGACAGTCCGGCACGCAGCGAGTCGAGGAACATCAGCCGGTCCTCGGCGCGCTCCGTCGGCCAGGTCGTGGCCAGCAGCGCCCGCGCCGCGTCCGGATCCCGCGCGCGTACGGCCGCCAGCAGCGCGACCCGCTCGGCGAACAGCCCCTGCTCCCACAACTGCCGTACCCCTTCGGGGTCCTGGGCGCCGGGCAGGACGGCGCTGCCGGAGGCGCCGCGCAGGGCGAACTTCCAGTCCGGGTTGAAGCGCGCGAGCCAGAGGCCGCGCGGTCCGGCGAACGCGAGGGCGTGCGGCCGCAGATCGTTGCGCCCGCGCGCGGCGTCGAGCAGCGCGGGCAGCGCGGCGGCGGGGGCGCGGTACCCGTGGTCGTTGGCGGCGGTGAGCCACTGGGGGAGCAGTTCGGTGAGATCAGGGGTCGTACCGCGCCTGCCGCCCGTACCGGCGGGGGCCGAGCGGTCGGCCAGCAACTGGGACAGGCGCCGGCGCGCGGGCTCCGGCAGTTCGCGGCGTTCGTCGCGCGGCGCCGGCTCCGGCCGGGCGGCGGCGCGCGCCGGGAGCAGTCCGGCGCGCCGCCGCAGCGTGTGGAGCGCGGCGGCGTCCAGCAGCGCGACGGGCGCGTCCTGGCCGGGAGCCATGATCTCGGCGGGCGGGGTGCGGCGGTCGGTACCGAGGAGGGCGGATGTGACGAGGTCTTCCCAGGGGGCGGTGAGGGTCATCGGATGCCTCCGTATACGTATAGATAGGGGACGGGCCGTGGCGAGGCGGTCCCGGAGCGTCGGCCGGGTTGCGCGGCCCGTGGGCCGCGCTTGTCCTCAATCGCCGGACGGGCTTGACGTGGCGGGGTCGTCTTCACGGCGACGAACCCGACACCAGGGACTGGTCATGTCAGCCGGACCGTCTCCGGCGAGTCCGCCGACCACGCCGCGAGTGGGGTGAAGCCGCGATGGCCGCATTCGCCGAACACCGTCAGCGAGCCGCCCCCCGACAGCGCCACCAGCTTCCACAGGCCCGGTCGCGCCGGCGACGACGGCGTGATCGGCAGGGCCGACTCCCCGTCCGCGTCGGCCAGTTGCCAACCGTCCCCGTCCGGGACAGGTATGACGTCGGTCAGCGTCACCGGCCAGGAGTCCAGCCACGGGTCCTCCCGCAGCGCCGAGCCGTACGCCTCCACAGCCGCCGTGGTCGTCCCGCCCGGTGGGGGTGTCCCGGTCGGCTCGGGAATGCCCACCTCCTCGCTCAGATCGGCGCGCAACTGCCCCGCCCCCGCGTGCGGCGCCAGCTCCGCCTCGATCACCAGGCCCACCGGCAGCGCCGGCCCAGGCGAACGGCCCGCCGCGCCGAACCCCAGCACCAGCGCCGTACGCCCCGACTCCCGCCCGTACAGCCAGATCCGGCGCGTGGTGATCTTGCCGTCCGACGTGTCGTACTGCGCGAGGACCAGCCAGTGGTCCTTCACCGGCGGGCCGTCGGCGGGGGAGGGGAGACCCACCCGCGTACGGACCGTCGTGGCCAGGTCCGCGGGCAGCCGGTCGATCCCCAGCCAGCCCTGATCCAGCAGATGCAGCAGCGCCGACTCTTCGAGCAGCCGCACCGGCCAGCCCGCCCCCGAGCCCGGGATCGCGCCCAACTCCCGCACCCTCGCCGCCAGTCCGGGCGCCTGCGCGTCCACCATGCGCGCGGCCGTCTCCTCCCACAGCCCGTATCCCGACTGCTCGGCCGCCGCCAGCCCCCCGCGCAGCAGATCCGTCAGCCGCTGCTCAAGCTCCTGCGCCCCGCCCGTGATCCGGGCCGCCCTGCGCTCCGCCCGGCGCCTGGCCGCCTCCGGGTCGGCCTGCCTGGCCACCCCGCCGGCCTCCTCCTTCGCTTTCTCCCCCTGCTCCTCTCTCCGCTGCCTGCGGCCCCCCAGCCACTCCTCCGCCCAGTCGGGCGCCGCCCCGTCCCCCACGTCCGCGACCGTCCGGACGGCGGCGGTCCCCTCGGCCGCCCAGAGCAGCAGCAGCCCCAGCGCGTGCTTGCACGGGAACTTCCGGCTCGGGCAACTGCACTTGTACGCCGGGCCCTTCGTATCTATCACCGTCTGATACGGCTTCTTCCCGCTCCCCTTGCACAGACCCCACACGGCCCCCTCGCCGCTGCTGCCCGCGTCCGACCACGGTCCGGCCGCGCTCAGCCTGACCCCCGCCTTGCGTGACGCGTCGTCAGGCGCCAGGGCCAGCACCTGCTCCGTCGTCCAGCGCACCCCCGCTTCATCCATGCCCACGACGTTAGGCGCCGCCACTGACAATCGGCCCCGACCTGCGGAAACGGCCGATTGTCAGTGGCATGGTGCACCGTGGAACCCGTACCCGGTCGAACGATCTGGAGGGGGATCCATGACCATGCCCGAAACGAGTGCGCCGACCGCCGAGACAGCCGCCGAGCCGGTCGGCGGGACCGTCGGTGCCGAGGTCCTGCGACCGCACGCCGAGGACGCCTTCGCCGACGAACTGGCTGCGCTCGCCGCCGCCGACGACCGGCCCCGGCCGGCCAGGTGGCGCCTCTCGCCCTGGGCGGTCGCGACGTATCTCCTCGGCGGCACGCTCCCCGACGGCACGGTCATCACGCCGAAGTACGTGGGCCCGCGCAGGATCATCGAGGTCGCCGTCACCACCCTCGCCACCGACCGCGCACTGCTTCTCCTCGGCGTGCCCGGCACCGCCAAGACCTGGGTCTCCGAGCATCTGGCCGCCGCCGTCAGCGGTGACTCGACGCTGCTGGTGCAGGGGACGGCCGGTACGCCCGAGGAGGCCATCCGATACGGGTGGAACTACGCGCAGCTGCTCGCCCACGGCCCGAGCCGGGACGCGCTCGTGTCCAGCCCCGTCATGCGCGCCATGGCGGAAGGCATGACCGCCCGGGTCGAGGAGCTGACCCGTATCCCGGCCGACGTGCAGGACTCGCTCATCACGATCCTGTCCGAGAAGACCCTGCCCGTCCCGGAGTTGGGGCAGGAGATCCAGGCCGTCCGCGGGTTCAACGTGATCGCCACCGCCAACGACCGCGACCGGGGCATCAACGACCTGTCGAGCGCGCTGCGGCGCCGCTTCAACACCGTCGTCCTGCCGCTGCCCGCCACCGCCGAGGCGGAGGTCGACATCGTCTCGCGGCGCGTCGACCAGATCGGCCGCTCGCTCGACCTGCCGGGCGGTCTCGAAGGCATCGCCGAGATCCGCCGGGTCGTCACGGTCTTCCGCGAGCTGCGCGACGGCGTCACGGCCGACGGCCGTACGAAGATCAAGTCCCCGTCCGGGACGCTCTCCACGGCCGAGGCGATCTCCGTCGTCACCAACGGCCTCGCCCTGGCGGCGCACTTCGGCGACGGCGTGCTGCGCCCCGGCGACGTCGCGTCCGGCATCCTCGGTGCCGTCGTCCGCGACCCGGCGGCCGACCGGGTCATCTGGCAGGAGTACGTGGAAACGGTCGTGCGCGAGCGGGACGGCTGGAAGGACTTCTACCGCGCCTGCCGAGAGGCCGGCGCATGACGACGCCGGTCCGCGACACGGACGCGCCCTCGTCCCGGCCGGCCGGGAGCGGGCCGTTGCTGCTCGGCGTCCGCCACCACGGGCCCGGCTCCGCCCGTGCCGTACGGGCCGCGCTCGACGCGGCGTCGCCGTCGGCCGTCCTCATCGAAGGCCCGCCCGAGGGCGACGCGTTGGTGGCCCTCGCGGGCGATCCCCAGATGCGCCCGCCCGTCGCGCTGCTCGCCCACGCCGTGGACGACCCGGGGCGCGCGGCGTTCTGGCCGCTGGCCGAGTTCTCCCCGGAGTGGGTCGCGATCCGCTGGGCCCTCGCCCACGACGTCCCGGTCCGCTTCATCGACCTTCCCGCGACGCACTCGCTCGCGTACACGGACGGGAACGAGGGCGGGGACGAGGCGACGGACGGCGAGACGCGCCCCGAGCCCGAGCCCGAACACGGCGCCTCAGCCAGGGCGTTGCGGATCGATCCGCTCGCCGTCCTCGCCGAAGCCGCCGGATACGACGACGCCGAGCGGTGGTGGGAAGACGTCGTGGAGCACCGAGGAAGCACGGCCGCCGACGACCCGTTCGCGCCGTTCGCCGCCGTCGGCGAGGCGATGGGCGCCCTGCGCGAGGAGTACGGCGACGGCGGGCACCGGCGTGACCTGGTCCGCGAGGCGTACATGCGGATCCAACTCCGCGCCGCACGAAAGGAGTTCGGCGACGACCGGGTCGCCGTCGTCTGCGGCGCCTGGCACGTGCCCGCGCTCGACACGGGGACGACCACGGCCACCGCCGACCGCGCGCTCCTCAAGGGACTGCCCAAGGTCAGGTCCGAGCTGACCTGGGTGCCCTGGACCCACCAGAGGCTGGCCCGGCACAGCGGTTACGGCGCCGGCATCGACTCTCCCGGTTGGTACGGACACCTCTTCGGCGCACCCGACCGCCCCGTGACGCGCTGGATGACCAAGGTCGCCGGTCTGCTGCGCGAGGAGGACCAGCCCGTCTCCTCCGCCCATGTCATCGAGGCCGTCCGGCTCGCCGAGACCCTGGCCACCATGCGCGGCCGGCCGCTCGCCGGACTCACCGAGACGACCGACGCGATCCGTGCCGTCATGTGCGACGGGTCCGACGTGCCGCTCGGGCTCATCAGGGACCGGCTCATCGTCGGGGACGTCCTGGGCGAGGTCCCCGACTCCGCGCCCGCCGTGCCGCTGCAGCGCGATCTGACCCGGCTCCAGCGCTCGCTGCGGCTGAAGCCGGAAGCGCTGGAGCGCGAGCTGGACCTCGACCTCCGTAAGGAGATCGACGCGGGCCGGAGCCGGATGCTGCACCGGCTGCGGCTGCTCGGCATCGGCTGGGGCGAACCGGCCGCGGGCCGCGGCAGCACGGGCACGTTCCGCGAGAGCTGGCGGCTGCGCTGGGAGCCCGAGTTGTACGTACGGGTCGCCGAGGCCGGGGTCTGGGGCACCACGGTCCTCTCGGCGGCCACCGCCAAGGCCGAGTCGCAGGCGGTGTCGGCGACCGCGCTCTCCGAGGTCACGGCCCTCGCCGAGCAGTGCCTCCTGGCCGAACTGACCGACGCGCTGCCGGTGGTGATGAAGGCCCTCGCGGACCGCGCCGCGCTCGACGCCGACGTCGGCCACCTCGCCCAGGCACTGCCCGCGCTCGCGCGCTCGCTGCGCTACGGAGACGTACGGTCCACCGACACGGCGGCGCTCGGCGAGGTCGCCGCCGGGCTCGCCGAGCGGATCTGTGTCGGACTGCCGCCCGCCTGCGCCGCGCTCGACGCGGACGGCGCGGCCGAGATGCGCGGCCATCTCGACAGCGTCCACACCGCGATCGGACTCCTGCCCGACGCCGCCGACCGCCCCGCCGGGGATCTGGCCGGGCGCTGGGTCGCCGTGCTGCGCAAACTGGCCGCGCGGGACACCGCGCCCGGCGTCATCCGGGGCCGGTCCGCCCGGCTGCTCCTGGACGACGGGCGCCTCCCCGAGGACGAGGCCGCGCGCCTCATGGGCCTCGCCCTGTCGCCCGGCACCCCGCCGGCCGACGCGGCGGCCTGGATCGAGGGGTTCGTCGGAGGAGCGTCCGGCGGCGGCATGCTCCTGGTCCACGACGAACGGCTGCTGGCCCTCGTGGACACCTGGCTGACCGGGGTGCCGGACGGCTCGTTCACCGACGTACTGCCCCTGCTGCGCCGTACGTTCTCCGCGTACGAGCCCGGAGTGCGCCGCACGCTCGGCGAGTTGGTCCGGCGCGGACCGGCGGGGGGCGGCGCGCGGCCCGACCGTGCCGAGGCGGGGATCCCCGGCTTCGGAGCCGCCGTCGACGAGACCCGCGCGGACGCGGTCCTCCCGGTCCTGCGCCTGCTCCTCGGCGGATCCACGGCGGTCGAGCACGACAACGACAACGACCTTGCGGGGGTGGCCCGATGACCACGGCCGGGACGACGACGGACGACGCGACCGACAGCGCGACCGACAACACGGCCGGCAGCACGGGCGGCAGCAGGGCCGACAACGCGGCCGACGAGCGGCTGAGGCGCTGGCGGCTGGTCCTCGGCGGCGACTCCGCCGACGGCACCGGACGCTCGCTCACCGGCCAGGACGCGGCGATGGACGGCGCGTTGACCGCTCTCTACGGAGGCGGCGGCACCGGTGCGCCCAGGAAGGGTGGCGGCAGCCGCTCCGCGGGACTCGGCGCCTCCGCCCCCTCGGTCGCCCGCTGGCTCGGCGACATCCGGACGTACTTCCCCAGCTCCGTCGTGCAGGTCATGCAGCGCGACGCGATCCAGCGCCTCGGACTCTCCGCGCTCCTGCTCGAACCGGAGATGCTGGAGGCCGTCGAGGCGGACGTCCATCTCGTCGGCACGCTCCTCTCGCTCAACAAGGCCATGCCCGAGACGACCAAGGAGACGGCGCGCGCCGTCGTACGGAAGGTCGTCGCCGACATCGAGAAGCGGCTCGCCACCCGCACCCGGGCCACGCTCACCGGCGCCCTCGACCGCTCCGCGCGGATCAACCGGCCGCGCCACCGGGACATCGACTGGGACCGCACGATCCGCGCGAACCTCAAGAACTACCTGCCGGAGTACGGCACGATCGTCCCCGAACGCCTCATCGGATACGGCCGCGCCTCGCAGTCCGTGAAGAAGGAGGTCGTCCTCTGCATCGACCAGTCCGGTTCGATGGCGGCGTCCGTCGTCTACGCCTCCGTCTTCGGCGCCGTCCTCGCCTCGATGCGCTCCCTCTCCACCCGCCTCGTCGTCTTCGACACCGCCGTCGTCGACCTCACCGACCAACTGGACGACCCGGTCGACGTCCTGTTCGGCACCCAGCTCGGCGGCGGCACCGACATCAACCGCGCGCTCGCCTACTGCCAGTCGCGGATCACCCGCCCCGCCGACACCGTCGTCGTACTGATCAGCGACCTCTACGAGGGCGGCATCCGGAACGAGATGCTGAAGCGGGTCGCCGCGATGAAGGCGTCCGGCGTGCAGTTCGTGGCACTGCTCGCGCTGTCCGACGAGGGCGCGCCCGCCTACGACCGCGACCACGCGGCGGCGCTGGCCGCACTCGGCGCACCGGCCTTCGCCTGCACCCCGGACCTGTTCCCGGAAGTGATGGCCGCGGCGATCGAGAAGCGACCCCTACCGATACCGGACACGGCGTAGCCGGGGCGCTCGGAGTGTGTCTGTGACAGGTATCACCGCTCAGGGGTGATCTGTGATTTAGGGGTCCACCGCCCACGGGGATAACCTGCGAGACGGACATGCCGCGCTCCGGGACTCCCTCTGCGCCTTCCTTGTGACAAGTGCAGTCACGTTGCCCATCGCGGCACGCCCACGCAGATTACGAACCGCGATCACTGCGAATCTTAGAAGACAGACAAGGGACGGACGCGCGTGGACCTGTTCGAGTACCAGGCGAGGGACCTCTTCGCCAAGCACGGTGTACCGGTGCTGGCCGGTGAAGTCATCGAAACGCCTGAGGCGGCGCGCGAGGTGACGACGCGTCTCGGCGGCAAGGCTGTCGTCAAGGCGCAGGTCAAGGTCGGCGGCCGAGGCAAGGCCGGCGGCGTGAAGCTGGCCTCCGACCCGGCCGACGCGGTCGCCAAGGCAGACGCCATTCTGGGCATGGACATCAAGGGCCACACGGTCCACAAGGTGATGCTGGCCCAGACCGCGGACATCGCGGAGGAGTACTACGTCTCCTTCCTCCTCGACCGCACCAACCGCACCTTCCTGGCCATGGCCTCCGTCGAGGGCGGCGTGGAGATCGAGGTCGTCGCCGAGGAGAACCCCGACGCGCTCGCCAAGATCCCGGTCGACGCCAACGAGGGCTGCACCCCGGAGAAGGCCGCCGAGATCGTCGCCGCGGCGAAGTTCCCGGCCGAGATCGCCGGCCAGGTCGCCGACGTCCTCCAGCAGCTGTGGACCGTCTTCATCAAGGAAGACGCCCTGCTCGTCGAGGTCAACCCGCTGATCAAGTCCGGTGACGGCAAGATCATCGCGCTGGACGGCAAGGTCTCGCTCGACGAGAACGCCGACTTCCGCCAGCCCGACCACGAGGCTCTTGAGGACAAGGCCGCGGCCAACCCCCTCGAAGCCGCCGCCAAGGCCAAGAACCTCAACTACGTCAAGCTCGACGGCGAGGTCGGCATCATCGGCAACGGCGCCGGGCTCGTCATGAGCACCCTCGACGTCGTCGCGTACGCGGGCGAGGCCCACGGCGGCGTGAAGCCCGCCAACTTCCTCGACATCGGCGGCGGCGCGTCGGCCGAGGTCATGGCGAACGGCCTGGAGATCATCCTCGGCGACCCGGACGTCAAGTCCGTCTTCGTCAACGTCTTCGGCGGCATCACCGCGTGCGACGAGGTCGCCAACGGCATCGTCCAGGCCCTGGAGCTGCTCAAGTCCAAGGGCGAGACGGTCAGCAAGCCCCTGGTCGTGCGCCTCGACGGCAACAACGCGGAGCTGGGTCGCAAGATCCTCTCGGACGCCAACCACCCGCTCGTACAGCGTGTGGACACCATGGACGGCGCGGCCGACAAGGCCGCCGAGCTCGCGGCTGCGAAGTAAAGGTAAAGGTCACCAACACCATGGCTATTTTCCTGACCAAGGAAAGCAAGGTCATCGTCCAGGGGATGACCGGTGCCACCGGCATGAAGCACACCAAGCTCATGCTCGCTGACGGCACCAACATCGTCGGCGGAGTCAACCCGCGCAAGGCCGGCACGTCCGTCGACTTCGACGGCACCGACGTCCCGGTCTTCGGCTCCGTCAAGGAAGCGATCGAGAAGACCGGCGCCAACGTGTCCGTCCTCTTCGTGCCGCCGGCCCACGCCAAGGCCGCCGTCGTCGAGGCCATCGACGCCGAGATCGGTCTCGCCGTCGTCATCACCGAGGGCATCGCGGTGCACGACTCCGCCGCCTTCTGGGCGTACGCGTCGAGCAAGGGCAACAAGACCCGGATCATCGGCCCGAACTGCCCCGGTCTCATCACGCCCGGCCAGTCCAACGCCGGCATCATCCCGGGCGACATCACCAAGCCCGGCCGCATCGGTCTCGTGTCCAAGTCCGGCACGCTGACCTACCAGATGATGTACGAGCTGCGTGACATCGGCTTCTCGTCCGCCATCGGCATCGGCGGCGACCCGGTCATCGGTACGACGCACATCGACGCCCTTGAGGCGTTCGAGGCCGACCCCGACACCGACCTCATCGTGATGATCGGCGAGATCGGCGGCGACGCCGAGGAGCGCGCGGCCGACTTCATCGCCAAGCACGTGACCAAGCCGGTCGTCGGCTACGTCGCGGGCTTCACGGCGCCCGAGGGCAAGACGATGGGCCACGCCGGCGCCATCGTCTCCGGCTCGTCGGGCACCGCGGCGGCCAAGAAGGAGGCCCTTGAGGCCGCGGGCGTCAAGGTCGGCAAGACGCCGACCGAGACGGCCGGTCTCGCCCGAGCCATTCTCGCGGGCTGACCCTTGGCGGTACGGTCGTACGGAGTACGGCAGTTGTACCGCCGCACAACGCGCGTGGGCCCGCACCTTTCAGGTGGTGCGGGCCCACGCGCGTTGTCGTCGCCCGACAAGGCCGTGGCCGTCAGGGGATCCGGGGCAGCAGCCGCTCCGGCCCGTTCAGCGGCACGGCGCGGAGTTTGGCGCGCAGTTTCAGGTCCTGCTTGGTCAGCTTCTGCGGCCCCATCGGCGCCGGGACGCCGCCAACTCGCTGGCCGGGCGCGGGCGTCGGCTCGTACTGCCTCGGCGCCGTGACGACCGTGTAGGCCGTCGCCCCGATGATCAGCACGGTGACGGCGATGGCGGCGCGCGTCCAGAACTTGGCGCGGCGCTCGCTGCCCAGCCGTACGACGGACGCGCTCGCGACCGCCGGCGCGGACACCGTCTCCGTCAGCTCCCGCAACCTCTCGTGCAGGACTTGCGCGTCGCCGAGGTCGGGCAACTGCTCGGTCACCGCCTCGCGCGCGTGCAGCAGCCGGTTCGCGGCGGCCGGTGTGGTGGCCTCGGTCTCGGCGGCCGTCTCGGGCAGGTCGAGCCCCAGACCGTCGTAGAGCAGCAGCGTGCGCCGGTACATCGGCGGCAGGTCGAGCAGCGCCCGGCGCAGCGCGCGCCCCTCGCGCGCGCCGTTGGGCGGGTCCGGATGCCGGTGGGCGCGGCGGAACCGGTGCCAGGGCGATGTCGCGTAGTCGTACGCCGCCCCCCGCACCCAGCCGGCGGGATCGCGGTCGACGGCGACCTCGGGCCACCGGTGCCAGGCCAGATGGAAGGCGCGCTCGACGGACTCCTGGGCGAGGGTGCGGCGCCCGGTGAGCAGATACGTCTGGCGTACGAGCGCGGGGGAGGCGTACGCGTACAGCTCGTCGAACGCCTGGGCGGGCGTGAGCTTCGCGGCCTCGGCTGCGGCGGCCCCGGCGAGGGCCTCGGCTTTCTCCTTGCGGCGCTGGGCGTTCTGCCGGGAGCGGCTGTCGGCCTCGACCGCGCGGACCGGGCGGCGGCTGAGCGGCTTCTTGCGGGAGGGGGCGGGCTCGCCGGGGAGGATCTCCTGGAGGGAGGGGGCCGCGGCGGTCTCGGTGTCGGTCTCGGTCTCCGACTCCAACGCCTTCGTGGGAGCCGCCGCCGACTGCTTCGTCGGCTTCTCCGCTGCGGCGTTCGGCGAGTTGCCCGAGTCTTTTGAGTTCCCCGAATTCTTCGACCGCTTCTTCCGCTTGGCGCGCTTCTTCTCGTCGAGTTCCGCCGCGTACGCCGCCAGCAGCCGGGCGTACGCCTCGCGCTTGCGCCCCTGCGGAGCCGTACGCCCGGTCTCCCAGGCCCGGACCGTCGTCTGGGTGACCCCCAGCGCGACCGCGACCTGCTTCTCGGTCATGGCCTTCGCCTCGCGCAGTCTGCGCCGCTCCTTGGGGGAGGGGAGCGGGGGCACCGAGGAGGTGGAAGTGGTGCTCTGCGTCATGGCGAACTCCCCGCAGCACTGTACTGGCCGAAAAAGTACATAAACGTATATTGAGCGACACAGCGGCTATCCGCCTGTTACGCGGTTTAAGCGCGTGTCGTTGGGAGCATGGCGGCGTGACCCAAGTGAGCGAGCGCAGCACCACGTTGTCCTCGGCCTCGGCCGCCGAGCGGGGCCGGGCCGCCGCGCTGACCGCCGCGTTCCTCCGGGGAGGTCTCGCCGCGGGCCTCGGACTCGGCGGTCTCGCCGTGCTGGTCATCGCGGCCTGGATCAGCTCGCCGTATCCCGACAGCGGCGCCGGCGGCGCCCTGCACATCGCGGCGGCGCTCTGGCTGCTGGCCCACGGCGCGGAGCTGGTACGGCCCGACACGCTGTCCGGGGTGCCCGCGCCCATCGGAGTCGTACCCCTGCTGGTCGTGGCCCTGCCGGTGTGGCTGGTCTACCGCTCGTCCCGCGACGCGCTGGAGCCGGACGAGGGCCGGCCGCAACTCACCGCGCTCGGCGCCCTGTGCACGGTCGCGGGCGGATATCTGCTGGTCGGCGCCGCCGTCGTGTTCTACGCGCGGGGCGGGCCGATCTCCACGGACACACTCGACACCGCGCTCACGCTGCCCCTGGTGCCGGTGCTGTCCGCCGTCGCCGGGGTCTGGGTGGGGAGCGGCCGGCCGATGAGTCCGCTGCTGGACCGGCTGCCCGGACTGAGGGCCTCGGCCGCGAGTGCCGCAGGTGCCGGCGGGGACGCGGCGACCGCGGCGGCGGCAGGGAGGCGCCGCAGGGCCGTCGTCGTGCTGCGGGCGACGACCGCCGGGACGGCGGTACTGCTGGGCGGCGGGCTTCTTCTGGTCGCCTGCTCGCTGATGTGGCACGCGGACACCGCACAGGAATCGTTCCTGCAACTGGCGGCGGCCTGGTCCGGACGGGTCGCCGTACTGCTGCTGTCCCTCGCCCTCCTCCCGAACGCGGCGGTCTGGGGCGCCTCGTACGCCCTCGGCCCCGGCTTCGCACTCGGCACGTCGGCGACGGTCACCCCGCTCGCTGTCACGGGCAGCCCCGCGCTGCCGCCCTTCCCGCTGCTGGCCGCCGTGCCGGCCGAGGGGCCCGGCACGGCGGTGACCTGGGCGGCGGGCGCCGTGCCGCTGGTGGCCGGGCTGACGATCGCCTGGTTCACCGTACGAGTCGCGGCCCCGCCCTACGCCGAACGGGACGAGGCCTGGAGCGCGCGCGACACCGCCCTCGCGGCGGCGCTCGCCGGGGCCGGGTGCGCGGTGCTGACGGCGGCGCTGGCCGCGGTGGCGGGCGGGCCGATGGGGACGGGGCGGCTGGTGGAGTTCGGGCCGGTGTGGTGGCTCACCGGGGCGGCGGCGCTGGCCTGGACGGTGGGCATCGGCGTACCGGCGGCGCTGCTGGTACGGGCCTGGCGGCTGCGCGAACGGCGCGTGGCGGACGACGCGGACAACGCGGATGAAGCAGACGAGGTGGAGGAGGCAGGAGAGATGGGAGAGACGAACGAGGCGGTGGTCGAGGCGAGGGAGACGGTGGGCGAGTCACCGGACGCACCGGCGGAGGCAGCCGCCGCGAAGACCGCCTGGTGGCGACGGGTGCCGTGGCGGCGAGGCGGGGCGGCGGCCGAGAAGGAACCGGACGCCGCCGCGGACGACGGGCCCGAGAAGCCCGAGAGCGGCGACGCACCGCCCACGCTGGACGGCGCGGATCCGGCGGAGGTGTCGTACGACTTCCTGCCGATGGACGCCTGGCACGACCGGGACGCCCAGGAGGCGCGCTGGGCCGCGATCAAGCAGGCGTCCGGCGGCCTGATGACCGACTTCCCGCCGGCCGGGCCGCGGCAGCCTGAACCCGATTCGGAGTCGGAGCCCGCGGCCGAGCCTCAATCGGAGGCCAAGTCCGAGGCCAAGTCCAAGTCCGAGCCCGAGCCGGAGCCGGAAGCGAAAGCGGCCGACTGATCCACACCACTCGAACGAGCGGCGGCCCCGCCCTTCCCTGAACCGGGAGGGGCGGGGCCGCCGTCGGATGTGCCGGGCTGCCTCTCGGCTACTTCTGGACGCCGAAGATCGGGACCAGTGAGTCGGGCAGCTTGTCGTTGCAGGCCAGTTGACCCGTCTTCGTCAGCGCGTCGTTCACGCACGTGTAGTAGTCGCGGTAGACGAGCTGCACGGTGAACGTCGCCGCCACGACCAGCAGCGCGATGGACGCCGTCACGATCCCGCTCACCGCGGCCGTCGTCTGCGGCTTGTGCGCCGTCGTGCCCTGGGCCGGGGTGCCGGGCGGCGTGCTCGGTACCGGCGGTGCGCCCGTGATGGTCGGCGCGGGAGACGTCGTACCGGAGTCCGAGCCGGATCCGGAGCCGGCCCCCTCGCGGCCGGAAGTCGTCCCCACGTCCGAACGACTCGCACCTGTGCCGCCGTCAACCGGTGTACGTGGCAGCGGAGCCTTGGCCCGCAGCGAACTGATGCCCCAGTACAGCGCGAGTGCCCCGAGGAGCAGCGCGATCTCCGGGAAGTCGAAGAGGGCGAAGAAGAACGCCCACATGCCGGAGAGGATCGAGTACCGGGCGCGGCGCTGGAACGGGTCGGTCGGGTCCCAGCGCAGACCCCTGCCGGGGCGGCCGTCCGGACCGTCCTGGCGGCCACCGGGACCGCCGGGGCCGCCGGGGCCGTTCTGCTGGCCGCCCGGTCCGTTCTGGCCGCCGGGCCTGCCGCCGAAACCGCCCGACGAGCGGCCCGGCTGACGGCTGCTCCACTGGCTGCCCCAGGACGAACGGTCACCGCCCGACGACTGGTCGTCCGGCGTCCCGCCGTTCTGGGGGTGGCGCGGCTGCCACGGCTGGTCGGGCCTGTCCTCCGGCGGCGGCGCGAACGGATTGTCGTCGGAGGATCCCGAGGACCCGGACCCCGAGGAACCCGAGGACCCGGAGGAGCCGGAAGACCCCGAAGATCCGTCGGAGCCGGAACCTCCGGAACCTCCCGAACCTCCGGAACTCCCCGAAGAACCCGAGGACCCCGAAGAGTCCTCCGGCCCGGAGGACCCGGCGGACGAGGACTGGCGTTCCCGCAGCAGAAGCACCGGCCCGGTGGGCTGCGGGACAGGGAGTGCCGTGCGGTGTCGTCGGTCCGGCATCTGGTGAACGTCTTCCCCTCAGACCCTTGGCGCAAGGGGTCTTGTGTCGTATGGCCCGTCTGGAGACAGGTCCGTGTCCCCAGACGCTACCTCCCGGCCGCGCCCCCGTCCCCCGGGGGCCGTTCGGTGTGCCGGTATCGTTGCTGACGGTCGGCTCCTTCGTAGAGTTCCCCGATACGGGAGACACGATTCGTTCGTACGACCACACAAAGCCGCACGACCCGCACGACCCGCGAGGCTGTGCTCGCGTCCAGAAAGGCGTTCCGCCGTGGCCTCCCCGCCGTCCCCGCCCGCTCCCGACGACCCGGTCACCCCGCCGGAACCCGGCTCCACGGTCGAATTCGGCTCCCCGGCCCGGCTCGTGGTCCTCGTCTCCGGCTCCGGTACGAACCTCCAGGCCCTGCTCGACGCCGTCGAGGCCGACCCGCAGGGATACGGCGCCCGCGTCGTCGCCGTCGGCGCCGACCGGGACTCCATCGCCGGTCTGGAGCGTGCCGAACGCGCCGGGCTGCCGACCTTCGTCCGCCGCGTCAAGGACCACGCGACGCGTGACGAGTGGGATGCCGCGCTCACCGAGGCCACCGCCGCGTACGAGCCCGATCTCGTCGTCTCGGCCGGCTTCATGAAGATCGTCGGGAAGCGGTTCCTGGCCCGCTTCGGCGGTCGGTTCATCAACACCCACCCCGCCCTGCTGCCCAGTTTTCCCGGTGCCCACGGGGTGCGTGACGCGCTCGCGTACGGGGCGAAGGTCACCGGTTGCACCGTCCACTTCGTCGACGACGGCGTCGACACCGGCCCGGTCATCGCGCAAGGCGTGGTCGAGGTGCGGGACGAGGATCACGCGGACGGTGGTACCGCTCTCCATGAGCGCATCAAGGACGTCGAGCGACGGCTGCTCGTCGATGTCGTGGGGCGGCTCGCCCGGCACGGCTACCGCATTGAGGGACGAAAGGTAACAATCCAGTGAGCGTCGAAGAGACCGCCGGAGCGACCGCCGCACAGGCCGTCGAAGGTACGAAGCGGCCCATCCGCCGCGCGCTGGTCAGCGTCTACGACAAGACAGGCCTGGAAGACCTCGCCCGTGGACTGCACGCGGCCGGCGTCACGCTCGTCTCGACCGGCTCCACCGCCGGGAGGATCGCCGCCGCCGGTGTGCCCGTCACCAAGGTCGAGGAGCTGACCGGCTTCCCGGAGACCCTCGACGGCCGCGTGAAGACGCTGCACCCGCGCGTCCACGCCGGCATCCTCGCCGACCAGCGGCTCGCCTCGCACCGCGAGCAGCTCGCCGAACTGGACATCGAGCCCTTCGAGCTGGTCGTCTCCAACCTCTATCCCTTCCGCGAGACCGTCGAGTCCGGGGCCACCCCCGACGAGTGCGTCGAGCAGATCGACATCGGCGGCCCGTCCATGGTCCGCGCCGCCGCGAAGAACCACCCGTCGGTCGCCATCGTCACCAGCCCCGCGCGGTACGGGGACGTCCTCGCGGCCGTACAGGACGGCGGGTTCGACCTGGCGGCGCGCAAGCGGCTCGCCGCCGAGGCGTTCCAGCACACCGCCGCGTACGACGTGGCCGTGGCCTCCTGGTTCGCCGCCGACTACGCCGCCGCTGACGATTCAGCTCTCCCGGACTTCCTCGGCGCGACGTACGAGCGCAAGAACGTCCTGCGCTACGGCGAGAACCCGCACCAGGCCGCCGCGCTCTACACCAGCGGTACCGGCGGTCTCGCCGAGGCGGAGCAGCTGCACGGCAAGGAGATGAGCTACAACAACTTCACGGACACCGACGCCGCGCGCCGTGCCGCGTACGACCACACGGAGCCGTGCGTCGCGATCATCAAGCACGCCAACCCGTGCGGCATCGCGATCGCCGACGACATCGCCGAGGCGCACCGCAAGGCCCACGCCTGCGACCCGCTGTCCGCGTTCGGCGGCGTCATCGCCGTCAACCGGCCTGTCTCCGTCGCGATGGCCGAGCAGGTCGCCGAGATCTTCACCGAGGTCATCGTCGCGCCCGGCTACGAGGACGGCGCCGTCGAGGTGCTGTCCCGCAAGAAGAACATCCGCGTGCTGCGCTGCGAGGGCGGCCCCTCCGCGCCCGTCGAGGTGAAGCCCATCGACGGCGGCGCGCTGCTCCAGGTCGCCGACCGCCTCCAGGCCGACGGCGACGACCCGTCGACCTGGACGCTCGCGACCGGCGACGCCCTGTCGGAGGCCGAGCTGCGCGAGCTGGCCTTCGCGTGGAAGGCATCCCGCGCGGTCAAGTCCAACGCGATCCTGCTCGCCAAGGACGGCGCGAGCGTCGGCGTCGGCATGGGCCAGGTCAACCGCGTGGACTCGGCGAAGCTCGCCGTGGAGCGCGCGGGCGAGGAGCGGGCCCGTGGGTCGTACGCGGCCTCGGACGCGTTCTTCCCGTTCCCCGACGGACTGGAGATCCTGCTGGACGCGGGCGTCAAGGCCGTGGTGCAGCCGGGTGGTTCGGTGCGTGACGAGCTGACGATCGAGGCCGCGAAGAAGGCGGGCGCGACGATGTACTTCACCGGGACGCGGCACTTCTTCCACTGACCCGAGCTGTTGTGCGGCGATGGCCGCCCCCGTACGTCACGGGGGCGGCCGTCGCCGTTCACGTCGGACGGATGGATGCGTCGGTCAGCCGTGCACGGCGCTCGCCCTGTTGTCGAAGGCGCCGAGGGACGAGGCGTAGCCCGGGGCCGACAGGGTCACCCGGGTCCCCGAGCCGTTGGCGTTCCGGGCCAGGGACGCGTTGTCCCCCCTGTTCTGGTTGTTGCGCCAGGACGAGGTCTTGTTGTCGAAGCCGTAGTTGCCGAGGTTGTCCCAGTACTCGTCGCTGAAGATGAGGCGCCGGCCCCCGCCGTTCTCGTACTGATACAGGCAGACCCAGCCGGACGCGCACGCCGGGGCGCGGGCCGCCAGCGGGTCGGCGGCGCGGTTGTAGCCGGACGCCTGGTCGGCGGCTTCCGTCGTGTCGTAGCAGCGGACGTCGTTCTCTGCGAACACCGCGCAGGCCTGGGCGCCCTGCCACCCGCCGGACAGGTCGATGCCGCGGCCGTCGAACGTGGCCCGCGTCCCCTGGTCGGCCGTCGGGTCGGCCTGTGCGGTCCCGGCCAGGCTGCCGAAGGCGAGCGCCGCGCCGATCGTGACTCCCGCCACGGCCGTACGGATCTTGCGCATGGTTACTCCTCCCGCACCACGCATCCGGTGGTGCTTCCCCGTTGTGCTCCTTGTGCCGCCCCTTGGAGGCACGACTTCATCGTTCCGCCGGGGCGGTGGGGGAGGTACCTCAGATGTCTCAGGGTGCGGTTCGGGGCGGGGGCGGGGGCAGGGGAGGATGGCTCAGCAGCGCGGCACCCACTTGTGCGACAACGGGGCGTAGAAACCGGCCAGATTGCCCCGGACACCGACGAGTGTGCAGCCGATCCGCTGGTCGCCGTCGGCCGGGCGGGGTTTCCAGCCGGGCTGCCAGAAGTACGCCAGGTCGCGATCGCCCGCGCGCTCCGAGCCGTTGTTGAAGACCGACTTGACGGGGCCGGTCCGGGTCCAGGAGCACGACTCCCCGCCCGTAAGCCAGTTGGCGTCGTCGCCGGTCCAACGGCACATCTCACCGCCCCCGTTGTAGTCGCTGAAGAAGCAGACCGCGCCGGCCGGGCAGCGTTCGTAGCCGTACGCCGGCTCGTCCCGCAGGGCCAGGAGGGCGCCGGCGCCGACCACGGCCGCCGCCGTCGTCAGCGCGAAGGCCGCGCGGCGGCGTGGGCGCAGTCGGGGCAGGCGTGGTGCGCGGGACGCACGGGACGTGCCCGTCGCCTGTTCCGCCCGGCGGAGCAGGGAGGCCGCGTCGTGCCTGGCGCGTTCCTGGTGCGTACGCGACAGGCAGTCCGTGACGATCTGCCGCCAGGGCCCGGTCAGTTCGGGCGAGAGCCGCAGTTCGTACTCGCCGCGCGCGTAGCGCAGCAGGGTCTCCTTGCGTGCCGTCCGGGTGGCGCCCGGCAGCGGCATGGTGCCGGTCAGGACGAGATGGGCGAGGACGCCGAAGGCCCAGATGTCGGTGCTGGGGCGGGTCTGCCGGCCGCGGTCGCTGATCTCCGCCCACAGCAGTTCGGGCGGCGTGTAGTCGGAGGTGAAGAACGCGGGGGAGTAGGCGTGCGTGCCCTCCAGCTCCGCCGCGAGGTTGAAGTCGCCGAGGCGGGCGGTGCCGTCGGCCATCAGCAGTACGTTGGCGGGTTTGATGTCGCCGTGGATCCAGCCCGCGTGGTGGAGCTGGTACAGCCCCTCGCAGATCTGGGTGAGGAGGGCGGGTCCGGCCGCCGGTCGGGGGGCGCGGGCGAGCAGGGCGTCGAGGGAGCCCTCGGCGCGCTCCAGAACCAGCACGGTGGCGCCGTCGAGTTCGGGTGATCCGGGGGCCGAGACCGTCAGGGCCTCGTACATCCGGATCAGCCGGGGGCTTTTCAGCCTGTGGTGCATCTCCAGCTCGCGCTGGGCGAGTTCCTGGAGGTGGCGTAAGTGGCGCGGTGTGCAGGTGCCGGTCGGGAGGAACTTGAGCGCCGCGCGCGCCGGAAGGGCGCCGTCCGTCGCGCGTCTGGCCGCGTACACAGTGCCGAAGGCGCCGGAGCCGATCGGTTCGCGCACCTCCCAGGCACCGACCCGGAAGCCGTACGGGACGGAGACGGCCAGCGACTCCCGCCTCATGGCGCCGCCGCCCCCGGCATCTGCCCCGGCCCCAGCTCCCGCTCCGACTTCCGCTCCGGGACGGCCGGCTCCGTGTCCAGCACGGCCAGCTCCGCCTCCCGTACGAGATCGAACCGGAGCGCGAGCGAGACCAGCGACTCCTTCTTGCCGTTCAGCCGCGGCCCGCAGTCCGCCGACTCCGGCGGCTGCTTCATCCGGAACTTGACCGCGAGGTAGTCGATGTTCCACTGGACGGCCGTCCGGCTCGCCGTCGGCCAGACCCGGCGCAGCCGGTCCACGACCTGGTCGACGGTGGGCGGCGGGGCGTGCGGCGCGCCGCGCAGCCGGGCCTCGCAGAGCGCGGCGAGGACCAGGAAATAGCGCTTGGTGCGGTCGAGCGGGAACGGGTGCGCCGTCGGTTCGCCGCCGTCGCAGTGGGCGGCGGGCTCGTCGGCGTAATCGTGCCGTGGCGCCCAGATGTCGAAGCTCAGCAGGTCGTCGGCGGCGGGCAGGACGACCCGGGAGAACTCGAACGGGATGGGTGCCTCGATCCGCCCCGGCGCGATCTTGATGTGCTCCCCGGCGCCTTCCGGGTTCTCCACGACATACGTGGACGTACGGCTGAGATTGCTCAGCGTCCAGTGGGAGCCCGCGGCGGTGATCTCGCCCGCCCGCCGGGACACACCGTGGTGCGGAATGGTCAGGAAGCCGGTGGGGTCGTCCGACGGGGTGCGGCCGAACCGCAGTGTCTCGCCCGGAGCGAGTCTGACCTGCTCGTCGGGGCGCGAGCTGTCTATCGGCACGACGATGACGCTGTACATGGAGCTGCTGCCGCTGCCGCCGTACGCGCTGTCGTGTGCCCTGGCCACGGTGATCCTTTCCTGACTTCCTGACTTCCTGACTTCCTGACTTCCCGACTTCCCGACGGAATCGTTGTCAGGATAGGAAGCCCCGGGAGCGCGGTCGGTTCCTTGGCGAGGATCAGCCACCGTACGTGCGACAAACGCCGGAAGGCCGTAAACCCCGCCGATACGGCGGGTGTTACGGCCTTCTGGCATGCGCCCCGGCGTGTGTGCCGCCAGGTTGTGCGCGAGCGCGGTGCGCGTCAGTACGTGAGTACGTGAGTACGTCAGTAACGGGGGCGCTTGAACCACGCCGCGCCGTCCGCCTTCGACACGAAGACGATCAGCAGGATGCTGAGAACGATGTGGACGATGCCCGCGATGCCACCGAACGGGTAGAGGCCCAGGACTATGGTCAGGGCGCCGTAGACGATCAGCGCGGTACGCAGGCCGCTGCCACCGGTCTTGAACTTGATCGCCAGGACGATCGACGCGACGGTCCACACGAACGCGATGAAGGTCATGAACCAGAGCAGGCCGCTGGACTGGTCCACCAGGCTCTGGAACTGCGAGTCGTCGGCCAACTCGTCGCTGTCCTTGGCCGCGTTGAGCGCCAGCGCGGAGAGCATGAGGATCACGCCGCCGATCAGGCTGAGGCCGGAGAGGATCCAGAGGAACACGCGGGACGCCGACACACCGCCCGGCATCTGCTGCGGGACGCCACCCGTGGGGCCGCCGGGGTAGCCGCCGTAGCCGGGCTGGACCGGGGGAGCCTGCGGGTAGCCGTAGTTGGCGGGCGGCTGCTGAGGCTGGCCCTGCTGCGGGTAGCCGTAGCCCGGCTGGCCCTGGGGCTGCTGGCCCTGCTGTCCGTACGGGTTGTTCGGGTCGCCAAAGCTCATGGCGGGTTTCCTCCGTTGGTAATGCGGGGACATCGCGGAACCGAAGGAGGAACGTCATAAAACCGAGCGGTTTGCCCCCCAACACTGCCCGCGCACTGCGCGGCTCATCGTGCTGTTCGCGGTGACTTTTTGTCCAGTCGGTATCCGTATGTGTTGTGCAAGCGCAACCTGGGCCGGGCCGTTGATCTTGGCCGCTCGCCCGCGCGCCGGACGGCGGGCCGACCGCGTACCCGACCCCGGGCACGACCTCGTACGTTTCCCCGTAACCGACCTTGGATTGGAACAGCGGTGGGGTCATCCGCGAAGATGGACGCATGACCGCCCAAATTCTCGATGGCAAGGCCACCGCAGCCGCGATCAAGTCCGACCTGACCGCCCGCGTGGCGGCCCTCAAGGCGCAGGGCATCACCCCGGGACTCGGGACCCTGCTCGTCGGGGACGACCCGGGCAGCCGTTGGTACGTCAACGGCAAGCACCGCGACTGTGCCGAGGTCGGCATCTCCTCGATCCAGCGTGAGCTGCCCGACACCGCCTCCCAGGAGGAGATCGAGGCAGTCGTACGCGAACTCAACGCGAACCCCGACTGCACCGGCTACATCGTCCAACTCCCGCTCCCCAAGGGCATCGACACCAACCGTGTCCTGGAGCTGATGGACCCGGAGAAGGACGCCGACGGACTGCACCCGATGAGCCTCGGCCGGCTGGTCCTGAACGAGACGGGGCCGCTGCCGTGCACCCCGTACGGCATCATCCAGCTGCTGCGCGCGCACGGTGTCGAGATCAAGGGCGCGCACGTCGTGGTCGTCGGGCGCGGGATCACCGTGGGCCGCTCGATCCCGCTGCTGCTCACGCGTAAGTCCGAGAACGCGACGGTGACCCAGTGCCACACCGGCACCCGTGATCTCTCCACGCATCTGCGGCAGGCCGACATCATCGTGTCGGCGGCCGGGGTGCGCCACATCATCAAGGCGGAGGACGTGAAGCCGGGCGCGGCGGTGCTGGACGTCGGCGTCAGCCGCGACGAGAACGGCAAGATCGCCGGCGACGTCCACCCGGACGTCGCGGGAGTGGCAGGCTGGATCTCACCGAACCCCGGTGGGGTGGGCCCGATGACCCGCGCGCAGCTGCTCGTGAACGTCGTCGAGGCGGCGGAGCGCGCCGGAAGCGGTAGCGGAACGTGAAAGGGGCACCCATGGGTGCTGGTACGAGTCCGGGCGCCGACGCGGCCGCGGCGGCGGAGCCCGGCGGCGGTGGCGACTCTGCGGCCGGCGACGTGAGCGAGCCGGTACGTGAGCCGGTGTCGGAGCCGGTAGGTGAGCCGGTACGTGAGGGGGAGGGGGACGGCGACGCGGTCCCCAGCACCTCGCGGCGCTTTCCGACCGTCACCCAGGACACCGCGCGTCCCGAGGGCGGCGGCCGTGCCGCGGCCGGCGACGCTCCGGCCCCCGCCCGTCAGTGGCCGCTGCTGACCGTGCTGGGCGCGACCGGGCTCGGGCTGCTGATCGTCGGGCTCGATTCGTTCAAGGAGTCGTTCCGCTGGGGCACGATCCTGATCGGTGTGGCATTGATCACCGGCGCGATCCTGCGGCGGATCCTGCCGTCGGTCGGCATGCTGGCCGTACGGTCGCGCTTCACCGACATGGTCACGTACGGCCTGCTCGGCGTGGCGATCGTGCTGCTGTCGCTGATGACGCAGCCGGACCCGTGGCTGGAGATCCCGTTCCTGGAGGACGTGGTCCACTCCACGGTCCCCTAGGTCCGTCCCGCCCGCGATCGACGGACGACGTACGAAACGGGCGACGTACGAAACAGACGAAGTACAAGACGGCGCCCATCCCCTCCCCCGAGTCAGGACGGGCGCCGTCGGCATGGGGCCAGCGTCATGGACGTGCCAAACGGGATCAAGGGGCGGCGGATGCCTGTGGCATGGAAGTGACCATTCCGCCATGGTGTGATCGCCGGGCAACGGATGCGAGACTGGGGGACGGAATCGGAGGCGGCGCGCGAGGGGGCGCGGGGACTGTCCCGAATGCTCCGGTGCACTCCCATTTCTGGAACTGACGCCCTGGCTCCACGCATCCCTTGGGGTAGTCGTCGGCCGGCGTGGGGGCGCGGCACGGCGGAGCACATTCAGGCGCGTGCGGGGGGACAAGGGGGAAGTAATGCCTCGTTGGAAGGCACTACCGGAGGAGCTCGACCCACAGGTCAGGGAGTTCGCCACGCAGCTGCGCAGGCTCGTGGACAAGAGCGGCCTGAGTATCGCCGCCGTCTCGGACCGCACCGGCTACAGCAAGACGTCGTGGGAGCGGTATCTCAACGGCCGGCTGCTCGCGCCCAAGGGCGCGATCGTGGCGCTCGCCGAGGTGACCGGTACGAATCCGCTGCATCTGACGACGATGTGGGAGCTGTCGGAGCGGGCGTGGAGCCGTTCCGAGATGCGCCACGACATGACGATGGAAGCGATACGGATATCCCAGGCGCGGGACGCGCTCGGCGAGTTCGGAGGCGACCCGGTCGGCGGGCCCGGTGGCCCCGGCGGCCCCGGCGGACGTACGGCGACGCCTCCCCGTCCCGGTCCGGGTGCGGGTACGGGACCGCGGTCCGGCGGCTCCGGTGCCGTCGGGGGCTGGCCCGTCGTCGGGCCGGCAGGCGCCCCCCAGGGCCCGCCGTCCGGCTTCCCGCCGTCGGCCCCTCCGGAGCCTCCCGGCTCGCCCGGCCAGGGCGGCGGACGCGGCCGGCGCCGGACGACGATATTCGTGGCGGCCCTCGTCGGCGCGCTGCTGGTGATAGCCGGAGCCGTACTGCTGACGGACCTGGGCGGTGGCGGCGACAAGGAGAAGGTCGCCAAGCCCCCGTCGGCGAAGCCGACCACCAGCGCACCCGAACTGCCCGCCGGAGTGAAGTGCGCGGGTGACGACTGCACGGGCGAGGACCCTGAACTCATGGGCTGCGGCGGCGAGTTCGCCGAGACGGCCACGACCGCGACGGTCGGCACGGCGGTCGTGGAAGTCCGCTACAGCAAGACGTGCGGGGTGGCCTGGGCCCGTATCACCCAGGCGGCACCGGGAGACACGGTCGAAATCGCGGCCGACCAGGGCGAGGGCGCACCCCAGACGGGCACGGTCAACGCCGACAAGGACGCGTACACCCCGATGGTCGCGGTGGCCACGGCCGCAGAGGCGAAGGCGTGCGCGACGCTGACGACGGGCGTGGAGGGCTGTACGACGGCGGGTCAGTGAGACCTGGCGGGGGCGTTCGGCGCCGGGCTGCGGGATTGCCGCGTCGGGGGTGGCCCCGGTTTCACCGGGCGCCGTGTCGGTCACGTCCGCACCGGGCCATCCGGGGCGGCGCCGCCTTGTTGTTCGTCCGGGCTGTTCGTCCGGCTGAGCGCGGTGTGCGCGGCGCTTCCGTCGGCGGCTCGGGAGTGGCTGCCGATCTCCGCGAGCGGGTCGCGGTTCCACCGAGGGCCGTGTCGGCCCGTTCGGGCCGGCCAAGCCAGGGCGGTGCCTCTTCGTCGGCTGCCCGGCAGTCCGGCTGTCCGGCTGTCCGTGGTGTGCGGGGTGCTTCGGTCGGCGGTTGCACCGGGGTGGCCCGGTCCACCGAGTGCCGTGTCGGTCACGTCCGCACCGGGCGAGCCAGGACAGCGCCCCTTCGTCGTCCGCCCGG